>DASUEK010000146.1:0-2016 GCA_036275115.1 Permianibacter sp. | reverse complement strand
GAACTGGCTCGACAGCTGCTCCGATGGTTTCCTCAATTGCTCCTCACAACGCGGCGCCGGCTCGCTCTGGTTCAACGACACCAGTCGCACCAATGGCAGCGAGCCGCTGAGCCACAACCAAAGCCGGAAAAAGTGCTTTGGCCTGGACGTGATCCTGCGTAACGACCTGTGAGGAACCGAACATGAAAAATACTTTCATTCTGCCGTTGCTGGCGTTTGCCGTTGCCACCCTTGCCGGTCCGGTGCAGGCCGAGAGCATGCGTTTGCAGGCGAACAAAGCCGGCGATCTGTCGGCGTCGGCTCTGCGCCCGGCCGTCGTCGCGCCGTGGCAAAACGACAATCGCGATCGGGTCGCGGTGAGCTATGCGCTCGACATGGATGCGCCGCTGGCGCTGAACGCCAAACCGGAACCGGTCGAAAGCCGCGAATACTGGCGCAAGGTGTCGGGCACCGAACTGAACCGCGGCATTGATTTGCCGACCACGGCGCCGGGCGCGATGCTGCGCGTCAGTGCCCAGTCATCGTTCGGGCAAGCGCAGAAAAACGCCGTGCTGATCGAGCCGGAAGGTTTGCTGCTGCGCAGCCCGCAAGGCCGCGAGCAGTCACTGTCGGCGTCGGCCAATTCGCTGTATCAGGCCGCCAAAGATGAGCCGGCGGCGTTGCCAGTATTGCGCGGTGGCGTGGCGGCAAAACTGGATGCCGATCTCGGTGCCGGCGTGTTTCAGTTGAAAGCCAAAACCGCGGTGGCAGACGACACCGAATACCTGATTCAGGTGTTCGAACCGGCGAGTCCGTATCGGCTGCAATCCAAACACCGCAGCCACACCGTGCTCGCCGGCAACAGCCTCGATGTCGATGGTGTGTTGATGCGCGATGGCGTTGCCATCGCGGCCAAAAGCGCCAGCGCCACGTTGCTGACGCCGGATGGCCGTCGCCTGCCACTTGACGTGCGGCGCGGCAAAAACAGCAGCTGGCACATTGCCCAAGCCTTGGATCTGCCGAGCGGCGACGCGCCCGGTCTGTGGGAAGTGGAGTGGACCCTGAAAGCCGAGCACAACGGCTTCGCGATCGAACGGCAAGTGCGTAGCGCATTCGCGTTCGCCGCCGCCAGTGCCCGGCTGGAGCGCACGGTGGACGTCAGCAAGAGCGCGAATGCGCTGCGGCTGTCGGTGCCGGTCACGGTGGCGAGCCCGGGGCGTTACGAAGTGCGGGCGGTGATCAGCGGCAAAGACGCGGCCGGCATGGTGCGTCCGGTGGCGTTCGCGGCCACGGCGGAGTGGATCGAATCCGGCCGCAAGGCGGTGACGCTGCAGCTCGACAAGCAGCTGCTGCACGACGCGGGCGTCACCGGCCCGTTGTATATCCAAGACCTGCAATTGACCGATCAGTCGCGTCTGGCGATTCTGCACAAGCAAGCGCAAGCGCTGACCTTGTCGGAACAGCAGTGGCGCGGACAGAGCCGTCAGCGTGAGCTGAACGATCGCCGTTGAGTAGGTTCACGGTCTTTCAGGGAAGAGAAAACGCAGCGCCGAAGCGCTGCGTTTTCAATTGTCCGGCCGCGACCAGATCCAAGCGCCAACGAGAATCGCCACCACCGATGGCAGCCACGCCCATTCCACCGGCAAGCGGAGCCAGCCAACCGCCGCGCTGATCGCCAGCATGATGCCGGCTGCCCATTTGCCGCCGCGCGGAATCGCTTGCCGATCGCGCCAGGCCACGATGTAGTGGCCGAATTTCGGGTGCTCGACCAGCCAGCGTTCCCATTTCGGTTCGGCTTTGGCAAAGCAGTAGGCCGCGACGATCACCCACGGTGTGGTCGGCAGAATCGGCAGGACGATGCCAACCAGCGCCAGCAGCAAGGCCACGATACCCAGCGTCATCAACAGGTATTTTTTGACGTGCGAGATCATGCGGGGCGTAGCACTGCAATGGCGACGGGGAGAGCGATCATACGGGCTTGCGATGAACGGCGCGAGGGCCGGTGCTCAAGCGGATTCCGCAATGCGCTGGCCGGGG
>DASUEK010000145.1:0-6074 GCA_036275115.1 Permianibacter sp. | reverse complement strand
CGCAGCACCGTGACATTGCCTTCCGGATCGGTTTCCGGCGCTTGCAGCAGATAGCGGAATTTTTCGTGCAACTGATCCTTGACCGTTTTCAGCTCGCTGATTTTCGGCGGCCGGGTTTCCCGGATTTTCGGGAACTTGCTGGCGGCAAGGAACAGGCCTGCAGCACCATCCCGCAGAATGTAATGGTCATCAGCCTTGTCGCACTTGAGGTGCGGCATCGGGATCGGATCTTCACGCGGCGGTGCGGCCTGACCGTTGCGCAGCAATTTGCGGGTATTGCCACAGCTGGTGTTGGTGCAGCCAAAATATTTGCCGAACCGGCCGACTTTCAGCTGCATGTCGCTGCTGCATTTCTCGCACTGGATGATCGGGCCTTCGTAGCCCTTCAAGCGGAACGACCCCTGCTCGATGACATAGCCATCGCATTCCGGGTTGTTGCCACAGACGTGCAGCTTGCGACCTTCGTCGACCATGTAGGCCGACATCGCGGTGCCGCATTTCGGGCAGCGCTTCTTGGCGCGCAGCTCCAGCGCTTCGGCTTCTTCGTCCTCGGTCGAGACGACTTCATCGGCACTGAGCAGATTGATGGTTTTCTTGCAGCGCTCTTTCGGCGGCAGGTTGAAGCCGGTGCAGCCGAGGAACACGCCGGTGGTGGCAGTGCGAATCGCCATCGCGCGGCCACAATCCGGACAGGCAATGCTGGTTTCGACCGGCTGCGACCAGCGCATGCCGCCGCGATCGCCTTCCGCGGCTTCCAGCTTTTTGACGAAATCGGCGTAGAACTCGTCGAGCGTGCCTTTCCAGTCGGCATCGCCTTGCGCGACCACGTCGAGCTGCTGTTCCATCTGGGCGGTGAAGCTGTAATCGAGCAGGTTGCTGAACGACTCGACCAGCCGATCGGTAACGATCTCGCCCATTTTTTCGGCGTAGAACCGGCGCTGCTTCAGCGACACGTAGCCGCGATCCTGAATGGTCGAGATGATCGCCGCATAGGTCGACGGCCGGCCAATGCCGCGTTTTTCCAGCTCGCGGACCAGCGTTGCTTCGGTGAAGCGCGCGGTCGGTTTGGTGAAATGCTGTTTCGGCAACAGTTCGTTCAGCGACAGCTTGTCGCCTTCTTTCAGATCCGGCAGCTCGACGTCTTCATCGCTTTTCTTCTGCGGCGGCAGCACGCGAGTCCAGCCGTCGAAACGCAGCACGCGGCCACGCACGCGTAGCTCGAAACTACCTGCAGAGGCAACGATGCCGGTGGTGTCGTATTCGGCATTGGTCATCTGGCAGGCAACGAATTGACGCCAGATCAGCTGATACAGCTTCTGCGCGTCTTCCTCCATGTCCGACAACGCGCCCGGTTTGATCTGGACGTTGGTCGGGCGAATGGCTTCGTGCGCCTCTTGCGCGCCTTCCTTGCTGCTGTAGTAGTGCGCGCGCGGCGGCAGATACTTTTCCCCGAATTCCTTGTTGATGAATTCACGCACGGCGTGCAGCGCATCTTCCGACAGATTGGTGCTGTCGGTACGCATATAGGTGATGTGACCGGCTTCGTACAGGCGCTGCGCCAGTGTCATGGTTTTCTTGACGCTGAAACCCATGCGGTTGCTGGCCGCCTGTTGCAGGGTCGAGGTGGTGAACGGCGCGTTCGGCGAGGACTTGCTCGGCTTGTCTTCGCGCTTGCTGATGACGATGTTGGCCTTTTCCAGCCGCGCCATCGCTGCTTTGGTGTCAGCCTCGTTGGTGGGACGGAATTCCTTGCCGCCTTCTTTGGCGACTTCCATCGTCACCTCGCCTTTGCTCGACCCGAGCTTGGCGTGGACATCCCAATACTCTTCCGGAATGAACGCGCGGATTTCGCGTTCACGCTCGGTGATCAGCCGCACCGCGACCGACTGCACCCGACCGGCCGAGAGGCCGCGCGCGACTTTCTTCCACAGCAGCGGCGACACCATGTAACCGACCACGCGGTCGAGGAAACGGCGCGCTTGCTGGGCGTTGACGTAATTCATGTCGAGATCGCCCGGATCGGCGAACGCTTCCTGAATCGCTTTCTTGGTGATTTCGTTGAACACCACGCGCTTGAAGCGCTTCGGTTCGCCACCGATGATCTCGCGCAGGTGCCAGGCAATGGCTTCCCCTTCGCGGTCCAAGTCGGTTGCCAGATAGACGGTGTCGACTTTCTCGGCGGCTTCTTTCAGATCCTTGATGACTTTTTCTTTGCCCGGAAGAATCTGGTAACGCGCATCCCACCCTTTTTCCGGGTTGATGCCCATGCGCTCGAACAGTTTCTGCCGTTCCTTGATTTTCGGATCGATCGCCAGCGCCTTGCTTTTGGCGACGGTTTTCTTGGGTTTCGGTTCGCCACCTTCTTCTTCGGTCTTGGCACCGGTGGGCAAATCGCGAACGTGGCCGACACTGGATTTCACAATGAAATCCTTGCCGAGGTATTTGTTGATGGTCTTGGCCTTGGCCGGCGACTCCACAATGACCAGCGATTTTGACATGACGATGTCTAGGGTCCCGTAACGTAAAGCCCGGCAAGGTGCCGGGCGAAAGGTCCGGCGACCGGCAGCCCTACCTATATATGCAGGGCGCCGACCGTCGGCAGCAGGTGACGCAAGTTCCGGAAAGTGCGCCACACAGGCGGCGCTTTATAGGTGCCGGAGCAAGCCCGGGTCAAGCGACCCGTTCACCTTGTCTTTTTTTACCATAGCGGGTTTTCGCGTCCTTGCGCAAAGCCCGGACCACGATCAGGCGGTTTCCCGCAGCGCCACGGCCGGGCTGACCTGCTGGATCCGGCGCGTCGCCAGCGTGCCGGACAGGGCCACAATCACCGCCCCGATCAGCGGTGCCGATAACCACAGCCATGGGTGAAAACGTGCTTCCAAATCAAAGACTTGACCGTTTATGAGCGCTGCGACGCCTTCGGTGCCGGCGGCCGCCAGCAGGCCCGCCAGCAGGCCGAGCAGACTGAACTCAGCGAGCAGGCTGCGCTGCAGGAAACCGCGGCTGGCGCCGAGCGTACGTAGTACGACCGCCTCACGGCGGCGCTCATCCAGACTGGCCAGCAAGGCTGCGATCAACACCGCCACGCCGGACAGCAACAGGAACGACAGCAGCAGCTCGACCGCGACAACGACCTGAGCGATGACTTTCTGGACATCGCGGATGATGCGGTCGAGCGCGATCACCGTGACGGTCGGGAAGGCCTGCACGAACGCCGGCAACGTGCTCGTGTCCTCGCTCGGCACATGCATCGCCGAAATGAAACTCGCCGGGTAACCGTCGAGCGTGCCGGGCGAGAAAATGACGAAGAAGTTCGGCTGCATCGAATCCCACTTCACTTCACGAAAACTGGTTACCGGCAAGCTGATCTCGCGATCAGCAATGGTGAAGGTCAGCACATCGCCAAGCTGGATGCCGAGCCGTTTTGCCAGCTTGTCTTCCATCGAGATCTGACCCGTGGTGCTGGTGCCATGCCACTCACCGGCGGTAATGGTGTTGTTCGGCGGCAGCGCCTCGCTCCAAGTGAGATTAAGCTCGCGCCGCAGCTGGTTATCTTCACGGGCCGCTTCCGGCACCATGTCACGAATATCCTTGCCGGCCTTGCCGGTCAGGCGGCCACGCACCATCGCATAACTGCGCGAGACTTTCAGGTTGCGCTCAGCAAGAAACGCCGTCACTTGTGCATCCTGTTCCGGCGCAATGTTCACCAAGAAATGATTCGGGGCATCCGGTGGCAATTGCTGCTGCCAGCTGTCGATCAGATCGGTGCGCACCAGCGCCACCGAACCCATCAGCAGCAGCGCCAAGGCAAACGCGCCGAGCTGGATGCTGGCGGCATAACGGTGCCGCAGCAACTGCGCGATGCCAAAACGCAGCGCGCCCGGCGACAGCTTGCGCAGCAGATGGCCACTTTGCAGCGTCACCAGCGACAGCCCCCACAGCACCACGGCAAACGCCGCCAGCGCGCCGATGAAAATCGCGACCATTCTGACGCTGCCGGCATACCACCAGCAGAGCAGCACCAGCAACGACAAGCTGAGCAGCACCAGTGCCCAGGCGCCGCGGGTCAGCGGCACCATTTCCCGGCGCAGCACCCGCAGCGGCGGCACTTGCGACAAACGCAGCAAGGACGGCAACGCCGCGCCCGACAGCGCCAGCAAACCGCTGCCCAAACCGGCAATCACGGGCTGCGGACTGACCGGCGGCAGGCGCTCGGCCAAATCCGGTGCAAACGATTGCAGCAGCAGCCAGTGACCGCCATAGCCAATCAGCAAACCAATGACGCTGCCGATGACACCGAGCAACAACAATTGCAGCGCATAAAAGCTGCGCAGATCCGCGCTCGCCAACCCGAAGCAGCGCATCAGCGCCGCTTGATCAAAATGGCGCAGCGCGTAGCGGCGTGCCGCCAGTGCCACGGCCAGCGTCGCCATCAGCAGACTGACCAGACTCGCCAGCGAACCGAACTGACTGGTGCGGGCAAACGCGCCACTGACCGCTTCCGAACCTTCGCGGCCACCGACCAAACGCTGGCTGCTGGTCAGCTTCGGTTTGCTGTCCTTGACGAACGCGCTGATCGCCTCCGGTTCGCCAGCAAAATAATACAGCCACGTGACCCGGCTACCGGGCTGCACCACCTCGGTTTTACCGACTTCATCGAGCCGCATGAACACCCGCGGCGCCAGCCCGAACACGGCACCAGCACGACCCGGTTCGTCCTGCACGATGCCGGCAATGCGAAACGCGGCGGCACCGACTTCAACGCTGTCACCAACTGCGACATTGAGCAGCGTCAGCAGCTGGCCGTCGACAAAAATTTCCCCCGGATTCGGCTGCGCTTTTTGCACGCTGCCAGCGGCTGCTACATCCGGCGCAATGACGACTTTGCCGCGCAACGGATACTGGCCATCGATGGCGCGCACACTGGCGAGCTGAAAGGCATCGCCTTTCGCCAACATGCTGGCGAATTCCAGACCGTTGCTTTGCTGAAGCGGTCCGGTTTTCAGCGGATCGGTGTCGAGCAGATCCGGTTCGAGTTGTACCGGGCTGCTGAGCTGGGCATCGGCGCCGAGAAAATCGCCGCCGCGTTCGGTGATGGCGCGATCAAGCCGATCACCGAGAAAACCGGTGGTGCTGACACTGCCCACGCCAATGGCCAGTGCCAGCAACAGTACGCGGATTTCACTGCTGCGCCATTCACGCCGCAGCGTCGCCAGAGCGAGACGCCAGAGTTTCATCCCGCTACCTCCGTCACCAGACGTCCGGCCGCGAGCATCAGGCGACGCTGACAGCGGCGCGCGAGCGCGTCATCGTGGGTGACCAGCACCAGTGTCGTGCCCTGCTCGGCGTTCAGGCTGAACAACAGCTCGATGATGCGCGAACCGGTGGCGCGATCGAGGTTGCCGGTCGGCTCGTCGGCGAACAGAATCGCCGGCTGCGCGGCGAACGCCCGGGCAATGGCAACGCGTTGCTGTTCGCCACCGGACAACTGGCGCGGCGTATGGCTCAAACGGCTGCCAAGACCGACCCGCTCCAGCCAGTGACGCGCGGTTTTGTCGGCATCGCTGTGGCCGGCAATTTCGAGCGGCAACATGACGTTTTCCAGCGCCGTCAGCGCCGGCAACAGATGAAACGACTGAAAGACAAAACCGACTTTGCGCGCGCGCAGACTGGCGCGGCTGTCTTCATCGAGCGCACGCAGCGGTTCGCCATCGAGCCAGATGTCGCCGTGGCTCGGCGTATCGAGCCCGGCGAGCAAACCGAGCAGCGTCGACTTGCCGGAACCGGAGGCGCCGACAATCGCCACCGACTCACCAGACTGTATGGCGAAGCTGATGTCAGTCAGGATATCGAGCGGACCTTCCGCGGTCGGCACCCGCTGACTGACGCCTTCGCAGCGCACCACTTCACGCGCTGGCAGCGAGGCAGGATGAGAGTCATGGGCCGAAGTACGGTGCTGTTCCATAAGAGGGGATTCCTGATCACGAAAGACAAGCCATAGACCACAGCATAACGAGTTGGCTGCAGCGAACCCGACCGGTCAGTTGTAACAGGGTCTGACCGGCAGCTTGGCT
>DASUEK010000144.1:0-2544 GCA_036275115.1 Permianibacter sp. | reverse complement strand
CGGCGACGCTGAAATAGTTTGGGATGCCGAAACCGTCGTTGTAGGAGCGACCTTGGTCGCGATGGTTTTTGTGGGAGCGGCCTTGGCCGCGATTATTCGATACCGCGCGACCATCAGAAAATCGCGACCAAGGTCGCTCCTTCCAAACAAAACTCAACGCAGCCCACTCCGCTGCTTACACATCTGCCTACACATCCAGAAACCGCAAACCAATTCCGGCCGATTCCATCCGCACCACCTGCATGTCCAGCGTCGGCGGTTCTTCGCCACCGCCGAGGTTGCCTTGCAGCCGCACCTTGATCGTGCTGCCGATCACCGGCCGCGGGCCCTGATCAATGATCAGGAAAATGCCGGTGTCGGAGATGTTGCGGGTCGAGTAGACATGGGTGCTGCCATCCCAACTCGCTTCTACCTTGAAGCTGGCGGGCAGGCGTTCGGCACGGGGATTCAGCGGATTGGTCATTGTTTTTCGCTAGTCCAGCTTTACCGGCGCCATCGTCCGGGCTTTGAGTCAGCCCATGGCCATCGGTTACCATGTGCCTTTCTAGATCGTTATCGGCTGGCGCGCAAGGCATGGGCAAGACTGTCATTTATCCGGGGACCTTTGACCCGCTCACCAACGGCCATGCCGATTTGGTCGAACGCGCGGCGCGGCTGTTCGACAAGGTGGTGGTAGCGGTGGCTGCCCACACCAGTAAAAAGACCCTGTTTTCACTCGACGAGCGGGTTGCACTGGCCAACACCGTGCTTGGCGCCTTCCCGAATGTCGAAGTGGTCGGCTTCCAGGGGCTGCTGGCCGATTTCGCCCGCCAGCGCCACGCCAGCGCCTTGCTGCGCGGCCTGCGCGCGGTCTCCGACTTCGAATACGAATTCCAGCTCGCCAACATGAACCGCCGGCTGGCGCCGGAAATTGAAAGCCTGTTCCTGACGCCGTCCGAACATCTGTCGTTCATCTCCTCGACGCTGGTGCGTGAAATCGCCCTGCTCGGCGGTGATGTCTCGGCCTTTGTCCATCCGGCGGTCGCTGCCGCGTTGAAGCAGCAGGCGGCGCTGCGGCAACAGGCCAAAGGCAGCTGATCCGGGTCAACACGGCAAGCCGGGCGCGGCGCCATGCTGCGCGACCCGGCGCCGGAGAAGGTGTTTACGCATGTCACTGAAAATCACCGACGAATGCATCAACTGCGACGTCTGCGAACCGGAATGCCCGAACGAGGCGATCTCGCAGGGCCCGGAGATTTACGTCATCGATCCGGACAAATGCACCGAATGCGTCGGCCACTTTGATGAGCCGCAATGCCAGCAGGTCTGCCCGGTCGACTGCATTCCGCTCGGCCTCGAAGAATCGCGCGAGGTGTTGCTGGCGCGTTACGAAAAACTCACCGGCAAGAAAGCCTCCTGAGTCCACGGCGCTGATCGTGACGGCCACCCTGCGCGACTGGCTCGCTGCCGAGCCCTACACCCTGACGCTCGGCTCCGGCTTTTTCGGCTTCTTCGGTCATTTTGGCGTGCTCAAGGCGCTGCTCGATGCCGAGCTGCCACCGGCCCGGCTGACCGGCGCCAGCTCTGGCGCACTGGTGGCGTCCTGCTATGCCAGCGGCATGCCGGTGGACGCGATGCAGCAACTGCTGTTCACGATGAAGCGCGAAGATTTCTGGGACCCGGGCTTCGGTCTTGGCTTGCTCAAGGGCGAGAAATTCCGCCAGCAGATGCGCGCGACGTTTCCTTGCACGCGCTTCGACGGCTTGGCGATTCCACTGAAGCTGTCGGTGTACAACCGCACGCGCCGGTGCACCGAGGTGATCAGCAGCGGCGATCTGGTCGACGCCGCCTACGCCAGCTGCGCGTTACCCATTCTGTTTCAGCCGCTCAACCGCAACGGCGAACAGCTGCTCGATGGTGGGGTAAACGATCGGCCGGCGCTGGCCGGCGTTGCCGATGGCGAACGCGTGCTGATTCACCACTTGTCGTCAAAATCGCCGTGGCGACGGGCCGACGATCCGGCGCTGGTGCCGCCGCAACGCCCGAACGGCACCACGCTGGTGCTCGACGGCCTGACCCGGACTAGCCCGTTCAAACTCGAACGCGGTCCGCAGGCATTCGCCGAAGCCTATGCGACCACCTGCGCGCGCTTGCAGGCAGCGTGGCAGCCTTTGTTGCGGGGACCCGTCCTGCGCGGAACAGTCCCACGCGGGCCAGTACAGCAAGGGCCCGCGCTGCACGATCACCTGCCGCGCTGAACCTGCAGCAGTCAGCGCCGTCGGCATCCGATTCGCTTCTATACTGACTGAACGCAGCGCAGCGGCTTTCTGGAACGCCACTGACGCGCTAGCACGACCGGCCCCATCGCAACGGGCCGCATCCGGGTGTGCAGGCCGCCTTGGCCTGTTGCCGTCCCCGCTTCGCCACGCCGAAGGAGGACCCCGCCATGCCCGGCAAAACCATCCAGCACATCCGCAATCTCGCTCTCGTTGGCGCCGCTGGCGCCGGTAAAACCACGCTGGCCGAGCAACTGCTGGTGCAAATGAGCGCCATCGGCGCTGCCGG
>DASUEK010000143.1:0-4456 GCA_036275115.1 Permianibacter sp. | reverse complement strand
GGCGATTCCCCGGCGCAGCGGCGGCCAGATCGGTAAAATGCCGCCACCATGATTACGCTCTCCTCTCTCTCCCTGCGCCGTGGCAGCCGCGAGCTGCTGCACGACGTGAACCTGACCCTGCATGCCGGTGAGCATGTCGGCCTGATTGGCGCCAACGGCTGCGGCAAAACCAGCCTGCTGCTGCTGCTGCGCGGTGAAATCGCGCCCGATGCCGGCGAGCTGCAGTTGCCGGCCAACCTGCGGCTCGCCTGGGCCGAACAGGAAACGCCAGCGATCGAACGCAGCGCGCTCGATTACGTCATCGACGGCGACCGCGAACTGCGCGACACCGAACGCGAACTGGCTGCTGCCGAAGATGCGCACGACGGCATGGCCATCGGCCGCCTGCACGGCAAGCTCGATGCCATCGATGCCTACCGGGCGCCGGTGCGCGCTGCCCAGCTGCTGGTTGGCCTTGGTTTTCCGCCCGACAGCCATAACAACCCCATCCGTTCGTTCTCCGGCGGTTGGCGCATGCGCTTGAATCTGGCGCAGGCGCTGATGACCCGTTCCGATCTGTTGCTGCTCGACGAACCCACCAACCACCTCGATCTCGACGCGGTGATCTGGCTGGAGGACTTCCTCCGGCGTTGGAGCGGCACGCTCATCGTCATCTCGCACGATCGCGAATTTCTCGACGGTATCTGCAGCCACATCGTGCACGTCGAACAGCAGACGCTGAACAAATACAGCGGCGACTATTCCAGCTTCGAAAAGCAACGTGCCGAACGCATGAGCCAGGCCCAGCAGGCATACGCCAAGCAGCAGGCCCAGCGCGCCCATCTGCAAAGCTTTGTCGACCGGTTCAAGGCCAAGGCCAGCAAGGCCAAGCAGGCGCAGAGCCGGATGAAGGCGCTGGAAAAATTGACGCTGAGTGCGCCGATCGATCGCGACAGCGCCATTGAATTCGAATTTCCGGCGCCGGAGAAAATGCCGAGCCCGATGCTGAGCTGCCGCGAGGTCTCGCTCGGTTATCCGCTGCCGGACGGCGGCAGCAAGACGGTGCTGAAAAACGTCAAACTGACGTTGATGGCGGGTCATCGCATCGGTTTGCTCGGCCGCAACGGCGCCGGCAAATCGACCTTCATCCGTTTTCTCGCCAACGAGCTGAAACCGCTCAGCGGTGAACGTCAGGACGGTCATCAGCTGCGCATCGGCTATTTTGCCCAGCACACACTCGAATCGCTGCGGCTGGATCAATCGCCGCTCTGGCATCTGCGCCAGCTCGATCCCTTGGTGCCGGAACAAAACCTGCGCAACTTCCTCGGCGGCTTCGGTTTTCAGGGTGAGCGCGCGCTGTCGCCGGTGGCGCCGTTTTCCGGTGGTGAGAAAGCACGCGTTGCGCTGGCGCTGCTGGTCTGGCAAAAGCCGCACCTGTTGCTGCTTGACGAACCGACCAACCACCTTGACATCGACATGCGCGAAACGCTGACCGAGGCGCTGCAGAGCTTTGAAGGCGCGCTGGTGCTGGTCTCGCACGACCGGCATTTGCTGCGCGCCACCTGCGACGAGTTCTGGCTGGTCGACAGCGGCCGCGCCGAACCGTTTGACGGCGATCTCGAAGACTACGCCAAGTGGCTGCTGAAACCGGAGGATGGCAGCGAGGTCAACAGCGGCTTTGTTGACAACAAGCCGGGTGACAGCAGTCAGTCGGCCGCTGCCCGCAAAGACCGCAAACGGCTCGAAGCCGAGCAGCGCAAGCTGCGCCAGCCACTGCAACAGAAAATCCAGCAACTCGACAAACAGCTGGCTCAGTTGTCGGCCCGGCTCGCCGAGATCGACGCGGTGCTCGCCGACAGTGGCATCTACGCCGACAGCGAAAAGGCCCGGCTGAAGAAGCTGCTTGATGAGCAAGCCAGCTTGCGCAAGCAACAGGCCGCCATCGAAGAAGACTGGATGCTGCAATCGGAAGCGCTCGAAGCGCTGATCAAGGCCCAGGAGGCTGAACTGGCATGAGCAACCAAGACAATTCGCAACCGCCGAAAGCGACGCCTCGACGCTTTATCGCTGGCGCCAAATGCCCGGCCTGTGGTTTGGAAGACAAGATCGTCATGTACAGCATCGACGAACAGAAATTCTACGAATGCGTCAAATGCGGTCACAAGGAAGCGGAAGCCAGCCTCGCCGCCGCGAAACCGAAGACGGTCGTGAAGGATGCCGCGGCACCGCTGGAGCAGGTGCTGACCTTTCATCCGGCACCAAAAAAGCGCGACTGACGATCGACGATGCTGCAATAGCCGTAACCTGATCATAACCAAACCGGAATCGCACCATGCTCAAATTTTTTCGCCTGCTCAGCGTGATTGAAGGCCTGTCGCTGATCACCTTGCTGTTTATCGCGATGCCGCTGCGCTACCAGTTCGGTATCGATTTTGTCTGGCCGGTCGGTATGACCCACGGTCTGCTCTGGCTGCTGTATTTTGTCGCGTCATTGGCGGTGAGCCATGTCCGGCGTTGGTCGGTGCCGGTCTGGCTGCTGTCGCTGTTGTGTTCGGTGTTGCCGTTCGGCTTTGTGCTGCTCGATCGGCGGCTGAAGCGCGAGCTCGTCGCCGGCTGAGTGGCGCAGCCACTTTCGCCTGTCGGGTTACCGGCGTAGGCTGGATGGCGCTGAGCCGAATGGAGTCATCGCCATGAAGACCTTGCATTTCCAGCAACTGATCCGGGCGCCGCGACAGCAGGTCTGGCAACGGATGCTCGACGATGCCGGTTACCGCGACTGGACATCGGCATTCTGCCCGGGCTCTTACTACGAAGGCGTTTGGCAGCAAGGCGCCAGCATGAAGTTCTTGTCGCCGGACGGTTTCGGCATGCATGCCGTGATCGCAGAGTGGCGGCCACCGGAATACCTCGCCATCAAACTGCTGGGCGAAATCCGCGCCGGTGCAGTCGTTGCTGGCGCTGGTGCCGCAAACAGCGATGGCGAGCAGTGGGCGCCGGCCTATGAGACCTACAGCTTGCGTGATCACGCCGCAGGCTGCGAGCTGACGGTGACCATGGATTGCACCGACGCGATGGCACCGACAATGCTGGACACCTGGCCCAAGGCCCTGGCGCGCTTGCAAGCGTTGGCGGAAGCGTCGGGTTAAACACGGCAAGCCGTTCCTGCACCGAAAATTGCTTACCGGGCCGTTTTCATTCCGTTTTTATCAGCAACATTTTTTCATCAGAAACCCGCTCGCGCCTCGTCATCTGGCAAATCGGCCGGCAGCTGCTATACCGTAAGTCACTGCGTCGGTCAGTGCCGCACTTTCCCGAGCCGGTACTGGCGTCCATGCCCATCAGACGATGCGGTCTGGAATCGTGTCGCGACGCCACTCCGCAGAGTTCGTTGTCCTGCGCAACCGGGTCATGGAAGGCAGGCATGCGGCTGTCGTTGTACCAACTCTGGTTTGAATTGAAGCGACGCAAAGTCGTGCAGGCGCTGGTCGCCTATGGCGCGCTCAGTTGGCTCGTGCTGCAAATCACCGATGTTGCCCGCGACGGGCTGGATCTGCCGAGCTGGACGTTTCGTCTGGTGGTGCTGGTATTGGCGCTCGGCTTGCCAGTGGTGCTGACGCTGGCGTGGATCTTCGATTTCGGTCCCGGTGGCCTGGTGCGCACCAGCGACGTCGGCAATCGTGAGCAGTCGATGCTGGCGGTGGTGCTCCGTCTGCACATCAAGCAGTTATCCAACGCCAACGAACGACCGGCACTTGCGGCGCTGCAGCGCAAAGTGCTGACCGCACCGTCGCTGTGGCGGCGCTGGCACGGTGACGGCGCCACCCTGGTGCTGCCGGACGCCAGACGGGCGCTGTGGCTGGCGACCGAATTGCAAACCCTGCAACGCGCCATCGGCTGCGATGGCCATATCGGTCTGGCGCTCGGCGAAGTGCATTTTCACAACGAAGAGCCAGCCGGCGATGCGGCACGTGTTGCCGATGTGCTGGCGCGTCACGGCAGTGCGCCCATCACTGCCAGTGAAGCGGTGCACGATGCCCTGCACGATGAAAGCGCTGCCGGCAGTCGCCTGCTGGGGCCACTGCACAGTGAGCAGTTGCCGCATCCGGTGCGCGCCTATGCCGTGGAATGGGTAAGCGATGACGCTGGCGTCGCGGCGAACGCCAGCGTGCAACGTCTGCGCTGGGCGTGGCTGTTGCTGCCGATTGTGCTCGCGGTCGGCTGGTGGCAATGGCAGCGACCGGCGCCGGTTGGCGTTGCGGCGCTGCCATCGGCGCCGCTGCCGGTGACGGTGGCGTATGTGCAGCTGCACACCGTGCTCGACCCGGTCGCCGCATCGGCGAGCGTGCGCCAGGCAATTGACCGCTTGCCGGGCCGGGTGCTGGAGCGCATTCCGGGCCTGTACCAGGCCGACGCCGATACCGCAGAACTGGCCCGTCATCAATTGACCCTGACGCTCGATCAACGTGATGGCCAACTG
>DASUEK010000142.1:0-4935 GCA_036275115.1 Permianibacter sp. | reverse complement strand
GTTAGGGTTACGTTGATCCCCAGCCTGCCTTCGTGATGGCCCGGTGGAGAACGTGGGCGCATTGTGGTGACTTACTCGAAACAGCGGAATCAGCAGGTTTTGCAACCGGCTATTTCAGAAATTGAAATACGTGCCACTGGCCAAAACTCAGGTGATCAAGCAGACCCCGTCATACCGGCGAAGGCCGGTATCCAGATTCGCTCGAAAGGCGCTGGATCCCGGCCTTCGCCGGGGTGACGGAGCGAATGAATCATCGTTCCGATCCACTGACTGAATTTCCGTCACAGGTCTTTTGGAATACGCACAGAGACACTCGCAATCAGCGCGTTGGCGGAAACAGTGATTTTCGCTTGCGTCCGCGCCGACCAGCCCCATCACCGTGGCCGGGTCGATTCCGGTCGATGAGATAGTCGAGTCAATAAAAGGACAGCTTCCATGCAGGTACAAAAGTGGGCGGCATTTTCCGATGGCATTGCTGGCGGCAATCCGGCCGGCATCGTGCTCGCCGAGACGTTTCCGTCCGAAACCGAGATGCGCGCGCTCGCGGCAGAGCTGGGGTTTTCGGAGACCGCGTTCGCGGTGCAAACCGGCGAGCGCTGGCGCGTGCGTTATTTCTCGCCGGAATCGGAAGTGCCGTTTTGCGGTCACGCCACCATTGCGCTGGGCGCCGCGCTCGCCACCGGCCACGGCGATGGCCGGTTTGACCTGAGCCTGAATCACGGCGACATCAGTGTGGAGGGCCGTCGCGACGGCGCATTGGTCAGCGCCGCGCTGCAATCACCACCGACCCGTAGTCGCGCGCTGGACGCCGAGCGTCTGGCCGAGGTGTTGGCTGTATTTGGTTATCGCGAAGACCAGCTCGACCCTCGCCTACCGCCCGCGTGGATTCATGGCGGCGCCGATCACGTTGCGCTGTGCCTGCGCTCACGTGCCGATCTGTCGGCCTTGCATTACGACTTGGACCGCGGCCGCATGCTGATGAATCGCGAAGGCTGGGTGACGGTGTTGTTTGCCGTGATCGAGACACCACAGCGTTTTCATACCCGCAATGCGTTTGCGTCGGGCGGTGTGTACGAGGACCCTGCCACCGGCGCGGCGACGGCCGCGTTTGCCGGTTACCTGCGCGACGTGCGTTGGCCGCATCAGGGCGCGATCGATCTCATCCAAGGTGAAGACATGGGTATGCGCTCGCTGCTGCACGCGGATATTCCGGCCACACCCGGCAGTTCGATTCGGGTTTCTGGCACGGCACGGTTAATGTCGTAGGTCGTTGTTGAATTTCGCGCTTGTATTTTTCGCCGAACGGGTTCGACTCACTACGCGGCGTTATGCACCGCCCAGCGCTGGACCAATGCGTGAATGATGCTTTGGTCCGGCGCTTGATCATGCGCCATCACCACGGCTTTTCGCCCCGTTGCAACCGGCGCCAAGCCCTTGCCTTGCGCTTGCCAGACAAACTCACTTTCACAGGCAGGGCACGCGGTGTGATCGCCGGCATGGGTGTCGCGATGTTGCACCAGGATCGGGCCGCATGAAGGACACATCCCGAGCGGAATGCCTTCGTCGGTATGGCCAACAATGTGGTCCAGGGCACCGCTGCGCCCCAGCTGCAGAAACGCGGTGCCGAGTGCACGATCAAACTGCTCACCGAGATGGCTTTCGATGATCGACAGCGCTTTCTCGATCGGCATCCCGGCGCGGTATGGCCGCGTGCTGGTCATGGCATCAAACGCATCGCAGATGCCAACCAAGCGGCCATCACGCGGAATCGACTCACCGTGTAGCCCGTTCGGATAGCCTTTGCCGTTTGGCATCTCATGATGGAAGTGCACGGCGTGCTCGACCAGCGCAGCAAGCGGATGCCCGGTCAACATGTTGTTGCCGACGCGCGGATGCGTTTTGATGATGGCGAATTCTTCGTCGGTCAATTTGCCGGGTTTGCGCAGCACGGCATCGGGAATGCCAATTTTGCCAATGTCGTGCAGAAACCCGGCAATGCTGATGCGATTGGCTTCGGCCGGGGAATCGCCCACGGCCAGCGACAACGCATGCGACATGCGCGCCACCCGCCAGAGATGCCCACCGGTATACGGATCGCGCGCTTCCACCATCCAGGCACTGACCAACAAGCTCGCCAACAACGCCTGCCGATACTGCGCCAAAGTTTGCTGCAGATCCTCAACGGCCGTAATCGACGGTGAATGCATTTCGTGGTTTGCCATTGCAACACCCCTCTGCCACCACCATGCTCAATGGTGACTTGTCGCACTGTCACCGGCGTTGGCCATCGTTTCCAATGCCTGCAACACGCGCTCGCCGGCCGCTTCCATGGCAGCAACGGCCTGCAGCATTTGCGCGGTATTGCCTTGCTGATAATGGTTAATCGCTTCCTGCACACACTGATGCAATTGCAGATGCGGCTGATCCATGTCCCGGTAACCGCGCAAATGGGCGTGCTGATGCCCTTCCCCTTCGTAATACCACTTGCCGAGCCGGCACTCGCGGTGGTCGACGAAATCACGCGCGGTTTCAGAGGACAAGCCGAACAGGATTCGGTACACGCGCAACTTGAATAGCATGTGGTCGATTTTCGCAACTTCACAAAAACCGCGCAGTGATGAGGCCGCCGTGGTCTTTTCGACGACGCGCGCCAATTCCAGAATACGTGACATGGTGGTGGCGGCCGTTTCGCCATTTTGGCTGAACTCGCTCGATTGTCCGGCGAGCGTTTCCATTTGCACACGACTGGCGGTGCTGACATCACGCATGGTGGCAACCAGCGAAGAGATTTCCGAGGTCGCCGTCATGGTGCGCTTGGCGAGGTTACGCACTTCGTCAGCAACCACCGCAAAGCCTCGACCTTGCTCACCCGCACGTGCCGCTTCGATGGCCGCGTTCAGTGCCAGCAAATTGGTTTGGTCGGCGATTTCTTTGATGAGTTGAACAAAGCTGCCGATCTGTTGGGCTTGCGTGTCCACTCCGGCGACCTGCGTTGCTGCCGAAGCCGAGTCGGTCGCGAGGATGCTCAATTGCTTGGCGATCTGCAAAATCTCATCCGTGCAAACCGCCGACGCCGCACTCACTTCAGCGGCGCGATCTTTCTCGGCCCGCATGCCGGTTGCCAGCATGCCCATGCTGCGCTGCGTTTCCGTCATCGAGTGACCCATTTGATGCAAATGGCTCAAGAGCTTGTGGGTCTGCTCCCGCTCGCCATGAACCTGCTCCAGCTGCTTGCGCAAACCGGCCAGTTCTTCCTGGGCCGCATCCGATCGCTGTTGCTGTTCGGCCAGCTGGCGCTGCAACTGTTGCACTTCGCGTGCGAGGCTGTCGGCTCGCTCCCGATGGTGGCTTCCAAACATGATGACCGCACTCCACGCCGCTACCGCAGGTTGGCTCAACTATAGTTCAGGCCTTGCTGCCGCCTGGGGCGCGCCTGGAGAAAAGCGCGTCCACCGACCACCGGCCACCGCCCTTTGCAAACACCCACAACAAACTCACGGCCCAGACCCCGTGGGTTGGCCAGGCGTCCGGATAGACAAAGGTCTGGATGACCAGGGTCATCGCCAGCAGTGCCAGTGCGGAAAGGCGACTGAGCAGCCCGAGCAGCAGCAGCGCCGGAAAGACGTGCTCGGCAAAGGCCGCCAGCTGGGCAGCGAGCAAGGGGTCCAGCAAGGGCAAGCGATACTCCTCCTGAAACAGGTAGACCGCACTTTCACTGAGCTGCCAACCGTCGACTTTGGTTTGCCCGGACTGCCAAAAGATGGCGGCAGGGAAGACCCGCGCCAACAGCAGCAAGAGATCGTCTGACCATGCCGACAGCCAGCGGCCTATCCGCATTGACGGCGTCATTTCCTCGGTCTGTTCATTCATTTCAACTACTCACGTTTCTTGATCAATAGAGGGATTGGCTGGCATCACGTGAGGTGCCTGAAAGCACCCGTGCTGGACCAGCGCGACAAACTGCTGGCTCACTTCCGCCAGCGGCAAACCGGTGCTCGCCATGGCATCGGCAAGCACCTCGCCCGCCGCCACATGCTCAAGCAGGGTTACGGCGGCGGTACTTATTGCTGTGACACGCACCGTAAATTCCGGCCGCGTGATCAGCGCGCATTCGGCCTGCCAATGCGCACTATCGAGCGCGGACTCGCCCAGCTGCTCATGACGCCACAGGCTGACAACCGGATGCACTGAACGGAGCCAGCGCGCGGCCGGGTGAATCCGTAGCGACTGCATCAGCAGCGCCGGCAACGGCAGCGCGCGCACGGCAGCCAGCGTCAGCACCGGGGCATCGGCGCTATGAAACGCACGCCGGCCTAACCACTCCAGCTGCGCGACATCCGGCACATACGGATACGGCGCAACGGCCGGCAATGCAGCGAGAAATGCCGGAAAGCGTTCACCGTATTCGCTGAGTACGGGCGATCGCGGAGGGCTAGCGCGGGCAAACGCTGCCGCGACCGCACGAAAGTATTCGTCGCCCAGCAGCTGCAGGGTGGTCGGAAAACCTTCCGTCAACACTTGCACCAATCCCGCAATGACATTGTTTCGGTGCACGGAAAAGCGCTGCGGTTGGTCGGTCGTTTGAACGCCCTGTTTCGCACTACTCAATGATGGCGCTGACGCGTCCGGGTTGAGCAGCGCGTGCGCAAATGCGGCGTGGGCAACCTGAGCTTCGGCAAACATTACCGGGTTCGTCTGATTAGGCATGGGAAAAGGCCTCCGGCGACCATGGCGATGTCACGGCCTGCTGGTGCTCACGAATCGCGCCGATCTGTTGCTGCAACACAGACCAGTTCGGCACATCGCGGTCCCACTCGATTACCGTCGCAGGCACGGTGTGACCCGCTCGATGCAACGTCGCCAGTAACCAATCGTAGAGCGCCCAGGTTTCCTGAGAAGTCGCCGAGCCGTGATCATCGATGGCGAGGCGTACTC
>DASUEK010000141.1:0-19956 GCA_036275115.1 Permianibacter sp. | reverse complement strand
CTGTGCCGGCGCTTTCTGCGGCAGTACCGGTTGGCGGCGGACACAGCCGCCCAGCAGGCGTGCCGACACCTGCCCGGTGAGGTCGAGCAAGTGCTGGCCCATATCGAGCGGGACGAGTCATCCCGGCAATAAGCCGGGATTTTCCGACGGCGCCAGACAACGCCGTGCCGGACGCGATTTCCCCGGAAAGCAAAACGGCCCGCAATGCGGGCCGTTTTTGCACAAGTCTTTTCGACTCAGGCGAGTTTGCGAATCGCCGACGCCTGCAGGCCTTTCTGGCCTTGCTTGACGACGAATTCCACTTTCTCGCGCTCGGCCAAGGTCTTGAAGCCGTTGCCCTGGATTTCCGAGAAGTGAGCGAACAGATCGGCGCTGCCGTCGTCCGGAGTGATGAAGCCGAAGCCTTTGGCTTCGTTGAACCATTTGACGGTGCCGGTTTTGGTCGACATGTGATGCATTTCCTACGAGAGAATCTAAACAATTCAGGCAATTGCCTGAGGCCGCACGGTTTCAACAGGTAGTGACGAGGTGTTCAGGGAGGAGGGCCGGAACCGGCACGACTCGGGATGAAGCACAAGACCGCTACATGACAGGAACGTATGCAGGCGCCACCCTACAGGGAAAGCCGGGGACTGTCGAACGTTTTTCGCACAATTGCCGCCAAGACGGTCGACAAATCACCCGATCGCTGTCGCCAAGCCAACCGGTTCCCCAGAGGCGTCCCGCTGCATCGCCGGCAGTCAGCGGGGCGGCAAGGCCGTTATCATCGTGGCAACCCGACCTACGGATCGACTCGATGATCGCCCCCGCCCGCTCGCGTCTGCATGCCGAACATCAACCGGACGCGATTCGTTCACGTCTGCAACAACCCCATCGCCACGGCGATTTGCCCAATGCCGTGCTCGGTGGCATTGACGGCTGCGTCACCACGTTTGCGGTAGTGTCCGGCACCATTGGCGCCGGTTTCGACCCCATGGTGGGCTTGGTGCTGGGGATCGCCAACCTGGTGGCCGATGGTTTCAGCATGGCGGTCAGCAATTACCAGGCGATTACCGCACAGCGTGAACAGCGCGAGCGGGCGCGACAGATCGAAGCCAGCCACATTGCCGAGGTGCCTGACGGCGAACGGGAAGAGATCCGGCAAATCTTCCGCAGCAAAGGCTTCGACGAAGAGACCTTGGAACGTATTGTCAGCACGATCACCGCCGATCGCGAACTGTGGCTGGAAACCATGCTGAACGAAGAACTCGGCCAACCCAAACACCTGCCGAACCCACTGCGCGCCAGCAGTGTCACGTTTCTGGCTTTCGTCGCGGTCGGACTGGTGCCGCTGGTGCCGTTTCTGTTACCCATCACAAACACCGGCCTGCGTTTTGCTGCCAGCGCCGGCCTGGCTGGAATGATGTTTTTTGTGATTGGCTGGCTGAAAGGTCGCGTCTTGGAACAGGCCGCGTGGCGCGCCGGCTTGCAAACGCTTGTCACGGGCGGCAGCGCCGCCCTGCTCGCCTATGTTGCCGGTGATGTCTTGCAACGGCTGCTGACTGCAAACTGAATCGGATCGGCGCCATCACTCCAGTGCGTCAAAATCGGCGTGGGCACGGTCATCTTCGAGCGGCTCAAGGTGAATGCTCAGCGCCAACGACGGCTGCACCTGCCGCACTTCGGCTTCAATGCGTTCAGCCAAGTCATGTGCTTGTTGCATGGTCCACGCACCCGGCACCAGCACATGCACACGAGCATACGCACGTCGACCAGAACGGCGGGTTCGCAAGGCGTGCCAGTGCAGCGGTGCTGGCGTGTGCTTGTTGAGCACCAGCTGCAACTGTTTCACCAAATCCTCATCCAGCGCCTCGTCAAGCAGGCCACTGGCGGAACGTCGCATCAACCGCAGGCCGGTGATGAGAATGTGGCCGGCCATCAACAAAGCAATGACCGGATCCAGCCACAACCATCCAGTCAACGGCACACCAATCAGCGCCACCAACACCACGGCCGAGGTCCAGACATCGGTCATCAGGTGATGGCCATCGGCTTCCAGCGTCGGTGAACGGTGTTCACGGCCAACCCGGATCAGCACGCGCCCCACCACCAAGTTGATGGCCGACGCAGCGATTGTCAGCAGCAAGCCCAGATCCACCGCCTGCAAGGGTTGCGGCTGCAACAAGCGATCAACGGCGGCCCAGCCGATGGCGAAGGCCGCGAGCATCACCAAACCACCTTCAAAGCCACTGGCGAAATATTCGATTTTGTCGTGACCGTAAGGATGACTGCGGTCCGCTGGGCGTTCGGCGAAACGCAGCGCCATTACCGCCAGCATTGCCGCGATGAGATTGATCGACGATTCGAGCGCATCCGACAGCAAGCCAACCGAGCCGGTCCACCACCACGCCAGCAGTTTCAGCGCCATCGTCGCCAAGGCGGCCGCGACCGACAGCCAGGCGTAACGTTGCAAAGAGTGCGAACCTGTCATGAGCGGAGATCTGAGACAGTAACCGAGACAGTGGCTTGCAATTCGGCGTACTCCGGAGTGACATCGCCGGGTTTGCGTTCCCGCACTTCCACTGGCGCGCTCATCAGTTTGTCGCAGCTGCGCGCGTTCTGGCGCAGCGGCCACCACTCATAGAGAAAAATTTCCACCGGCTTCCACATCGCCACCCAACCGAGGATGCTGACACCGGTGCGCGCCAAGCCAAGATGGCCGGCTTCACCGGCGAGCACATAGCGCGCGATCAAATCGCAAACCACCAGAAACAACAGCCCAATCAACAGCGATTGCCGGCCGATGCGTAGCAAATGTCGCAGCTGCTGGCGGTATTTCATGCCGCGGTAATAGAAATAGTGACCGATGGCCGCGCTCATGTCTTCAGCACGGATATGCGGATCCAGCTGCGGCAAATACAGCACGACTTTCAGCTGCGCGCCCGGCAATTCGCGGGCGCCGTCGAACAACCAGTCACCGGCTTCAGCAGCCAGCTCGCGGATGGCATGCGGTGCCGGATCGAGCGGATTGAACAACAACCGCGCTTCGCGCAGCTTGATCGTCAGCAAACGATACGCGCCTTCAACGGGATAGAGCGCCGCCAATGCCTTGTCCGTCATGCACGCCTCCGCACATTACTGTTGTTGCGTCGCACCGTTCGCCGAGAGGACCGAAGAAACCCATCGCGCTGACCGCAGCGCCGGGCCGGCACCGCGGTGGCGCCAATGGCCAAGAAAACCAGCGCGTAAAACGCACGGCACCGCTGCAACGCCGGCGTCCATCAGTGTGCGTTTCATGTGGTTCTGCGTTGTGTTCAGACGTCCTCGCCAAGCCAATGCCTGACTGGCCGGCCAACCAGCATGGCTGAGCCGGACACCGAACGCCAGTCACCGCATCAGCCAAAAAAAAACCGGTCGCGAGGACCGGTCTTTTTGAAGTGGTGGAGATAAGGGGAGTCGAACCCCTGACCTCGTCATTGCGAACGACGCGCTCTACCAACTGAGCTATATCCCCAATCAACGATTGCCCGATTCACCGGCGGACCGGGTCATCGTGGCAGGCGCGCATTCTAACGGCTGGCACCGGCCACGGGAAGGCCAGCCGCTGGCGGCACCTCCCGCTTACTGCGGCATCGTCGCGATCAGGCTCGGCCGCTGCAGCCAAGGCTGATACCAGCTCGCCAGCCGGTCGTAGCTGGTTTGCCACGCCAGCTCCGGATGGCGGAAATCGAGATAGGCAAGCATGCAGGTCAGGTGTAGCGGTAGCAGGCCGTCACCCGGCAGCAGATTCAGGTCGGCTTCAAGCGTGGCGAGGCTGCGGCGCAGCGCAATGCGCTGGCGTTCCAGCCAGAACGTCGACTGTTGCGGTTCCGGCTTGGTTTTCTCGATGCGTAGCGCCACCGCGACATCCAGCATGCCCTGCGACAGCGCCTGCCATTTGCGCACCTGCCAGCTGGCCCGGTGATGGTTGTACAGATCAGGGCCGCTACCCTGTTCGTTGAAATAGGCACAGATGACGGTGCTGTCGTAGAGCGTTTCGCCGTCATCGAGCACCAGACAGGGGATTTTGCCAAGCGGGTTGCTGACGATGAGCTCGGCCGGGTTCTGCAAGGGATCGACCAGCACTTCGTCGACCTGGGTGGCCAGCTGTTTTTCCAGCCGCAACACCCGGCAGCAGCGAGCGTAGGGCGAGGCATGCGAGTAATAGAGTTTCATGGCAGCCGAGTCCGGGCTGGAATGCGAGCGCACAGGCTAGCAGGCTCGGCCGGCCGCCGTCATCGCCAGGTGGAACGCATGTGCCTTTCTGAATCGTGTTTTCGGCTCAGACAACCACGCCCGCCCCGGGCGCGATGATGTTAAGCACCTGCAAGGCACTGTCACGGGCGGCAGTCAGGGCATCGCGCAGCAGAACCGGGTCGGCGCTGGCGAGCTGACTGCGATCCAGCCGTAACCGCTCGAGGAACGGGCTGCTGCTGTCGGGGGAAAAACCATTTTGCAGATGCAGCGCGCCATGGATGCCAACGTGGATCAGCGCCGCCGCCACCCGTTCGCCGCCAGCCTGTTCCGGTTCGTGCTGGTAGCGCACGACTTCGGTCAGGCTGACCGGCAGCTGCCAGAGCGTCATCAGGGCATGGCCGAGATCGGCAATGCGGAAACCGAAACCCGCCTGCTCCAGATCCGGCCGCGGCACACCTTCGGCTTTCTGCAGCAGGGTGACGCATTCGTCCGGCGCCTGTTCGAGCATGACCAGCAGGCCAACGTTGTGCAGCAGGCCGGCGGCAAACAGCCGCTCGCCCTGCCGGAAACCACTGCGCCGGCCGAGCACACGCGCCACCAGCCCGGTGTAGACGCTGTGCTCCCAGAACTTGTCCATGTCGATCAGCTCGCGCGGGACGTTGCGGAAGGTCGATACCGCCGACGTTGCCAGCGCGAGGTTGTACAGCTCGTTGGTGCCAATCAGGCGAACCGCCCGCGATACCGACTCGATCTGGGCCGGGAAGTTATAGAACGAGCTGTTGGCAAGCCGCAGCAGACGCGCGGTCAGGGCCGGGTCGAGCGCGATCAGATCCGCGATCTCGAGCACGCTGGCCTGGCGCGCAATCAGCTCCTGCAGGCGCAGACAGATATCCGGCAAGCTGTACAGCCGGCCGGCGTTGCGGACCAGTTCGTTCAGGTTCATCCCACACCTTGCGTCGAAGTTCCCACTGCAGAGGATAGGCGCTGATCGGGAACCCGACAGCACCGACCTGCGCCAAAATGCCGAGCTGTGCGCCAGTACGCATTGGCCGAATTCGTAAGCAAATACCAATAACGGCACGAATCTGCTTGGGTCACCGCCGGCGCTGGCCTAGGATCAGACCATCGTTTCAGGATGCTGTGCCATGCCGTTGCTGTCCGCTTCCACCGCTGTTTCCCTTGCCCGCCACTGGCGCCGACTCGGTGCCGGTTTGCTCTGGCTGCTGGCGCTGCCGGCGGCGGCAGTGGAAACGGTCGCGTTCCGCCACCTCGACAGTCGGGCCGGGCTGCCACAGAACTCGGTGACCAGCATCGTCCAGGACCGTGAAGGCTATGTCTGGCTTGGCACGCATGACGGCCTGCAACGCTATGATGGCTATCAATTCCGCAGTTACCGCAGCGACCCGCGAGTCGCCGACTCGCTGACCGACAACATGGTGCTGGCGCTGCTGGAAGACCGCGACGGCCAGCTCTGGGTTGGCACCCAGAATGGCCTCAACCGGTTCAGCGCCGACCGCCAGCAGTTGACCCGCTATCTGCCATCCGATCAGCCGGGCAGCATCGGCCACCGGCTGATCAACAGCCTGTATCGCGACCCGCAGCAACGGCTGTGGATTGGCTCGCCACGCGGCGTCGATCTGTATCAGCCGGACAGCGACCGCTTTGTCCACTATCAGCACAACCCGCTTGATCGCGACAGCATTCCGTCCGGCTTCGTCAATGCGTTTGCGTCGGCGCCGGATGGCAAACTCTGGATCGGTGCCAGCACGCTCGCCTTGCTCGATCCGACTGATGACAGCGTCCAGCATTTTCCGCTGACCAGCCGCAGCGGTCCGGTGCCGCAACAAATCACCGCGCTGTGGAGCGACGCCGATGGCGGCCTCTGGGCCGGCACCATGGCGAATGGCTTGTTTTACTTGGCACCGACCAGCAAACAGTTCCGCCACTTCCGCTATGACCCGCACGAGCCGATGAGC
This sequence comes from Permianibacter sp., assembly GCA_036275115.1. Classification (GTDB taxonomy): domain Bacteria; phylum Pseudomonadota; class Gammaproteobacteria; order Enterobacterales; family Permianibacteraceae; genus Permianibacter. Next base: position 13,765 of record DASUEK010000141.1, on the reverse strand, counting down.
CTGCCGAGCAATGCCGTACGCGAATTGCTGCGTGATCGCGGTGGCCGCTTGTGGATTGGCACCGAAGGCGGTGGGTTGGCGCGATTGCTGCCGGACGGTTCCGGCTTCGAGGTGTTTCGTCGCAACAGCGCCGATCCGCACAGCATCAGCTTTGATGAAATCGATGCCCTGCACGAAGATCGCACCGGCCTGCTCTGGATCGGCACGCTCGGTGGTGGCGTCAACACCACGCACCCGGAACGCAGCGCGATTGGCCGCATCATCCATTCGCCGTATCAACCGAACTCCCTGGCCGATCCGTTCGTCTGGCAATTGCAACGCGACGCCGATGACAAACTCTGGGCGGCGACACTGTCCGGTCTCGATCACATCGATCCGCGCACCGGCGAAGTCGTGCACTACGTCAATTTCAGTGACCGTGACGGCAGTGTGTTTCCGCCGCGCATCCAGGCGATCAGCGTCGATCGCAAGCGACGGCTTTGGCTTGGCAGCACCACTGGCGAACTGGCGGTGTTTGACCCTGCCACCTTCCGCACGGAGATCATCACCCATCCGGCCATGAGTCGCGGCAAGCTCAGCAGCTACCGGATTTTTCTGATCGATGAAGACAGCAAGGGGCGGATCTGGATCGGCGCCGGCGAAGGCGTCGTTGAAATAGATCCGGAGCGGCTGGAAGTGCTGCGCAGTTTTCCCGTCAATGAAGAAGGCTTTCCGCGCGCGCTGGTGCGGGTAATGGAAGAAGTTGACGGCCAGCTGTTTTTCGGCACGCAAGGCGCCGGCTTGCAGCGGCTCGATTACGACACCCGCGCCGTGCGCAGTTTCGTGCACCGTGATGATGACCCGACCAGCCTGTCGAATGATGTCGTGCGCGCGCTCTATCTGGAGCCGAACGGCGATCTCTGGATCGGCACCCAGAACGGATTGAATCGCTGGCGCGCCAGTGATCGCCGCGCCGGCGTCGAACGCTTTGATTCGTGGTTTGTTGCCGACGGTTTGCCGAACAGCGTGATCTACGCCATTCAGCCGGACAATCAAGGCAAGCTCTGGCTCAGCACCAATGCAGGTCTGGCCGAGTTTGATCCGGTCAGCAACCAGTTCCGCCGTTTTGATCAGAGCGACGGTCTGCCCGGCAATGAATTCAACAGCCTTGCCGCCGTCAAGACCAGCGATGGCAGGCTCTGGTTTGGTGGCACCGCCGGCATTGGCGTGGTCGATCCGCGGGCACTGCGCAGCACCACCAGTGCGGTCGGCACCTTGATCACCAGTTTTGACGTACGCAATCCGGATGACAGTCCGCTGCAGTTCAATGCCGGCGAATGGCAACTTTCGGCCAACCAGAACGACGTCCACTTGCGCTTTTCCGCGCTCGATTACCGCGATCCGCACAAGAACCAGTTTGTCTGGCGGCTGAGCGGTTTGCAGAATGACTGGATCAGCAATGGCAACCGCAATGAACTGCGGCTGACCAATCTCGACCCCGGCCATTATGTGTTCGAGGTACGCAACGCCAATGCCGACGGCATCTGGAGCACCACACCGGCCCAGCTGCGCTTTTTCATTCAGGCGCCGTGGTTTGCCCGCTGGTACAGCTACGTTGGCTACGCCGGACTGCTGCTGCTGGCCGGTTGGTGGCTGTGGCACAGCCATCGCCGCAAAGTGGAAGCGCAGCAGCGCATCAACGATCAGCTGCGTCGCATCGATCAGCTGAAGGACGAATTCCTCGCCAACACCTCGCACGAATTGCGCACACCGCTGAACGGCATTATCGGCGTGGCGGAATCGCTGCGCGACGGCGTCGCCGGCGAACTCAATGACCGGGCCCGCGATCATTTGGCGTTGATCGCCGACAGTGGCCGCCGTCTGGCGCATCTGGTCAACGAGATTCTCGATTTCAAAAAGCTGTCGCACGGCAGCGTTACGCTCGAACGCGCACCGACTGATCTGCAATCGTCGGTGGCCGTGGTGCTGGCGCTGTCACGGCCGCTTGCTGGCGACAAGGATCTGGCACTGGTCAATGCGGTGCCGGCCGACTTTCCGCCGCTTGATGCCGATGAAAACCGGCTCGAGCAGATCCTGCACAACCTGATCGGCAACGCAATCAAATTCACCGCGCAAGGCCATGTCACGGTGACGGCGCGGGTTGTCGAGCAGATGGCGGAAATCCAGGTCGCTGATTCGGGCATCGGTATCGCGGCGGATCAGATCGAACGCATTTTCCTCCCGTTCGAGCAAGTCGCCGAGGCCAACACCCGTCGCCACGGCGGCACCGGCCTTGGGCTTGCAGTGGTCAAAAAACTGGTCGATTTGCACGGTGGCACGGTCACCGTGCACTCGCAGGAAGGCAGCGGCTCGCAATTTACGTTCACCCTGCCGCTGGCGGCAGCAGGCACGCAGGTCAAGAAAGCACGGACCGAAGCCCCGACACCAGGCAAATTGCTGCCGCTGCGCAAACCGACACCGGTACCGATGCTCGGCAATGCCGCGACCATACTGGTCGCCGATGACGAACCGCTGAATTGCCAAGTGGTCGCCGATTGCCTGGCAATGCAAGGCTATAACGTGGTTACGGTCGGCGATGGTCAAGCCGCTATCGATGCACTCGCCGATCAGAATTTCAGCTTGCTGATCCTCGATGTGATGATGCCGAAGCTGTCCGGTTTCGACGTCGCCCGGCGCGTCCGGGAAACGTTCAGCCAGCAGGAATTGCCGATCCTGATGCTGTCAGCGCGCAACCGGCCGGAAGATGTCGCCACCGGCCTCGCTGCCGGCGCCAACGATTACATCGGCAAACCGGTGGAACGCAGTGAACTGGTGGCGCGAGTGAAAAACCTGCTCGCCCTGCACGAGATCAACGCCGCCCGGCGCGAACGCGAACAGGCGCGCGTGGTGCAGGAAACGGTCAACCGGCTGGCGCGTTACTTCCCGCCACCGTTGGTGCAGAAACTGCTGGCCGACCCGGATGCCAAGCAATTACAGGCCGAACGTCGGCGCCTGACCGTGCTGTTTGCCGATTTGGTCGAGTTCACCGCACTGACTGACCGTTTCGAACCGGAAATCATCACCGAGTTGCTGAACCAATTCCTCGGTGGCATGGGTGCGCTGGTCGAGAAGTTCGGCGGTACGTTGAATGAGCTGCTCGGCGACGGCTTGGTGGTGCTGTTCGGCGCGCCGGAGTTGATGGACAAGGAAGTGCAGGCGGAACGGGCGGTGGCGCTGGCGGTGGCGATGCAACGCGAGATGCTGCGCTTGCAAAAGAGCTGGCTCGATGCCGGCATTGACCACAACATCAATCTGCGCATCGGGATCCATCAGGATTTCGCGACCGTCGGCAATTTCGGTTCCGGTCAGGTGCTGGCCTATCGGGCAGTCGGTAGCGGCGTCAATCTTGCCGCCCGTTTGCAGCAACATTGCACCCCGGGCCGGCTGCTGGTCAGCTATCCGGTTTATGCGCTGACCCGTGAGCGGTATCCGTTTGAACCCTTGCAGGAGATCGTGGTCAAGGGCTTCGGCCACGGCCATCGGGTCTGCGAACTGCAACCGGAAAAAGTCACCGAAAGCCGGCTGAAAGTGATCAGCAACGAGCGCGGCGACAGCGGCCACTGATAGGGGCGCGTTGACCGCAGGAAAAGGCGGGGCTGCTGATACCGGTGGCGGTCAGCGGATGCCGTAGTCGCGTGGATCGTAGCTGCGTTTGGTCTTGGCTTTGGCGAGGATGGCTTGCAGCACCGGCAAGCGTTCGGCCACTGCATCGAGCTGCGCCTGAGACAGATCGCCGGCATGACGCTTGATCTTGCGGATACCGGCGGCATCGCCGGTCAGCGCGGCAATCTTGAACCAGGCATAGCCTTCGACCGGGTTCTGCGCGACATAGTCGCCATTCCAGTACATGGCGCCAACGTTATGCTGGGCGGTGCCATGACCACGCAACGCGGCTTCGTAAAACAAGACAAAGGCGCGGCGGTAGCTCTGGCTGACGCCCGAACTTTCCGGCGGGTCGTAATGCATGACGCCGAGCTGGAACAAGGCTTCCGGATTGCCTTTCTCGGCTTCATGCCGAAGCTTGGCAAAATCGGCCAGATAGATGTACTGATAAGGCAGGCCATCGGATTGCCGGTCGCCCGGGCCCGGTCCGGCCGAGACAGCGGAAGCCGTCAGCGACAACGCCAGGGCAGCCGCTAGCGAGGCAAAAAAAGCATGGCGCACGTCAGTTGTCCAACAATCTCTAACCATGTCAGTCTAGAGCGGTACGAGCCAAACGCCCAGCTGTACTTTGCCGGCGTGACGGTGTGCAATATTTCCATTGCCGCCATGGGCTCAACTGCGGTGTTGTAAGGAACCCTCATGACAGACGCTCCGGCCACCCCGACCGCTATGGAACTGGCGACCTTCAAGATTTTCCGTGGGCTTTCGCCCGAGCAAATCAACCAGCTCGGCCGCCATATCCACATTCGCAACTATCCCAAGCGCACGCAAATCATCAGCGAAGGCGATCCGGCGCACTGCCTCTATTTTGTGCTGTCCGGTCGGGTCAAGGTCTATCTCGACGACGAGAAAGGCAAGGAAATCACCGTCAACATCCATGAAGGTGGTGAAGTGTTCGGCGAGTTGTCAGTCATTCAGGGCATCCCGCGCTCGGCCTCGGTGGTGACGATGGACGACAGCCGGCTCGGCCTGATGTCGGATCAGGACTTCAAGCAATGCCTGCGCGAATTTCCGGATTTTGCCGCCAATGTGATGAGCGATCTGATCGACCGCCTGCTGCAGGCGACCGAGACCATCCGCCGGCTCGGCTTGATGGATGTGTACGGTCGCATCGCGGTGCTGCTGCTGACCCAATCGGAAGAGAAAGACGGCCAGCGCGTGATGAAGGAAAAATTGACCCAGCAGAACATCGCCAGCCGGGTTGGTGCGTCACGCGAGATGGTCGCCCGCATTCTGAAAGATCTGAAAGTCGGCGGTTATGTCGATACCGACGCCGAAGGCCATCTGGTGTTGAAAAAGAACCTGCCACACTCTTGGTAAAACTGCTGAAGCGGCATCCGCGTTGACCAAAAAGGGCTGCCAGTGGCAGCCCTTTTTGTTTTCGCACGGCGCTTACGGCTTCGCCGGCGGCGACGCGGGCGGGGCGCTGAGCGCCGGCAGCGGTGAACGTTTGCATTCGATGTCGGACTGCGGGTTGTGGACCAGACACATCACGACTTGCTGGTTTTTGACATCGACAAACCAGGCATAGGCGCCATGACCATTCGGGCCAAATGCGCTGGTACCGAGCGGGACATAGTCGGCATTGGCAGCGACGTTGGCCGCGTTGCGATCCGGCGCTTTTGCCGGTGGATTGGCGGCCTGCAGCGACGACATACAGAACAGGGCCGCCAATGCGGCCGCGCGTGGAGACGAGAGCATCATGCGGTGTCCGGAATCTGTCCGTAGAGAGGTCAACATTCTGGCACGAACCTGCGTGCCGGCGGTCAGCGTTTTTTCATCGCCGCTTTGGCGCTGGCAAAATCCAGCTGGCCATTGAGCAAGGCGCGGCCGACGACAACACCCGCCAGCGCCGACGCCGGCGCCTTTTTCAACCGGGCAATCGCCTCGAGATCGTGGATGCCGCCATTGCAGAACACCGGGATCTCGCTGGCCTGCGCCAACTGACCGGCAGCGGGCAGCGGATCGGTACGCTCACCCGGGGCATGCAGCTCGGTATAAAACAATGCAGCGACGCCTTCTTCGCTGTAGCGACGGGCCAGCTCGCTGGCAGCAATTGCCTGGCTGCCACCGTTCATCACCATGCCGTCTTTCGCTTCCAGCGCCACCACCACCGCGCCCGGGTATTCGGCACAAAGCTCGCCCGTGGTTTCCGGATTGCGCAGCACTTTCCAGGTCAGCACGACAAACTGGGCGCCGATGTCGAGCCAGAGTTCAGCGTGCTCTATTTTGCGCACACCGCCGGTGACTTCGATGGCGAGTTTGGGAAAAGCCTTGTGCAGGCGCTGGACAATATCGGTGTTGACCGGCTCGCCTTCCTGCGCGCCGTCCGCGTCGATCAAGTGCACGCGTTCCGCTCCGGCGGCCACCAGCTTGCCGATGGTGTCGATCGCATCCAGATACAGCAGCGGCTCGTCCTCTTCCGGTTTCGGATGCGGCAGGGCGATATGGGCGTTGCGCAACTCCAGTCCGGGAATCAGCAACATGGTGGCAAGACCGGTTCAGGGCACAGTGCCTACAGTGTAGACGGTCAATTTCCGCCTTGCCGGCGCTGCCACAGCGTGTGACCGGTCAGCAGTGCGAGGCCGGCCCAGATGCAGACAAAACTGAACAAGCGGTTGTGGTCGAATGGTTCGTGATACACAAACACCGCCAGCAAAAACACCAGACTGGGTGACAGGTATTGCAAAAAACCGAGTGAGGTCAACGGGATACGCTGGACACCGGCAGCAAACAGACTGAGCGGCACTGCCGTGATCACGCCACCCATGATGAGCAGCAGAGACAGACCCACACCGGCATGCCCAAACTGGCCACCGACGCCCGCTTCCAGCCACAGCAAATAGCCAAACGCAAACGGCGCCAGCACGGCGGTTTCGATGAGAAAACCGTTGATCGGGTTTACCGGCGTCCGCTTTCGTATCAATCCGTACAAACCGAAACTGAGCGCGAGCCCCAAGGCAATCCACGGTAATTCACCGCGCGCATAGATGAGCCAACCGACCCCGACCGCCGCCAGCAGCAGCGCCAGCTTCTGCACCGCGTTGAGCCGCTCGCGCAACACCAGCACACCGAGCGCAATGGTCAGCAACGGGTTGATGAAATAGCCGAGGCTGGTTTCCAGCACCCGATCATTGACGATGGCCCAGGTGTAGATGAACCAGTTGGTGCTGACCAACAGCGACGACAAGACCAGGGTGCCGAGCAATTTTGGTTGCCGGACAATGCTGCCGAGTTGCCACGGCTGCTTGAGCAGCCAAATGAGCAGCAGCGCGATCGGAATCGACCAGACAATCCGGTGGGCCAGAATTTCGTCCGCCGACACACTGGCCACGGCCTTGAAATAAATCGGCACCAGACCCCAGATGAGATAGGCCGAGCCGGCCAGCAACAGGCCGCGGCGATGTTCAGTCATAACGCGTTTACAACTCAGCAGTGAACTAAATCTGCTTACCTGATTTAGCTCAGCGGATTTCGTTCAGCAGGCTTAGCCCACCAGATAGGTGCCCGTACCGACAGCAATCAATTCTTCGCTGTCGTTGTACAACTCCATGCGCGCGACCGCCACTTTGTTGCCGCCACGCAGCAGCACCGCTTCGGCACGAAAGGCACTGCCACGGCCCGGCCGCAGATAGTCGATGCGCAAATCGATGGTGCCGAGTTTCGACAGCCGCTCGCGGATCTCTTCATCACCGGCATGGCCGTGTTTGTGGATGAGCCCGACCGCCGCCATGGTACCGCCGGCGACATCGAGCACGGTCGCGATGACACCGCCATGCAGAATGTTCTGCACATAATTGCCAATCAACTCGTCACGTGAGGCAAAGCTGAGCACACAGCGCTCGCTGTCGACCTGATCAAAATGCAGGCCGACGGTACGGTGAAACGGAATGTGCTTGGAAAAACTCTCGACCAGATTGGCCAAGTGTTGCGCCACCGCCGGTTGCTCGGTCATGAGCGGCTGTCCTGAACACGATGCGAATGGCGGGATTGTAGCGGATCGCCATGACCCGGTCGGGCCAGTCTCCGTATAATCCCGGTCATGACTGCGCTCCCCCATCCCTTCCAGCCCACCGGCCTGCTGCGCAACCCGCACCTGCAAGGCATTGCGTCGCGCTTGCCGAGCCGGCGCGCCCGCATTGAGCAGGCATCACGCGTGCTGCGTGACAACGGCCGCAGCATCTTGCTGCAGGGCGGCGATGCCTTGTTGCTGGGCTGGTTGTCGCAGCATCCACGCTCGGTGGCCACAATGACCCGGCCGTTGGTGGTGCTGATTCACGGCTGGGAAGGTTCGAGCGATTCGCTCTATTTGCTCGCCACCGCCACCGAGGCCTATCAGGCCGGCTTCGATGTGCTGCGGCTGAACCTGCGCGACCATGGCGACAGCCATCACTTGAATCCGGAGCTGTTTCACTCCTGCCGTGACGAAGAAGTCGCGCTGGCCGTGCTCGATGCCATGCGTCGCTTGCAGCCGTCGTCCTTGGCGCTGGCCGGGTTTTCACTCGGCGGCAATTTTGCGATGCGGGTGTCACTGCGGCTACGGCAAGCACCGCTGAAACAGGTGGTTGCCGTGTGTCCGGTAATCAGTCCGCCGGCCACCTTGCGTGCACTGGAAACCGGGCCACTGCTCTATCGCCGCTACTTCCTGCACAAATGGAAAGAATCGCTGCAGCGGAAAGCCGCAGTGCACCCGGAACAGTTTCCTGATGACCGCTGGCGCCATTTGCCAAGCCTGACCGAGCTGACCGCTCACTTCGTTGCCCAGCACACCGACTACCCGAGCCTGCTCGATTACCTGCATGGTTACGCAATGACCGAAGCCAAGCTGGCGGCGCTGCCGGTGCCGACCCATGTGCTGGTCGCGGCCGATGACCCGGTCATTCCGGTCGACGATTGGCTCGCCGTCGCCAAACCACCGCAGCTGACGCTGGAGGTGTCGCCGTTCGGCGGCCATTGCGGCTTTGTCAGCAATTGGGCGCTGGAGGGCTGGTCGGAACGCCGCGTGGTCGAGCTGTTGCAGCAGGCGCTTGCCGATTAACGGGTTGGGCTGCTTTAATCCTGTGACTGATTTCCCAATTCGACCCGCCCTTCGCCACGTCACCCCATGGCCGCCGACGACAATAACGACAAAAAGCCCGATCTCAAGCAGCGCCTGAACGAATGGCGTGGCCATCTCGGCTACCTGAAAACGCTGGTCAAGGACGATCCGGGCAATGCTTGGCAAACTTTCAAAACCACCTACAAGCAACAGGATTCCCTGAAAGCATCGATCGCCGATCTGCAACAACGTTGCGGCGCCGAGGATTTCAGTTGGGAAGAAGTTACCGCCGTGTTGAGCCAATACCACCTGCCGCCGGACGATCTCGGTCAGGCCGAGTGGTATCAAAACGCCCACCGCCAGTATCACGACGCCTTGGCGCGGCTCGACAAGGAACAGCGCTTCCGGCCTGCCTTCATCGAAAGTCTGGTCAAGGAATTGCGCTTCCTGGCCGAAGCCCACGAGTTCAACCAGAAATACGGCCTGACTGCCGTGCAAGCGAGGATCAAAGCCATGTACCACGCCCTGGTCCAGCGCATCGACGAATTCAACGCAATGGCCAAACAAGAGCTGGCGCTGAAAAAAGAACAACAGGAAGTCGAAAAGCTGAAAGCGCAGGAAGCCATTGCCGCCGCTGAAGCCGCCAAGATCGCCGAGCAGACCAAGCTGGTGCAGGAACAGCGGATGAAAGTATTCGAGGAGAAAAAACGCCTCGAAGCCAAACGTGCCGCCGATGAAGCCGAACAGCTGCGGCTGGAAAAGCAGCGCGAATACGATGCCGAAGAAGCCCACCGGCGCCGCCAGCAAGAACTGCAGGACAGCTTCAAGAATCTGCAGTGGGGTGCGCCGCAAGCCGCACCGGCACCTGCTGCTGCACCGGCAGAGCCGGCCAAACCGCTGACCATCGAAGAACAGGTCGAGCAACTGATGAACCAGCTGCAAACGCAAGATCGGTTGAGTGGCGAAGAACTGGCCGCCACCGTGCGGCTCTATGACATGCTGCGCAAGAAATTCGGCTGAATGTCGGCGCCGCAAAAAAAAACGCGACCCGATGGTCGCGTTTTTTTTGCCCGTAGGCCGGACTCGCTTAACGATTGCGCCGGCGCCGATGGCCGTGGCGCTGACCGTCCTGACGTGAGCCGTCCGGCCGACCACCGTCCTGACGGCCTCCGGCCGGTGCCGGACCGCCCCGCGCCAGCTGCGCGGCAAACGGCAGCAATTCGGCGAGCGCCTGCCGGTACACCTCGCGCTTGAACGCGATCACCTGCCGGACCGGGTACCAGTAATTGACCCACATCCAGCCGTCGAACTCGGGGTGATCCGTTTCGAAGAAATTGACCTTGCTTTCATCGCCGGTCAGCAACAGCAAAAACCAGCGCTGCTTCTGACCGATGCAAAGCGGTTTCGAATCATGCCGCATGTATTTCTGCGGCAAACGATAGCGCAACCAGTCGCGCGTGCTGCCCAGCACCCGGACTTCATTACGGGTCAGCCCCGTTTCTTCGCGCAGTTCCCGGAACAACGCCTGCTCGGGCGATTCTCCGGCATTGATCCCGCCTTGCGGAAACTGCCAGGAATCGTGACCCTTGCGGCGCGCCCAGAACAGTTGGCCGTCACGGTTGCAGATGACGATGCCAACGTTGGCGCGATAACCTTCCGCGTCAATCATTGCCGGCTGTCCCGCCGGTGGTACTTGCGCCCGATTCTTCCACAGGGTTGCTCACGCAGCAACCATCTTTGCCGCCGGTGCTCGCATTTCCGCCGCTGATGCGGTGCAATAGCCTTCTATCTGACAGCCAACCGCCCATCGCATCCATGACTCTGGCGCTCTTCGATCTCGATCACACCCTGCTGGAAGGCGACAGCGACCAGCTCTGGGCCGATTTCCTGTTCCAGCGCGGCTGGGTTGGTGAAGACCACCTGCGCAACAAGGACGCATTGTTCGCCGATTACCTCGCCGGCCGGCTCGATATCCACGCCGCCGCCAAGGTGGTGCTCGGCCCGCTGGTTGGCAAACGCGAAAGCGATCTGATTGCGATGCGGCGGGAATTCGGCCAGCAATGCATAGCCCCGCGCCTGCGCAGCAAGGCGATGGAACGGATCGACTGGCACCGCGAGCGCGGCCACCGCATCGTCATCATCACCGCCACCACCCGCTTTGTCGCCGCAGCAAGCGCCGAACTGCTCGACGTCGGCGATCTGCTCGCCACCGAGCCGGAACTGATCGATGGCGTGTTCACCGGCGAATTGACCGGCATTCCCTGTTTTCGCGAAGGCAAAGTCCGCCGGCTGCAGGATTTTTGTGATCAGGAAGGCATCGACAGCGTCGATCTGCATTTCTACAGCGATTCGCACAACGATCTGCCGCTACTCGAACACGCGCATTTTCCCTACGCCGTCACCCCGGATCTGACCCTGCGCGAACACGCCCAGAAAAAAGGCTGGCCCATTCTCGACTGGTTCCAGCAACCGCATCCGGACAGCGCCCGCTAACCCCTCATGCGCCTGACCACTCCCACCACTGCCGAGGAATTGCTGAACCGCGCCCGCGCCCTTGCCGGCTTGCCGCTGGCTGACATCGCCGCGCGCTTTGCCATCGCGGTGCCGCCGGATCTGCGACGCGACAAAGGCTGGCTCGGACAGCTGATCGAACGCGCACTCGGCGCCGAAAGCGGCTCATTGGCGCAACCGGATTTTCCGCAACTTGGCATCGAACTGAAAACGCTGCCGTTTGGCAGCGACGGCCTGCCGACCGAAAGCACCTGGGTCTGCACCGCGCATCTTTTACCCGGCGAATTGCCCAGCTGGCAACACAGTCTGGTCCGCGCCAAACTCGCCCATGTGCTGTGGTTACCGGTGGAAGATCGCGATGAACTGCCGCTGCGCGAACGCCGCATCGGCAGCGCGTTTTTGTGGCAACCGGATGCCGACACTGAAGCGCAGCTGCAACGCGATTACGAAGAGATTGCCGAGAAGATCCAGCTCGGTGAAGTCGAAAGCATCAGCGCCCACCACGGTGAATACCTGCAACTACGACCGAAAGCGGCGAATGCCCGCATTCTGACTGACGCGATAGGGCCAGATGGTGTGATCGTGAAGACGCTGCCGCGTGGATTTTATTTACGGCGAAAACTGACTGCCGCAATAATTGAGCAGTATCTACTGTAGGAATTTCGAAGGTCTGGAACAAAAATAATGGATAAAAACGAATGGACACTCAGGTCGTAGCAAAATCAGCTCTAGACGTAATCCTCTGGTCTGGCATCATTCTCATTTTCTTGCTTTTATTATTGATTAGAGCATCGAGCCTGCCATCCGCATCAAAGCGGAACATCCGACTGGCACTGGCAAGTCTGTCAATAGTTTGCTTCGTCTTCGCCTTCCCCGTCAGAGAAGTCATAGCGAGCATGTGGCGGACCACCTCGCTTTGCAAACTATCAAAGACACATTTCGAAGGGGCTATCCCCCCACAGAGTGGGATATTCTTCTCTGGCCCTTACGCCAGCGATAGCGTACTCACGAAAAGCAAAGGCTTGGTTTTGTATGTAGAAAACATTGATTCCTCTTCGATAAGCTACCTGCCTGAACTTTACGAAGAGGAATCGGAGAGAAGTGAGTGTCTTCTAGTCGATACGATATGCGAAAAGCATCCTCTCATGAAGCGCTACGGAATCAAGTACAGATCGACCAGACTTGTCGATGGTTACTATCGAACAACAAAACAAGAACAAATTCTCAGCACTTACGAGGTTAATCTGACCACCGCTAGATTTCCAAGGAAATCTAGAACGCAGTCATTTTCGACAACCGGAATCGACATTCGAATTTCCGAAAGAGGTACCGACAAACTCATTTCCCATCATCGAACCTATCAATCTGAGCTAGGGATTGGCTGCGAAAATCGGCTCGCTTCCGACGTTGATGGCGAGATTGCAGAATTCATTTCGCGCTCGATAGCAAAAGTGGAGTGATAACGTGATCGGGCTAATGATGATTTTTATCTGGGGAATCCAGATATACCTGATAGTTCGGCTGAAATCAGTCTACGGACTGGCAAAGCACCATCTTTCAATGAAAGAAATTCAGTATAGCGACCTTTGCTGGGTTGCCCTCTCCACAGCCCTGACAATACCAGCATTAGTCACGTTGAACGCTTGGGCAATTCGACTACTGTTTGGTGTATCGCATTGGAAGTTTATCTTGGTCGCCATAAAAGTATTTGGCCCAGCATTCATTATTACTGCAATCACCCATAAACTTTCCAATGTCTCTAAAGAGATATACCCGGTCAGATCTCGCTTGTTGTTCACTATCTATATTAAGACAGTACTTTTCCTGTGGCTCCTTCTCCATCTCTTTGACATGTTTGGGCTTTACTCTGCATTGCGATTGACTGGACATTACTAGTTTTCAAAGCGATGGCAGCCTTTCGGCCAAGCAATAATTTCTTACGGAACGTGTTAACGGACAATAAAACTTCAACTGCACCGCAAACAACTGCAATCCCCGCACGTCCGAATTGCCTTCGCCATACTGCGGGTCACCCAATACCGGACAACCGATGCCTGCCAGATGGCGGCGGATCTGATGCTTGCGGCCGGTATCGATCAACACCTCGGCCAGTGAGACATTGCGCTCGGCATCAAACGCCAGTCGACGGAAATGGGTGCTGGCCGGCTTGCTATCGAGTTTTTTCTGGATATGTCCTTCCAGCGGCAATTCGCCGCGCACTTCAACCTGATAGCGTTTATCGATCACTTGCGCGCCAGCCGTGTGGTCGGCAAACAAGGCCGACAAAGCCGCGGCGGCTTTGCCGGTGTGGGCAATCAGCATCAGGCCAGCGGCCTCGCGATCCAGCCGATGCACCAGAAACACATCGCGGTTCAGTTGAGGTTTGTGTGTCCGTTGACGAAGAAAGCGCGGGATTATCGGTGGACGCCAGAGAGCGCGACTCACACTGAGTGAGCGGGCCCTGTAGTGTGCATTGCCGGTTTGCGCACCGGCGGGCGCCTCACTTTCTTTGCT
>DASUEK010000140.1:0-4402 GCA_036275115.1 Permianibacter sp. | reverse complement strand
ACCGAACCGGTCATGGCCGGCGAAGATTTCTCGCTGTACGGCCAAACCGAAGACAAAATCCCGAGCACGATCTTCTGGGTCGGCGGCGTTGACCCGGCGGTCTATGCTCAAGCGCAAAAGGGCGAGGTAAATCTGCCTGCGCTGCATTCGCCGGAGTTTGCGCCACTGCCGGAGCCGACCTTGCGCACCGGCGTGAAAGCGTTGGTGGCGGCGGCGCTGAATTTGTTGCCAGCGAAGTGAGGTACATCGACGCCCAACCATTGCTATCGCAACCTGAGTCCGTTTTTTTCCCCTCTCCCTTGACGGGAGAGGGGGTAGGCGAGCGGGTGGCAGTGCTCGCTATAGTAGGGCTGGTGTCTCGATTGGTGTTTCACCCTCTCCCCAACCCTCCCCCGTCAAGGGGGAGGGAGCAAACACATTAACCGCTTTCACATTTCCGGCTTCGGGTTTCGCCGCGGGTTTTGAGTCACAGCGCTGATGATTGAAAGTTTTGCTCCCGTCGAAACGCCGCAAGCCAAGGTGTTGATCCTTGGCTCCATGCCCGGCGTCGCCTCACTTGAGGCGCAACAGTACTACGCCCATCCGCGCAATGCGTTCTGGCCGATCATGGCGGGCCTGCTTGGCTTTGATCTCGCGCTGCCCTATGAGCAACGGCTGGCCCAGCTGCGCGCGAACCGGATTGCCTTGTGGGATGTGCTGGCAAGCTGTCACCGGCCCGGTAGCTTGGATGCGAATATCGCTCGCGACTCCGAGCAGCCGAATGATTTCGCTGGTCTGTTCGCCCGTTGCCGGCAGATCCGTGCGGTGGCGTGCAATGGCGGCACCGCCTATGCGCTGTTTCGCCGGCATGTGGTGCCGTTGGTGGATTTGACCGGTATGGATGTGTTGCAACTGCCATCGACCAGTCCGGCCCATGCGGGTAAATCGTTTGCGGCGAAGCGTGCGGAGTGGGATGTGCTGCGGAAATACCTGATGGATTGATTGCTGCGTTGTGGGAGCGGGCTTGCCCGTGATTGATTTTGCAGATCAGCTTCGCGGGCAAGCCCGCTCCCACAAAAACAAAGCGCTTATTGCTTCGTTTCCAGAAAATGCAGCGCGCAGCGAATGAAATCGACCGGGCTCAAGATGCCGGTGACTTTGCCGCCTTCGGTGACGATGAGGCAGGATTGTTTGTTGTCGAGCAGGTAATGGGCGGCGGTGGTCAGCGGTTGATCCGGGCTGATGGTGACCGGCTGTTCCATCAGTTCGCGGATCAGGGTGCGCGCTTCCAGCCGAGCCGCATATGACAGGCCGCCGTTATCGACCGCATTGAGCACAAACGCGAGCAGTGGCCGCTGGCTCAACACGCCAACCAGATTGCCGTTGTCATCGACAATCGGAATGTGGCGGATGCCTTTGTCACGGATCAGCGTATGCGCGTCTTTTAGCGTTTGGTTGTCACGAAGGCACAATACGTTCGCGGTCATCAGCTCGGCAACGGTTTGCATGGGGATCCTCCGGCGTTTGCGCTTAGGTATAGCAGAACCGCTGCGGTTTCACCGAAATGGCCGGTTTCGGCGGCAACAAAAAGCCCGGATGGACCGGGCTTCCTGGCACGATGGCGATGGCGGATTACGGCGCGCCGCGTTTCATCAGCGGGGTGATGACCAGCATGAACACGCCGCAACCGATACCGATCCAGCCGAGCGTCTGGAACACGTCGGCGTAAATGGCGAGCGCGGCCGGCGTGCTGGTGCCTTCCGGCATTGCTGCCAAGGTGCCGAAGCGGCCGGCCAGCATTTCACCGAAGGCCGAGGCGAGGAACCAGACGCCCATCATCAAGCTGACCACACGCGGCACCGACAAGGTGGTGACCGCGGACAGACCGATTGGCGACAGCACCATCTCACCGACTTCCAAAACAAAGTAGGCGAGGATGAACCACCAGAAGCCAGCGAGGCCATTGGCCTCCGGATTCAGTGCGGCGATTTCCAGAACAAAATGCGCGAGGCCGGCGAAAATCAGACCCCAGCCGAATTTTGCCGATGCGCTCGGGTTCCAGCCGCGCTTGTCGAGCATCGGCCACAGCCAGGCAAACGGAATCGCCAGCAGGAAAATGAACAGCGCGCCGACCGAGGTCAGCTGCGAAGCGTTCGGGGTGAAGTCCATGAAGCCCAAATTAAAGGTGTGCAGGTTCATCACCCGATCCGAGAACGCCACCCAGGTACCGTAAGTCTGTTCGTACAAACCCCAGAACACCGAGCTGATGCCGATCAGCACCATCAGGACGATCATGTTGCGGCGTTCCTGCTGCGTGCATTCGCGCAGGATGAATTTGGTCCACCAGATCAGCAGCACCACGGTCATCAGAATCGCGACCACTTCGGTGGCCGTGATCTCGGCGCCTTCGGCCATGCCGAGCAGGTTGCCGATGAACGAGAAATCAAAACGGATTTGCAGGATCTGTTGCACCAGCACCACGCCGACAAACGAGCCGAGATAAATCGCCCATTCGCGCGGCAGACCGAATACTGGCTCTTTCAAACTGGCCGGGTTGCACGGTTCGGCATGGCCATGGAAATGCGCCTGACCCATCAGGAACACCGCAAGGCCGACCAGCATGCCGATGCCGGCCGAACCAAAGCCGTATTCCCAACCGTATTCGATGCCGACATAGCCGACGAACAACGACGAGAAAAACGCGCCGAGGTTGATGCCCATGTAGAAAATGGTGAAGGCGGAATCGCGACGCGGATCGGTATCGCCATACAGGCGGCCGACAATGGTCGAAATGTTCGGCTTCAGGAAACCGACGCCGACAATGATAAAGGCCAGCGACAGGTACATGATCTGGATCGCGAAGGCGTCCTGATCCAGGCCGTTTTCGCCGACGAATGCCGCATGGCCTTTGTAGGCCATGCCGAGCTGACCGACGACCAGCAGCAGACCACCAAACACCACGGCTTTGCGCATGCCGAGGTATTTGTCAGCCAGCATGCCGCCGATCACCGGCAACGCATAGGCAAGGCCGGCATAGGTGCCGAGCAGCAGATAACCGTCGCTGTCACCGAATTTGTGGTGCTGGGTCAAATAAAGGAACAGCAGCGCTTTCATGCCGTAGAAAGCAAAGCGCTCCCACATTTCGGTGAAGAAGCAGATGTACAGGCCGAGCGGGTGGCCGAGCAGCTGGCGCTGCTGATCGAGCGGGGTGGAGGTCATGTCCTGATCTCGTTATTGTTTGCAGCCAATACCGTGGCTGATATTTCTGCCGGCCCGAAGGGCGGCCCACAAAACGCCCGCGAGTGTAACGGCCCGTGCCGCGCAGGCGCCAGCCGCTTGATCAAGCCCGCGTTCCCTCGACCGAGTAGATCCCGTGTTGCCAGCCGAACCTTCTCGCCATGAAACGCCAGTGCTAGCCGGTGCCGATCTGCAGCTCTGGCGGGCGCTGTGGCCGGCGGCAGAATGCCTGCGCATCGCGACGGAATTGCGACAAACGCTGGCGTGGCAGCAAAAGCCGATAGTCATTTTTGGCCGCGAGGTGATGCAGCCGCGCTTGACCGCCTGGTACGGCGATCCGGGCTGCAGTTATGTGTATTCCGGCAAGCGCAACGAGCCACTGTCGTGGACGCCGCTGCTGAACGACCTGCGTGCTGCGGTTGAGCAGGTCACCGGTGCCCGCTTCAACAGCGTGCTGGCCAATTGCTACCGCAATGGCCAGGAGAGTATGGGTTGGCACAGTGATGATGAACCGGAGCTCGGGCCGGATCCGGTGATCGCCAGCCTGAGCTTTGGCGCGACACGGCGGTTTTGCCTGCAGCATCGCCGGCAGCAACACCAGCGTCTGGAACTGCTGCTGCAAGATGGCGATCTGCTGCTGATGGCCGGCGCGACCCAGGCCCATTACCGACACGCCTTGCCGAAAACTGCCAAGCCGGTCGGCGAGCGGCTGAACTTCACCTTTCGCTGGATTTACCCGGTGGCGACGGACCGGCGCTGAACACTGACGCAAGCGCTTACGCAAGGTGGGTAAGTGCTGCGCTGCAGCATTCGGGCACGATGACCGGTTTTGGTTGTTCCCCTCAGGACGCTGTGATATCAAGTCGGCCAGCTTGGCGGGCCTGCCTGCTTTGCCCAAAAAATCACCAGATAAAAAGCCTTACTCGTCTGGACGGGTCTTCGTCCGACGGGAGACAGCCACGGAGTTTTTCATGAGCCGCAACCTTCCTCAGGGGACCTTGTTCGGTCATCCGATCGGATTGTTCCTGTTGTTCACCACCGAAATGTGGGAACGCTTCTGTTACTACGGCATGCGGGCGTTGGTCGTTCTGACCTTGGTGGCGGCCGTTGATGGCGCCAACCCCGGTTTTGGCATGGATCGCGGTGAAGCGCTGATTCTGTACGGCTGGTACACCAGCTCGGCCTA
>DASUEK010000139.1:0-33204 GCA_036275115.1 Permianibacter sp. | reverse complement strand
GGCTTCGGCGCGGCCGGAGCAACGGTATCGGTTTTGTAGGCAGGCGTCGCCGCAGCAGCCGGAGCGGTCGGCATCATCGGCGGCATTTTTGCTGCAGGCGCAGCGGGAGTGTCGTTAGCGTCTTCCCAGCTAAACATGGTGGCAGCCTCTTTATCCTTGGTGTTGGACATTTTTGGTTCGCTAATTTCGTTTTACTGCTAAAGGGTACTGCTTGCCTTTGCAACGGTGCTGCGTCTTTTTACGTTGGCGCGATCAAGTGGATCTTGATGCGTCGCAAACGTGGGGCCGAAACGGCGGCGAGTTGGGTTTTGTTTCGCTTTGGTGCCGGGTCGGGTTTTGTTTTTGTTGGTACTGCGCATCTTTTCTAACTTTGGTGCTTGCTGAGGGTTCCCCCTCTCCCTAACCCTCCCCCGCGAGGGGGGAGGGGATCAGCGTCGCAGTGGTCTGCGAGCTGAGGGGAAAGCCACACCCCACCCTGCACCCTCCCCTCGTGAGAGGGGAGGGAACAACGATTACTGGCACGCCTCGCATTCCGGGTTGTCGATGCTGCAGAGCTTCGGTGCCGGTTCGTCGGCGGCCATCAGCGGGGCTGGGGCGTTGACCACGGCAGAAACTGCGTTCAGGGCGCCGTCGCTGACGGTCGACTTCTCGGTGCTGGTGGCGCCGAGCGAGCGCAGGTAGTAGGTGGTTTTCAGGCCACGGTACCACGCCATGCGGTAAGTCATGTCCAGCTTCTTGCCGCTCGGCTGGTTGATGTAGAGGTTCAGGCTCTGGGCCTGATCCAGCCACTTCTGCCGGCGCGAACCGGCTTCGACCAGCCACTTGCAATCGACTTCAAACGCGGTGGCGAACAGCGCTTTCAGATCGGCCGGGATGCGATCGATCTTCTGCACCGAACCGTCGTAGTACTTGAGATCGTTGACCATCACGTTGTCCCACAGATCGCGCTTCTTGAGCTCTTCGACCAGGTAGGAGTTGATGATGGTGAATTCGCCCGACAGGTTCGATTTCACGTACAGGTTCTGGTAAGTCGGCTCGATCGACTGCGACACGCCGGTGATGTTGGCGATGGTCGCGGTCGGCGCGATGGCCATGACGTTGGAGTTGCGCATGCCTTGCGTTTGCACTTTGCTGCGCAGGGCGGCCCAGTCCATGGTCTGGCTCATGTCGACGCTGACGTAGTCCTTGCCGCGGTTTTCGGCAATGAACTTGACCGAGTCGATCGGCAGTATGCCTTTGCTCCACAGCGAACCTTCATAGGTCTGGTAGCTGCCGCGCTCTTTGGCCAGTTCGCTCGATGCGGCAATGGCGTAGTAGCTGATCGCTTCCATCGAACGGTCTGCGAATTCCACCGCCGCGTCGGACGCGTACGGGGTTTTCAGCAGGTACAGCGCGTCCTGGAAGCCCATGATGCCGAGGCCGATCGGCCGGTGCTTCATGTTCGAGTTTTGCGCTTGCGGCACTGGGTAGAAGTTGATGTCGATGACGTTGTCGAGCATCCGCACCGCGGTCTTGACCGTCTTCTCCAGCTTCACCAGATCCAGCTTGCCGTCAACGATGTGGTTGACCAGGTTGACCGAGCCCAGGTTACAAACCGCGATTTCATCCTGATTGGTGTTCAGGGTGATCTCGGTGCACAGGTTCGAGCTGTGGACCACGCCAACGTGCTGCTGCGGCGAGCGCAGGTTGCAGACGTCTTTGAAGGTGATCCACGGGTGGCCGGTTTCGAACAGCATGGACAGCATCTTGCGCCACAGATCTTTCGCCGGCAGCGTTTTGTGGACCTTGATCTTGCCTTCTTTCGCCAGCCGCTCGTAATGCTCGTAGCGCTCCTGGAATTTCAGGCCGTAGAGGTCATGCAGATCCGGCACGTCGTTCGGGGAGAACAGCGTCCAGTCTTGATCATCGGTGACCCGCTTCATGAACAGATCCGGCACCCAGTTGGCGGTGTTCATGTCGTGGGTACGGCGGCGATCGTCACCGGTGTTCTTGCGCAGTTCCAGAAACTCTTCGATGTCGATGTGCCAGGTTTCCAGGTAGGCACAGACGGCGCCTTTGCGCTTGCCGCCCTGGTTCACCGCGACCGCGGTGTCGTTGGCGACTTTCATGAACGGGACAACGCCCTGGCTCTTGCCGTTGGTGCCCTTGATGTGGGCGCCGAGGCCGCGCACCGGGGTCCAGTCGTTGCCAAGGCCGCCGGCAAATTTGCTCAGCAGCGCGTTGTCGCGGATGGCACCGAAGATGCCGCCGAGATCGTCCGGCACCGTGGTCAGGTAGCAGCTCGACAGCTGCGAGTGCAGCGTGCCGGCGTTGAACAGCGTCGGCGTCGACGACATGTAGTCGTTGCTCGACAGCAGGTTGTAGAACTCGATGGCGCGTTCGTTCTTCTGCGGTTCACGGATGGCAAGACCCATCGCGACGCGCATGAAAAACACCTGCGGCAGTTCGAACCGGACGTTGTTGTGGTGAATGAAGTAACGATCGTACAGGGTCTGAATACCGAGGTAATCAAACTGCATGTCGCGTTCGGCCTTGATGGCGGCGCCGAGCTTGGCCAGATCAAAGGTGGCCAGTTCCGGCGATACCAGCTCCAGCTCGATACCGCGCTTGATGAACGCATTCAACGCTTGCGGGTAGAGCGCGTTCATGTCGTGTTGCTGGGCGTTTTCGGCAATGCCGAGGTAGCTCAGCGCTTCGGCACGGACCACGTCCATCAGCAGGCGGGCGGTGACATAGGCATAGGCCGGGTCACGCTCGATGAGCGGACGGGCCGACATGATCAGCGCCTGCGAAACGTCGGCTTCGGCGACGCCGTCATACAGGTTGCGCACGGCATCCTTGATGATGGCGCTCGGGTCGACGTCTTTCAGGCCCTGGCAGGCTTCTTCGACCAGCGTGTGCACGCGGGCCATGTCCAGCGCTTTCAGCGCGCCGGTCTTGTCCTTGACCCGGACGTTGGTGGCAACGCCCGCGGCTTCGCGCGCGGCTTGCTCTTTGGCGGCCCGCTCTTCGGCGCGCTTTTCACGATAGAGCACGTAGGCGCGGGCGACTTTCTGCTCGCCGCTGCGCATCAGCGCCAGCTCGACCTGATCCTGAATATCTTCAATATGGACGGTGCCGCCGCCCGGGTGGCGGCGCTGCAGCGTGGCCCAGATCTGCTGGGCAAGTTCGCGCACGGTTTCGTGCACGCGGCTGGAGCCGGCGGCCTGACCGCCTTCCACGGCCAAAAAGGCCTTGGTGACGGCGACTTCAATCTTGCTCAAATCAAACGACACAACCTTGCCGTTGCGCTTGATCACGCGCAGCTGGCCCGGAGCGGTGGCAGCCAAATCGGATTGGGTTTGTGGGTGATTTTGGCTCGGGTTCATCGTGGCACTGCTGCTGATGCTGGTGTGCTGTTCCATGGCTCCTCCACTGATGGCCAGTATTTTTGGGTTTATCGCCAGCGTCCGCGGGTTCGGACGGAGGTCCAATACCTTCCGGCGTACGGCAAACTGCGTGACCGCAAAACGGCAATCCATCGTCAACGCGGGCGGGTGGCGAAGTGCTCACTCCGGCGTTGCGCCGGGACGGCTGCCGACCTTGCGAAGACGTGAAACCGGGGGCTTGACGACTGGCGCTGTTTTTGCTGCTCAGCACAATCGTTGGTGGCCCACCGGGATCGGAGCCCCCATATATTGGGGTCCGACGGGGTGACGACACTGTAGGACCTTTTTTCCGGCACAGCAAGTAGAGCAAGGTGCTAAAACCTGTTGGGAAAGCTGTGGAAAACGTGTCGACTCTGGACTTGTGAACCAGTTAGAGCGGATCCGCTGATTTGGCGCATTTTTGTCGGGGTTTTCTGCCAGCGTCGCAGCCATGAATCGCTGCATTGTTGACCACAGGTTTTTGGTGGCGCTTTACCGAATAGCCGCCGTTTTCCGGCGGCATTGGCAAGGCTCAGCTATGCTGCAATGAACCTGTCCGTTGCTGCTGTCCAGGATGAGCAAGCACCTCGAACTTTTATTGGTGGAAGATTCGGTCGACGACGCCGATCTGCTGATGCTGGCGCTGCGGCGTGGCGGCTTCAGCCCGGTGCTCACCCGCGTCGATCGGGCCGAAGATTTCCGCAAGGCGCTGGCCGAGCGGCCGTGGCAGCTCATCATCTCCGACGTCAACGTCCCGGGTTTCGGCGCCGAGCGGGCGCTCGCCATCCTGACCGAAACCGGTCTGCAGATTCCTTTTATAGTCGTGTCCGGTCACCTGAAGACCGAGGACGCCGTGCTGATGATGCGGGCCGGCGCCGAAGACTTTGTCCAGAAAGACGATATCGCCCGGTTGGTGCCGGCAGTGGAGCGGGCGCTGCGTGACGCCGAGCTCGAGCGGGCGCGGGCGGCCGCCACCGAAGAGGCCGAGCGCTACGGTCGGGTGCTCGATGAGGCGGCGGCGGAAATTTACTGGGTTGATGCCCAGAGTTTGGCAGTGGTGCACCTGAACCAAGGCGCCAGCCGCAACAGCGGTTACGACGCTGACACGCTCTGTGACCAACCGTTCGCGCTGTTGCTGCAATGGCCGGAAGAGCAGCTGCGCGGCCGGCTGCAGCCGGTCTATGAAAACGGCGAGCAAGTGCTCAGCTTTGAGGTGACGCTGTACCGTGCCGACGGCAGCAGT
The DNA here is from genome assembly GCA_036275115.1 of Permianibacter sp. Lineage (GTDB taxonomy): Bacteria > Pseudomonadota > Gammaproteobacteria > Enterobacterales > Permianibacteraceae > Permianibacter. Next base: position 28,554 of record DASUEK010000139.1, on the reverse strand, counting down.
TACCCGGCCGATCTGCGCGTCCAGCTGTTGTCCGGTTATCTGGTGGTGCTGGCGATCGACCTGACCGAGAAAAAAGCCACGGCCGAGCAGCTGCGCAAACTGTCGCAAGCGGTGGAGCAGAGCCCGAGCGGCGTGGTGATTGTTGATCAGCGCGGTGTGATCGAATACGTCAACCGCAGCTTTGTCGACATGAACGGTTTCGAGTCTGTTGAAGTGCTCGGCCATGACTTGTGTGATCTCATCACCCAGCAGTCGCCCAGCCAGCGCACCCAGCAGCTGCGTGAAGCGATGCTGCACGGCGTCAGCTGGCGCGGCGAGCTGCACACCCGTCGCAAAGACGGCAACGCGATTTGGGAATACGTGTCGCTGTCGCCGATCCAGGCCGACGAGATGGCGCCGCTGGCGACCCAGAGCGATCGGCCGGCGCATTTTCTGGTGATGCTGGAAGACATCACAGTCCGCAAGGAATACGAACAAAAACTGATGCGGCAGGCGAGTTTTGACGAGCTCACCAAATTGCCGAACCGCCTGCTGGCATTTGATCGCCTGAGTGTGGCGCTGGCCGATGCCCGCCGTAACAACAGCCGGGTGGCGTTGTTCTTTATCGACCTCGACAATTTCAAGAACGTCAACGACACGCTCGGTCACTTCGCCGGCGATGCGCTGCTCATTGAAACTGCCGGCCGCTTGCAAAGCTGCTTGCGCGAAACCACCACACTGGCCCGGTTCGGCGGCGACGAATTCATTCTGGTGATGCCGGATTTGGACAACCCGAACAGTGCCCGGGTGCTGGCGCAGCGCATTCTGAAAGTGCTGCAGCATCCGTTTCACATTCACGGCCGGGAATTGTTCATCTCGGCCAGCATCGGCATCACCATTTGCCCGGATGACGGTGACACCACCCAAATCCTGCTGCAAAACGCCGACGCGGCGATGTACCGCAGCAAAGAGCTCGGCAAAAACGCCTTCAGTTTCTTCACCCCCGAGATGAACCGGCTGGCCGCGCAGCGGCTGACGCTGGAAACGCAATTGCGCCGGGCGCTGCCGCAAAACGAATTTCATCTGGTGTATCAGCCGGTGATCTCGGCGCGCACGCTGCGGGTGGTGGCGGTTGAAGTGCTGCTGCGCTGGCAGAACGCTGAACTCGGGCTGGTGGCACCGGATCAATTCATTCCGGTTGCGGAAGAAACCGGCCAGATCGTGCCGATTGGCGAATGGGTGCTGCGCGAATCCTGCCGGATGGTGGCGCAGTGGCAGCAGCAACTCGGCATACCGCTGCGGCTGGCAGTGAACGTGTCGGCCCGGCAATTCAGCGGTCAGGGTTTGGTCGGTGTGGTGCGTGATGTGCTGGTCGATTCCGGCTTGCCGGCCGAATCGCTGGAGCTGGAGATCACGGAACGGCTGGTGCTGCACGAAACCGCCAACAACTCCAGTCAGCTGCACCAGATCTGCGAAATGGGCGTGCGGCTGTCGGTTGACGATTTCGGTACCGGCTATTCAGCGCTCAGTTACCTGAAGCGGTTTCCGTTTGATGTGCTCAAAATCGACCGCGCGTTCGTCCGTGACGTGACCCGCGACCGTGACAATGCGGCGCTGGCCAAGGCGATTATCGCAATGGCGCATGGTCTCGACATGAAAGTGATCGCCGAAGGGGTCGAGACCCTGGAGCAGCGTGACTTTTTGCTCGAGCACGGCTGCGACATGATGCAAGGCTATTTCTTCAGCCGGCCGCTGCCAGGCGAACAGCTGCTGGCGATGTTGCAGGAGATCGAGCGGCGCAGCGCCAGCGGTGAGTGAGGCAAGCCCGGTCAGTTCGTGCGGGAAATAAAAACGCAGCCATGGGCTGCGTTTTTTTGTCGGCGGCTGCGCTCAGCGCGGCGCGGTGTTCAGCAGCATCCAGTACAGACCGAGCTGACCGATGGCTTCGGTGAACTGGTTGAAATCGACCGGTTTGGTGATGAAGCTGTTGACGCCGAGTTGATAGGAGCGGACCACGTCACGTTCTTCGGCCGACGAGGTCAGCACCACGACCGGGATCTTGGCGGTGCGCGGATCGGCTTTGAGCTTTTGCAGCACGTCGAGACCGTCAACCTTCGGCAGTTTCAGATCCAGCAGGATCAGCCGCGGCTGTTCGTGAATGGCGCGGCCGGCATGGGCGCCGGTGCAGAAAATGAAGTCGAGCGCTTCCGCGCCATCCCGCGCCACCTCGATGTGGTTGGCAAGGTTCTTCTTGCGCAAGGCGCGCAAGGTGAGTTCCATGTCGTTCGGGTCGTCTTCAACCAGTAGAATTTCCACTTCCATTGCCATCGCACCGCCTCTCCGTCATGGATCAAGAGTAGATGGCTACAGCGTCCCCTTTCAACCGTCGGCGGTGGATTTGACGAAAATCACGGGCAACAGGCACAGAGAAGAAAAAGGGGCCATTGCGGCCCCTTTGCGATACGGCGTGTGGCCGGATCGGGATCAGCCAAAGTTCTTGGCCGCGAAATCCCAGTTCACCAGCGCCCAGAACGCCTCGACGTACTTGGCGCGCGCGTTGCGGTAGTCGATGTAGTAGGCGTGCTCCCAGACGTCGCAGGTCAGCAGCGGGGTGTGGCCGTCCAACATCGGGTTGCCGGCGGCACCGGTGTTGACGATGTCAACCGAGCCATCGGCCTTCTTGACCAGCCAGGTCCAGCCGGAGCCAAAGTTGCCGAGTGCCGAGGCGGTGAACTTCTCTTTGAAGGCGGCGAACGAGCCAAACGCCTTGGTGATGGCATCGGCCAGCTTGCCAGTCGGCTCGCCGCCGGCGTTCGGGGCCAGCGAGTGCCAGTAGAAAGTGTGGTTCCAGATCTGGGCGGCGTTGTTGTAGATGCCACCTTGCGAGGTCTTCATGATCTCTTCGAGCGACTTGCCTTCAAAGGCGGTGCCCGGCACCAGCTTGTTCAGGTTGTCGACATAGGTCTGGTGATGCTTGCCGTAGTGGAAATTCAGGGTCTCTTCCGAGATGTGCGGGGCCAGCGCGGTGCGGGCATAAGGCAGGGGCGGCAGTTCAAACGCCATGGCAGACTCTCCTCGTCATGAAAGCAATCGGCTATACCCGTAACTTTTTTAAGGATGTTACCGGGCAGGAAAAAACGCAGGGGCCACATCTTAGTGGAAGCGGGCAGGGCCGACAAATGACCGGTCAGCCGGTTCCGATCGGGATGGCCTGATGTTGGCCGATGGCTCGGGTACAATAGCCGCCATTCCTGACGTCATGAGGCTCTTTCGCCGTGGATACCATCGAGAAAATCAAGCAGCAGATCGCCGACAACACCATCGTGCTGTACATGAAAGGCTCGCCGAAGTTGCCGATGTGCGGCTTCTCGGCCCGCACCGCCGAAGCGGTGCTGCAATGTGGCCAGCCGTTCGCCTATGTGGATGTGATCGCCAACCCGGACATTCGCGCGGAACTGCCGAAGTACGCCAACTGGCCGACCTTCCCGCAGCTGTGGGTCAACGGTGAGCTCATCGGCGGCTGCGACATCGTCACCGAAATGTTCGCCAAGGGCGAGCTGCAGCCGCTGCTCAAAGACGCGACCGACAAAGCCAAAGCCGCGAAAGGCGAAGCCTGATTCGATTGGGTTTTGCGCAAACAACTGTTTCGCACAAAGGCTGTTTCGCACAAAGAAAAAGGGCGGAAGAATCCGCCCTTTTTCTTTGTCATTGATTTGTGGGGGCGGGCTTGCCCGCGAAAGATTTCGTGGGAGCGGCTTTAGCCGCGAAATCCTTTCCAACGAATGCGGCTCAGCCAACCATCGCGACTAAAGTCGCTCCCACAGCGGGTTAATGCGGAGCTAACTGCCCGACACCCCGCCCGCCGCCGATTGCAGGTAATTCTGCAGGCCCATGTCCTTGATCAGACTCTGCTGGGTTTCCAGCCAATCGATGTGTTCTTCTTCACTGTGCAGGATGTCTTTCAGCAGATCGCGGCTGACAAAATCGTGCACGCTCTCGCAGTGGGTGATGCCTTCTTTCAGCACCGGCAGCGCTTTCAGTTCCAGCTTCAGATCACACTTGATGCACTCTTCGACGTTCTCGCCAATCATCAGCTTGCCGAGATCCTGCAGGTTCGGCAGACCTTCGAGGAACAGGATGCGCTCGACGAGTTTGTCGGCATGCTTCATCTCGTCAATCGACTCGTGATACTCGTGATCGGCGAGCGCCTTGTAGCCCCAGTTCTTGTACATGCGGGCATGCAGAAAATACTGGTTGATGGCGATGAGCTCGTTATAGAGCACTTTGTTGAGGTACTGGATGACCTTGGCGTCGCCTTTCATGGCCATGACTCCGGGGACGATCGTCCCGTTGGCAAGTGAGTGGCCAAAGTCTAGTCCCGCCGATCTGCGACGACAACGAAAACCAACTGCTAAGTGTTTGATGGGGAATGAGAATCTGTTTCGTTTCGCTGCGCGTTAGCCGCAGGATGCGAGCGAGCGAAAACGAATCAGGCAGCCTTGACGTGATCCGGCAGTTCGTCGAGGCAGTATTTGAGCAACTCGCGGGCATCGCAGCCGCATTTGCCGCACTGGGTGGCAACGCCGAGTTCGCGGGCCAAATCACGCATGGTGCAGGCGCCGTCTTCCACGGCTTGTTGAATCTGCTGGTCGGTGACGGCTTTGCAGAGGCAGACGTACACGGCGGCGGACCTGTGGTGTAGGGCGGGGGGGCCGGTCATTCAATAGTCGCTATTGTATGAAAATGAGAATGACTGTCAAATGCTTGTGATTGTCATAAACTGATGCGAGCGTACCTTGTTCCGGATCGGGGTTCCGGATCGGGGTTCCGGATGGGGCAAGGTCCGTGGTGGGCTCTGGCAGTGCTGCCGTGATGCTGGCCCCGGCCGCTGACCGTCAAGCGGTGCGTGTGTACAAAAAATCTCCTAGCAACGCGCTTGGAAATGACTGGCACCGGCCCCATATAATGGCCGCCCGTTTTGACCCGAATCCTTGTGATCGGGTCCGCAGACTGATTTTTCATCCCCCCAAGAAACAGGAGAGCAACATGGGTGTACTCGTGGGTCGTCCGGCTCCGGACTTCACCGCTGCTGCCGTGCTCGGCAATGGCGAAATCGTTGACAGCTACCACTTCAAGAAAGCCGTCGAGGGCAAATACGCCGTCGTGTTCTTCTACCCGCTCGACTTCACCTTCGTTTGCCCGTCCGAGCTGATCGCCTTTGATCACCGCCTGAACGAGTTCAAGAGCCGCGGCGTGGAAGTGATTGGCGTGTCGATCGACAGCCAGTTCAGCCACCACGCCTGGCGTAACACCCCGGTCGAGAAGGGCGGTATCGGCCCGGTCGGCTACACCCTGGTCGCTGACGTCAAGCACGACATCTGCCGCGCTTACGATGTCGAGCACCCGGAAGCCGGCGTCGCGTTCCGTGGTTCGTTCCTGATCGACAAGAAAGGCGTCGTTCGTCACCAGGTCGTCAACGATCTGCCGCTCGGCCGCAACATCGACGAAATGCTGCGCATGATCGACGCGCTGCAGTTCACCGAAGAGCATGGCGAAGTCTGCCCGGCCGGTTGGAGCAAGGGCAAGAAAGGCATGACCGCGTCGCCGGAAGGTGTCGCCAAGTACCTGGCCGAAGAGAGCAAGTCGCTGTAATTGCTTGTTTGGCAAAGAAAAAGCCGCCTTCGGGCGGCTTTTTCTTTGGCGCCGGATGCGCCGTTCTGAGAGTTTGATTGCAATCAAACATGCAAACGATAATGCTTCGCAACTAAATACGCGTTTTGCTAAGATGCCGGCCGTTTTCAGACCCCCTCTGGTTGTGGACGACCCTTCCTATGAACGCCCTGTTTGCCCGTCATGCCCTGAGTTCTGCCTTGCTGCTCGCCTTGGCCCAAGCCGCTAGCGCCAGCACCGTCAACGTTGTCGACACCAACAGTCCCGAAGGGGCCGATGATCGTGACCCGGTGCCGACCATCGAAGTGATCGGCAGCAGCGAACAAAAAGCCCGCATCGGTGGCGCTGCCACCGTGATCAGCGACGATCAGATTCAGGAAGCGCGTGCATTCAACGTCAACGAAGTGCTGCGTCTGGTGCCAGGTCTGTTCCCGCGGGAAGAAGAAGGCTTTGGCCTGCGCCCGAACATCGGCATCCGCGGATTGAACCCGACCCGCTCCACCAAGGTGCTGTTGCTCGAAGACGGGCTGCCGCTGTCGTACAGCCCGTACGGTGACAACGCCAGCTATTACCACCCGGCCATCGAGCGCTTCAGTGGTCTCGAAGTGTTGAAAGGTTCGGCGCAAATCGGTTTTGGTCCGCACACTGTCGGTGGCGTGGTGAACTACCTGACGCCGAATCCGCCGACTGAACTGGCCGGCACGCTGCGGTTGGCCGCTGGCACCGACGGTTACCAGCAGCAGTACGGCGAAATCGGCAACACGTTTGGTGAAGCCGGTTACGAAACCGGTGTGCTGTTCCAGGTGGTGCGCAAGCAAGCCGAAGGCGCGCGCGACCACATGGAATTCGACGTCATGGATTACAACCTCAAGCTGGTGCAACAACTGGGCGCCGACCACGCGCTGACATTCAAAGCCTCGCGCTACGACGAAGATTCCGATGTGCCGTACTCCGGTTTGACGCTGGCCGAATACGAAGCCGACCCGCGCTATAACCCGTTCATCAACGACAATTTCCAGACCGAACGTGAAGGCCTGTCGCTGGTGCACAGCTGGCAGCTTGCTGCCAACGCCGAGCTCGATACCGCGATTTACCAAACCGAATTCCACCGCGACTGGTGGCGGCAATCGAGCAACTCGGGCCAGCGCCCGAATGACAGCTCGGATCCGCTTTGCGGTGGCATGGCCAACCTGAACACCACCTGCGGCAACGAAGGGCGCTTGCGTGATTACTACGTGTTTGGTGTCGAGCCACGGCTGAAGCTGAACCACGCGCTCGGTGAATTGCGCGCCGGCCTGCGTTATCAGGAAGAGCAGCAGGATCGTTTGCAGATCAATGCCGACACGCCGAACGGTCGCACGCCGGGCAGCAGCGTCAACGGCGGTCTGCGTGAAGACAACGAGCGTGATACCGAGGCGGTGGCCTGGTTTGTCGAGAACACCTTTGTCATCGGCGAGTGGACGGTGACACCGGGCGTGCGCCACGAAGACATCGACTATGACCGGACCAACCATCTCAACGGCGCCACCGGCGCTACCTCGGTCAGCGAAACCCTGGCAGGTCTCGGCACCACCTGGCAGCTGGGCAAACACACGGTGTTGTTCGCCGGCGTGCACGAAGGCTTCAGCCCGCCGCGGGTTGAGGACATCATCAGCAACAGCGATGGCGCCAGTGTCGAGCTTGATGCCGAAAAAAGCCTGAATACCGAGATCGGTGTCCGGCACGGCAACGGCGATGGCTGGAAAGTGGAAGCGGCGCTGTTCCGGCTGGATTTCGACAATCAAATCGTTCCGGCCAGTGTTGCCGGGGGCGTCGGTGCGACGCTGACCTCGGCCGGTGAGACGCTGCATCAGGGCGTCGAACTCTTGCTCGCTTACGACCACGATGTGTCGTTCCAGCAAGGCAACGTCAATCCGTTTATGCGCCTCGCCTGGACCTGGGTCAACGACGCCGAGTTCCGCGGCACCCGCACCTCGTCGGTTACCGCAGGTGTCGATGTCAGCGGTAACCGCTTGCCGTATGCGCCGGAACACACGTTGTCGCTGATTGGCGGTATCGAGACCGGCAACGGTTTCCACGGCCAGCTGGAGCTGGTGTTTGTCGACGAGATGTATACCGATGATCTGAACACCGAAGCCGTGACGGCCAATGGTCAACGTGGTCTGATCGACGACTACACCATCTATAACCTCAGTCTGAATTACACGCTGCCGAACAGCGAGTGGACGGTGTTTGTCGCCGGCAAGAACCTGACGGACGAGCTGTATGTGGTCGACATGAGCCGTGGCCTCATCCCCGGCATGCCGCGCACCTGGCAAGCCGGTGTCGAGTGGCAGTTCTGAGTCGCTTCTTCAGCAACAAAAGGGGCCGCATTGCGGCCTTTTTTGTTGCTGCTGTTCTTGCCATAAAGTGGGAGAAACGTGTGCGAGGGACGCACGCCGAGCGTGACCGACATCAGTGCGACGGGATTTGCCATTTGCGCCGTAACTCGGCCAGCAGTTCCTGATTGCGCTGCAGAAACTGATCAAACTGCGCGATGACGGCTGCATGGCGCAAGCTCGACAAATGGTAGTGCGAGCGGGTGTGCGGCAAGGCCGGGTCGAAAACCAGTGCCCCCGGCAGTTTCATGCGGGTGCTGAGATAGCGCTCTGCCACCACCACATTGAAGTAACTGCCGTCAATGCGTTGATACAGGCTGGCTTGAATCAAGGCTTCGAGCGTGCCGATCTCGAGCAGTCGCATTTTGCCGGCGGCGATGGCATCCAGATAATCAAAGGCAGTGAAGCCCTGCACGGTGCCGAGCGTTTGCAGGCGCGCGCTGCCGGTACCTTTGCGCGCTGGCAGTACCAGCACGCCATCAATGAATGGCATCACCGGTGCGCTGTAATAAACGGTTTTACCGGTTTTGTCCTTGCCGGCCCAGGTGGGATTGTCCGGGAATTTGAAATCCAGATTGCCGGCGAGGAATTCGACATAGAGCCGTTTGATCGGCAACGCCCGGTATTCAAACTGATGACCGCTATCGCGGCTGAACGCGTCGAGCACATCGCGCGCCATGCCACCGTATTGGCCGTTGTGGTAATCGTAATAAGGCAGATAGCGAAGTTCTTCAACGCCCACGACAAAGCGGTCGGCATGTACCGGGGCACACAAAAACAGCAGTACAACGAGCCACCTGCGCATGGGGAACCCGCAGTGAAACCGGCAGGGTGAGTGACATCAGGTATAGCTGACCGTGGCGTTTCCGCCAGTGCGAAGCGGGGCGACACGGCTATCTCTGACGTTCGTGCGGTGTCGGGGCGGAACGCTGTCAGAACGGCGCGTCGGCAACCGTGCTGGCGCGATAAAACCGTGGACAAAACGACTGGCCCAACAAAAACGCCACGCCGTGGCGTGGCGTTTTTTGCGGCGCGGCGCAGCGGACGGTCAATGCCGCAACGGATACTGCGGCCGCGGTGCCGGATCGCGATAGATCGGGTCCATTTTCGGCACCAGTTTTTGCAGCGCTTCCTGCCGTTTGCCCGGTGCCGGGTGTGTGCTGAGCCAATCAAACTCGCCAGCGCCGCTGACCTCGGCCATCTTCTGCCACAGTGTCACTGCGGCGCGCGGATCATAGCCGGCCATGGCGGCGAGCTTGATGCCGATCTCGTCAGATTCGGTTTCGGCGGTGCGACTGTTGGGCAATTGCACGGCGACGGCGGCAGCCATGGCGCCGGCCGACACGGCCAGCGGATTGTCGCGCTGGGCGACGCCGAGCAGCGCAATGCCGGTGCTGGTGGCCATTGCCACGGACATTTTTTCCGCGGTGTGGTTGGACAGGGCGTGCGCGATCTCGTGGCCCATGACCTGGGCGATCTCGTCATCACTGGCGTTGAGTTTATGAATGAGCCCACTGTAAATCGCCATGCGGCCACCGGCCATGCAGAACGCGTTGACGGTTTCGTCATCGGCAATGACTTTCACGCTCCATTCCCAGTCGGCGGTTTCCGGCCGGAATTTGATGGCCTGCGCCACCAGCCTGCCGGTGATGGTTTCCACCCGGCGCACCAAGGCTTTGTCCTGGCTCAGCTTGCCGTTCTGATCGAGCTGCGACATCTCGGCGACATAGGCTTCTTTCGAGTCCCGAATCGCCTGTTCTTCCGACACCAGCATCAGCTGTCGGCGACCGGTTACCGGGTTGACCGCACAGGCGGTGGTCAGCAGGGCAAACAACAACACCACGAGCACGCGCATCGCGTTATCTCCATCAGGGCCGGGCGCATCCGTCGCGCGCCGCCGCGTCTGTTCACAACCATTTGAGATACAGCCACTGAGCAAGTTTCACCAGCATCAGGGCGATGGGATGATAAATGATGATGAGAAAAATCATCGCGCTTTCGCCGGTGCCGGTGGCCCGCAGCAGCGACGTGAACAAGGTCACCAGCGCGCCAGCGGCCGCCAGGTACAGCACCGACATCAGCAGCGAGAGCAGGGCATAGGTCCAGCCGCTGTCACTGAACCAGCTGGCGACCGCATTGACCACGATGAACAGCGCATAGCCGAGGCCCGCCATGAGCCAGAGGCTGTCCTGCTGTTTCGGTCGAAACAGGATGAACAGCAACGCCGTCAGCGCCAGCAGCGCACCCGCCTGGTACCACGGTTTGTGCAAGGCCTGCAGCAGCGCCTCGGGCATCGCGGTTACTCGCTCCGATCCGCGTCATCATCCGCGTCGGCATCGCTGAGGCCAGCCGGGGGCCAGGCACCGAGTTGCTGCCAGCGGTTGACGATGCGGCAGAACAGATCAGCCGTTTTTTCCGCGTCGTACACCGCCGAGTGCGCTTCGTTGCCGTCAAAGTCGATGCCGGCGTGGGCGCAGGCTTTGGCCAGCACGGTTTGGCCGTAAGCCAGACCGGCCAGCGTCGCGGTGTCAAAACTGGTGAATGGGTGAAACGGGCTGCGCTTGATGCCGGTGCGCTCGATCGCCGCGTTCAGAAACGCCAGATCGAACCAGGCGTTGTGGCCGACCAGCACGGTGCGATGACAGCCGTGCAGTTTCTGCGCGTGCCGCACTTTTTGAAAAATCTCGTGCAGCGCATCTTTTTCGCTGACGGCGAACCGGAACGGATGGGTCGGATCGATGCCGGTGAACGCCAGCGCCGCCGCTTCGATGTTGGCGCCGGCAAACGGTTCAACATGGCAATGCACGCTGGCACCCGGTCGCAAAATGCCGTTGTCATCAATCTCGATCAGCGTGGCAGCAATTTCCAGCAAGGCGTCGGTCCTGGCGTTGAAACCGCCAGTTTCGACATCAACAATCACCGGATAAAAGCCGCGAAAACGCGTGGCCAGCAAACTCGTGCCGTGGGCAATTCCTTTGTCGGTCACGCGTCAGCCCACCGCTTTGTAGCGCAGCGTTTCGCCAGCGCGCAGTGGCACCACTTCGTCGCTGCCAAATGCGTAGCGGGCCGGCACGGTCCACGCCTGCTCGTGCAGATGGATGTAGTCGGTCGGGCGCGCGACGCCGTAGAAATCCGGACCATTCAGGCTGGCGAAGGCTTCCAGCTGATCGAGCTTGCCGACGCTGGCAAAGGCCTCGGCATACAGCTCGATGGCGGCGTGCGCGGTGTAGCAACCGGCGCAACCGCAACTGGCTTCCTTGGTGTGGATGGCGTGCGGTGCGCTGTCGGTGCCGAGGAAGAAACGGGCGTTGCCGCTGGTGGCCGCATCGAGCAGCGCCGCGCGGTGGTGTTCGCGCTTCAGCACTGGCAGGCAGTAATAGTGTGGCCGGATGCCGCCCTGGAAAATTGCATTGCGGTTGTACAGCAAGTGATGTGCGGTGATGGTGGCGGCAATGCGGTGTTCGCTGTCGCGGACAAACTCGGCGGCGTCCTTGGTGGTGATGTGTTCGAACACCACTTTCAGACCCGGGAAGCGCTTGAGCGTTGGGATCAAGGTGCGATCGATAAACACTTTCTCGCGATCGAACACATCGACCGTGTGTTCGGTTTCTTCGCCGTGCACGCACAGTGGCACGCCGTGCTTTTCCATTTCGGCCAGCACGCCGTAGACATGCTCGATGCCGGTGACCCCGGCATCGGAGTTGGTGGTGGCGCCCGCCGGATAGAGTTTGTAGGCGAGCGTGAAGCCGCTTTGTTTGACCTTGGCCACTTCCTGCGGATCGCTGTTGTTGGTCAGGTACAGCGTCATCAGCGGTTCAAAGGTCGAACCGGCCGGCCGCGCCGCCAGAATGCGCTCGCGGTAGGCCGCGGCATGCGCCAGCGTCACCACCGGTGGTTTCAGGTTCGGCATGATCAGGGCGCGGCCGAATTGGGCCGCGGTGTGGCCGACCGTGCTGGTCAATTTGTCGCCATCGCGCAGATGCAGATGCCAATCGTCGGGGCGGAGCAGTCGCAAACTCATAGTCAGGAACCGGAAACAGGGAAGAGGGGCGAAACGGGCGTCAATTATACCTGCCGAAGCCGCAGTGCTTGGCACTATCGAACGGCGGGGCGGCAAATTCTTGCCGCGTTGCGCGGGCGGCACTGACGCTCAAGAAAGTGCGCGTTGCGCCGATAGATCCGGACAGAGAACGCTTTCCATACCCACGGCAGGAACCATCATGCAGTCGTCTTTGCGTTGGCCGCTGAGCCTTGCGACCGCCCTGATCGTGCTGATCGCCGCGCTGACACCGGCCCGCGCCGAATTGCTCCGCTACGAGGCCGACATCGAACAATCGGGTTGGAAGACCTCGCGTTCGCCCTTGTACTGCTCGCTCAGTCACGACATTCCCGGCTTTGGTCGCGCCCGTTTCTACGCCCATAACGGCCAACGCAATCTGGGGTTCGAGTTGCAGAGCGAATGGTCCTTACCGTTGCAGGCCGGCCCGGTGACGATGCGCTCGCTGCCGCCGGCCTGGGCCACCGGCGAATCAGCGGCGGAACTCGGCATTGCGCCGTACACCAGCGGCGCCACGCTGGTGCAGCTGAAACAGCAAGCCGCCTGGCGTTTGCTCAATGAACTCGGTCGCGGCCGGTTTCCGACCTTTTTCACCGACAGTTTTGGCGACGGCCGACAACCGGTCGCCATCGGTGTGTCGGCGGTGCGCTTTCAGGAAGCCTACGGTCGCTTTCAGGACTGTGTCGCGGCGCTGCTGCCCTACACCTTCGCGGATATTGCCCAATCGACGTTGTATTTCGAATTCGACCGGGTGGAGTTCACGCCGCAGACCGTGGCGCGGCTGAATCAGATCAGCCATTACCTGAAAGCGGACAAAGACATCGAGCTGATGGTGATCGAAGGCCATACCGACAGCCTTGGCGGCCGCTGGTTCAATCAGCAGCTGGGCAAGAAACGGGCGGAAGCGGTGCGCGATTACCTGCTGAAAACCGGCATCGACGCCAAGCGGGTGCAAACCGTCAGCTACGGTGAACGCAAACCGGTTGCCGACAACAAAACCGAGCGGGGCAGGGAGAAAAACCGTCGTGTGCAGGTGACGATCAGCCGCTGATAGCGCAAGTGCTTGATCTCTGGTGCCGGAAATTTGGCAGCTGTGAAGGCCCGCGTCGCGCAAGGTATGCTGGCGACCCCTTCCTTTCCGGCCCCAACTGACTGATGCGACTGCTGCATACCATGCTCCGCGTGGGCGATCTGGACCGCTCACTGCATTTCTATACGGACATTCTTGGCATGAAGCTGTTACGCCGGCGCGACTATCCCGATGGGAAGTTCACGTTGGCCTTTGTTGGCTACGGCGACGAGAGCGACAGTTCCGTCATTGAGCTGACCCATAACTGGGGTGTCGACAAGTACGAACTGGGCAACGCCTTCGGCCACATCGCCATAGGCGTCGACGATGTCTACGCGGCGGCCGAACGCATCCGTGCGGCTGGCGGCAAGATTGTCCGCGAGCCGGGCCCGATGAAAGGCGGCAGTACCGTGCTGGCTTTTGTCGAAGACCCGGATGGTTATCGCATTGAGTTGCTGCCGGCACAGCGGCGCAACGATTGAGCGACAACTAGCAATTTCGTACCGCTGAACTAGGCTTCACTCAGCCGTTGTCATTCCATACATCACAACGCCGTGACGTCGTCGGCGGCAGGGCGAGGTGTGCCGTGCCGCCAGGTCGCGCAGAGGTTTAGGCATGAACTTGACTGTTACCCAACGCATCAGCGCCGGCTTTGCCGTGACCTGTGCTTTTCTGTTGATTATTGCGGTCGTCAGCGTCGGCAGCCTGACCACCATTCAGAGTGATTTGCGTTCGGTAGCAGATCGCGCCGCGCCGATGGTGATCAAGGGCGGTGAGCTCAACGTCAACTTGCTCGAAACCTCGCGCGCGCTCGGCAAGCATTTCAATGGCCGCAGCAACGAAGAGTTGCAGGCAGCGCGCGCGCAATTCACCGAAGCCGAAGCGCAGTATCAGCAAAGCCGCACCGAGCTCGATGCGCTGATTGAAGACGAAGAGGCCATTCAGCAGGCCTTGTTGCTGGTGGATGAAAAAGCCAAACAGTACCTGGCTGCGGCGCCGCGCATGTTCAGCGCCCACGAGGCGGAAATCGCCGCGATGCTGAAAGTCGCCAAGCAGCGCACCAGCTTCGAAGAGACCGGTGATGACCTTGATGGCGAACTGGGCGAGCTTGCCGATACCGGCCGGGGTGCGCTGCGCAGTGTTGCCAGCCGCACCAGCCGTTTGATCCGCGAAGGCACCGTCGGTGCGGTGGACGCCCTGTCGATTCGGCAAGTCGCCCGCTTGGCACCGGTCTTGCGCGATCTCGATTCCATTGCCGCGTCGATCGATGATCGCCTCAAGGAGCTGGAAGCGGCCGGCGCCGACAGCGACTTGCTCGACAGTATTCGCGAATATCGTGGCATGTTGAGTGGCCCGAACAGCCTGGTGGCGACTTATCAAAAGCAGCTGGAAGAAGCCGCCGCCGCGAAAGCCGCGTTTGATGAAGCCGAGGCGTTTCTGGTTGAAGCGCGTACGGCGATGCGCGAAGAAGGCGCGGCAGTCGAGCGGTTCAAGGACAAAGCCAAAGCCAGTGCTGACAATGCCGTGTCGTTCAGCCGCCTCGTGGTGCTGGCCGTTTCGGTGGTGGCGCTGGTGCTGGCGGCGCTGATTGCACTGTGGGTGACCCAGAGCATTCGCAAGCCACTGGCAAACACCATGCAGGTGATCGAGCGCGTTGCCGATGGCGACATGACCGTGCAGGTGCAGGTCGACAGCCAGGATGAATTCGGCCGGCTGGCGGAAGCGGTCAACCGGTTGACCCAGCAACTGCGTTCGATGCTGCAACAGATCGCCAGCACGGCACACTCACTGGCTTCGGCCGCTGACCAAACCGCGCGCATTTCCGAAAGCACGCACGAAGCGATTCGCCAGCAGCGCGAGCAGACCGAACACGTGGTCGTGGCGATGACCGAAATGACCGCCACCGTGCAGGATGTGGCCCGCAGCGCCAACAGCACCTTGTCGCAGGTGCATAACGCCGAGAAAGAAACCAGTTCCGGTCACGATGTGGTCCGGCACAGCATTGCGTCGATCAACCGCTTGGCCGGCGAGGTGCAAACCTCGGTCGAAGTGATCAATCGCGTCGATGCCTTCAGCGCCCAAATCGGCACCGTGCTCGATGTCATCCGCGGTATTGCCGAGCAGACCAATTTGCTGGCACTGAACGCCGCCATCGAGGCCGCGCGTGCCGGTGAGCAGGGCCGCGGCTTCGCGGTGGTGGCCGACGAAGTGCGCACGCTGGCATCGCGTACCCAGCAGTCGACCGCCGAGATCCAGCAGACCATCGAGCGCTTGCAAAGCGGTGCCCGTGAAGCGGTGCAAACGATGGCACGCAGCCAGAAGGAGGCGGAAGCCTCGGTGACCGAAACGGCACGCGCCGGGGAATCCTTGGAACGGATCACCCAGGCCATGGCGGTGATCAACGACATGAGCACGCAAATCGCGAGCGCAGCCGAGGAACAAACGGCGGTCACCCACGAAATGCACCAGAATATGACATTGATTTCGTCGGTGTCGGAGCAAACCGCCAGTGGCGCTGAACAGAACCGCGCTGCGGCCCGTGAGCTGGCGCGCCTGGCCGAAGCCTTGCAGCAGATGGTGAAGCAGTTCCGTGTGTGAGTGATCAATGACGGTTCATACCGTTCCGAACGACGTCAGGCGCTGCCTGACGTCGTTTTTTTTGCCGGCGAAATGGTCGCTTCCCGTATGCTGGTTGTCGTAACGATGGTCGCGGCGGCGCATCCACGATTAACAACTAAAAGGCACTGGCGATGACACCGACAACAACACCGACAACAACACCGACAACAACACAGGCAACAACACAGGCAACAACACAGGCAACAACACAGGCAACGCATGCCAAGGTACGGTCACCTGCATTGGGAAAGATTGGAACGGTAATGACGATGGGCAGCGCTGTGCTGGTGGTGTTTCTGCTGACTGTGACGCCCGCCGCGTTTGCAGCCAATAGCGAGGCTGATGGCTTTTTTGCCGCGCTGCAGGCGCAGTGCGGTGCCCGTTATGTCGGGGCCAGTACATTCCCGCCGGACCCGGCGCATGATTTTGCCGGCAAGACCCTGGTTGCGGAAATCAACAGCTGTCAGCCGGATGAAATCCGGATTCCATTCGCGGTGGGCGAGGATCGGTCGCGCACGTGGATCCTGCGGCGTGAAGCCGGTGGATTGTCATGGAAGCACGATCACCGCCATGCCGATGGCAGCCCGGATGCGGTCACGATGTATGGCGGCATGGCAACCGGCGCCGGCACCGTGTTGCAACAGGCGTTTGCTGCCGATGCCTACACGGCCGCGCTGCTGCCGGCAGCCGCCACCAATGTCTGGACGGTGACGTTGTCCGCTGATGGCAGCACGCTCACCTACCATCTGGCGCGACACGGTCAGCCGCGTTATGAAGCGGTGCTGTACCGGCAGCCGGTGCAGCACTGAGAGTGCAGTGCTTGGTTCGCCGGTCGGCGAACATGGGTCCATTCCACCCGAGGCAGGTACGGGCGATGCGGCGCAGGCCGTTGGCTCAACTGATTCAGCAACAAAAAAGCCCGCAACGCGGGCTTTTTTGTTTCCGGACAGCGCCCGTGTTCAGTTGGCCGCTTTCAGCAGATCGATGAAGGCTTTCTTGCTGGCATCGGCCGCGGCCTGCTCTTCGGTCCATTGCAGGATGGTCTTGCCGTCGTGTTCGGGGCTCGACACGGCCGAGTTACCAACCTGGCTCAGAATGAAATCGGCGACATCGGTGGCGTTGTTGGCGATGGCGGTGCGCAGCAAGGTGCCGCCGCCAAATGCTCCGTCTTTGGCGCACAACACGCCGCCGTAGATACGGCGCAGCTGCAAATCGGCGTCCTTGAGTTTCTTGCGAAACAGGGTGCGATCATTGGCCTTGGCGTAGTCGCAAAGGGTAGCGGCCAGGCGAGTGTATTCATCGTCCGCTGCCAGGACAGTGCTGACGGGTGTCGACAGCAGAGGAATCAGGGCGAGCAGCAGGAGTTTTTTCATTGTTGGCCTCATTGGTTGTGCAGCCGGCAGTGTCAGTTCGACGTGATACAGGGCGCGAGGTTCATGCTCACGTACTGCCGTGCTGCAAAGTATAGCCAGAGAAAAAAAAACACCAATCTGTCAAAAAAATAGCGCCCTTTCTGAAAAGGGCGCTATAGCTTTCCGAGCTCCTTGATTTAAAAAGGATTGCTCACTTTTTCTTGTAACCGGCAGCAGTTGCCTGCGTGACTAGTGCCGGATCGGCTCCATAAGAAATGGCGCGCTGGGCATAGGTGCTTTCGGCTTTCGGGTAGGCCGCCGTGGCCAGCGTGACCGCTTCGTACTGATCAAAGCCGGCATCGAGCGCCGCATCGAAGGTCTGGGCAACGTATTCCGGCGCCGCTTTCAGCGCAGCGGCGAAGTAAGCATCCCGCTGATCCGCGTGATCGGCGAAGGCAAGTCGGGTTTGCCAGGTGTAGCAAGCCTCGCGCGAGAACTGGCCGGTGGCGGCCGGGTTGGCTTGGTCAGCCTGATACAGCTTGTCGCATTCCTTTTGCGCCTGGGCGAAGTACTGGGCCGGGTTTTCACCTGCCAGGGCCGCGCCACACCACAAACTGCAGCAAGCGACGACAACGGAAAGACCTTGCTTCATGGTGTTATCTCCTTAACGTGTAGTGGATTCTTCAACTGACTGGTGCTGGTCAACATCTGACCAAAACCGAGGCCACGCCGAGTCTATGCCGCGACTGGCGGCTTTGGCAAACCGGGACATCTGTCAGGTTTATTTCTGCTTGTCCTCGCGCTCCCGCTCCCGTTCCTGCTCGCGTTTGTACTCGCGCGGGTAGCCGGCGGCGGTTGCCTCGGTAACCTTGCTTGGATCGGCACCGTATTGAATCGCACGATTGGCGAAGCGGTCAGCAAAGGCCGGCATCAACCGGGTGGCCGCCGTGACGGCGTAGTACGGATCAAACCCGGCATTCAGCGCTGCTTCGAAGGCAATGTGGGCGTAATCCGGCGCCGCTTGCAGCGCGCCCTCAAACAGCTGAGGGCTGTTCGGCGGCAATGATGCCAGCGCCTGCTGGACCTTGCCGGCATAGCAATCCTCGCGGGCGGCGGCGTAATCGACGCTGGCACTGACAGTGTCGGGTGGGAATTGATCGGAACAGGCGCGATAAGCGCTTTCAAAATAGCGTTGGTAGCGGTCTTCGGCGCTGACGGCGACGGGGACGGTAATACTGGCCAGCAGGAACCACATCAGACGACGGGACAACATGGCGAGCCTCCTCCTGAGACGGGTCGGGACATGACCTGAATCCAGTCTAGGACGGCTCGCAAAACGCGCAGGGTAATGTCCTGGTGAATAGTCCCAATTTCGGCCAACTGTTCTGTGAAGGCGCCCGTTTATGCCGGTGGCCGCATGACGCCGTCAACGCCGGCTTGTTGCCACGGCGCGGCCGCTTCAGTCGCCGCGACCGGCACCAACACCGCAATGTCGAGTGCCTGTGCCAAGCGGGTCAATTGTGTCAGCAGCGGCGAACCGGGACCGGCGCTGGCAAGGCCGAGGCCGAGTTTCAGGTAGTCCGGTCGCCAACGCGGCAGTGCGGCAAGCAAACCGGCCGATAGCGCGACTTGATCGAGCCCGATGCCGATGCCGGCGGCGCGCAGCGGCTGCATACGCACCGCCAGATCCGGCACGCTGAGCGCATCGGCTTCGCTGAGCTCGATGCTGAGTGTTTGCTGTCGTGCCAACTGCAACAGTTGTTGCTGCCACGCGGGATCGCAAACAGCGCTCGCACTGACATTCAAATGCCAATGGTGATCATCACGCGGCATGGCGTGCAGGCGCTGCAACAATGCCGCCTCCACCTCGCCCGCCAAACCGAGCTGACGACTGTGCGCAAACAGTTGACCGGCGCTGCACTCGCCGCCATCCGCGAGTGGCAGCCGCGCCAACCATTCGACGGCCGGTGTCAGGCGCTTGCCAAAACTTTCAATCGCTGCCGGCAGCAAGCGGAAGCGCTGTTCGCGCACGGCCGTCTGCAAGGTCTGGCGCCATTGTTCGGTCGACAGCATTTCACCGGCGGGCACCTGCCACCATGGCAAGTGCCGCTGCTGCGCCTCCTGCAAGGCCGCGTCAATGCGGGTGACATGCTCGAGCGCGCTGTGCGCGGGGGTCAGCGTCAATTGCACGACCTGACTCTGCCAGGGCGCGGCCGGCGTCACGCTGGCGACATCGATCGTCGCGCTGGCGTGCGCGGCCAGCGCCAGCCAGTCACCACCCGACAAGCGGTACCAGTGCCAGTCGCGTTGTCTGCGCCAGTGCGTGGTCAACTCCTGCAGCAAGGTGTTGGTGGCGGCGAAACCGTGCTCGGCATTGATGCTGGCAAGATTGCTAAGGCGCACCGCCAGCACCGTGGTCGGCGTCGTTTGCTGCTCCAGCGCGCTCAGTGCATCCAGTAACGCCGCACGATTTGGTAAACCGGTGACCGCGTCGCACTGCAATTGCTGCTGCAAGGCTTGCACCTGTGCTGCCTGAGCCGCGAATTGGGCTGCGACTTGTTCGCTCATCTGGCTCAGTGCTTGCGCCAGCGGCTGCAATTCGCTCACGACAGCTTGAGGCAGCTGCATCGGCGCCCGCCGGCTGACGAACTGGTGCGCAGCATCGGCCATGCGATGCAACGGTGACAGCGAACGCTGCACCGTGACAAACACCAGCAGGCCCAAGGCCACCAGCGCGATCACCGAGCCCAGTAGCAAATCGACAAAACTGCGCCACAAGGCGAGCAGCGCGTAACCGGTGTGGCTTTCCAGTTCGAGTTTGCCGTGCTGGGTCCAGCCGCCGCTCAGCAACGCCTCGGCCTGGGGCGCGGCAATCGGCAGCGCCTCGGCAAACCAGGCGGGCACCTGCACTGGTGCAGCCATGCTTTCGCGTTGCAACACCACTACATTGTTGACGTCGCGCCAGCGCAGTGCGCGGAAATAACCGCGATCAAAAATTGCGTCGATCATCCGTTCGGCCGTGACCACGTCTTTGGCGGCCAGTGCCGGCGTCAGCGACAGCGCCAGACTGGTCGCTGTGTCCTGGGCGTGGGTCTGCAGTTGCACGCGCAAAAACTCCCGGGTGCGCTGCACTTGCAGCAGCAGATTGGCCGCCAGTGCCAGCATCAGCAGCACCGCGAGCAGCCATTGCAAACGTCGGGTCAATGACATGGTGTCATCCTTCTTGCGTGTGCCATCAGGGCGCTGCTGGCGCCGTCAGAAACGGCGCCTTGCGAAAATCGCGCGCCATGCGGGCGAGCAATTCCCGCCACGGTGAAATCCGTTCGCTGCGCCCGACCAGCTGGCCGTTGCCACGCTCTTTCGCGAGCCAGAGATCGGCGCCGTTGAAGCTGTAAACCGGAATCAGATCTGGCCGCTGCGAGGCGGGTTTGATCTCGTTGATCAAATTGTCCAGCACCAACGGCTCGGCATCGGGTTTTTCATACCAGGTGAGCACCATGTGGGCCTGATTCAGCTCAACCGCCTTGACATAGGTGATGCGCAGCTGCGCTTCCGGCACGCCGAGCGCAATCAGCGTCATGTATTTGGCAATGGAGAAATCTTCGCAGTCACCGCCGTTGCTGGCCAGCAGTTCGGTGGGCGTGGCCCAGTAATCGTGCTGTTGCCAATGTTCGTCGTCCGGAATGAACTCGATGCGATTGAAGAAGCGATTGACAGTGTCGAGCGTGGTGGGCACGTCCTGCGGCGGGCTCGCCAGCAGATGTTGCCAATCAAGCAGCCGCACCTTGGCGTCATTGCCGTAGCGGCTCACCATGCGCTCGATGAGTTGTGGCGCCAGCTCGACTTCGGCAAAGCCCAGCACCAGCAGCAGTCCACACAGCGCCGCGCCGGCGGCGAAGCGGGAACGGCGCGGTACAGCAAGCGATGGCAAGGCCGGAGCAAAGCGCAAGGCAACGGCACCAGAACAGGGGGCGATAGCGCAAGCATAGCCACTCGCCCGGCCAACCGATAGCGCCGTGCGAGCGCATCAGGGGCGGCTGTTGCTGGTGCGTGGCGATGAGCGCAGTCGCGCGTCTGGACAGCGGCCTGACTCAGTGCTGGTCGAGTCGGGCCTGAATGGCGGCGAAATAGCGCTGCTCGTCCGGCATCCGGTTCTCGCGCTGCGCTTGCCACAGGGCTTCGGCGAGGCAATCCATCAACAGGTGCTCGGCGGCGTGTTTGTCGCCCAGTCGCAAGCTGGCTTGGGCGAACATGCCGGCAATGCCGGTCGGACGATCAGTACTGAGCTGTTCGCGCAGGCCCATGTGCAGGCCCATGTGCAGAAACGGATTCACTTCACCGAATTCCGGCAGGTAATCCTGCTGACCGTAACGCTCCGGCTGTGCCAGTGCCTTGTGGTATTCCGGGTGCAGCGCAATCACCGCCTTGATCTGCTCTTCCAGCGCGGTCAGCGGCTCGCCGGCCTGTGCCTTGCGATAGACCTCGAACCAGAGCTTGCGCAAGTTGTTGCGATCCGAACCAAAAATCATGAGCTGCTCCGTCCGGACTTGCGCGCCGGTGTGTTGTCGCTGGTTTTTGTGCGAGGGGCTTTACTGGCCGAGCGGCTGACGGTTTTGGTCTTACTCGTACTCGCCTTGGCCGTGGTACCTGCTTGTTTGCGCTTGGCCGGTTGTGCCGCGGCGCTGGTGCGGGTTTTCTTGCCGGCGGTTACGCGCGATTGCGATGGCGTAGCGGTGTTGGCGGCCGACTTCGGTACTGGCTGCGCGTCCAGCGGTGTCTTGGCTTTGTACTCGCACAAATCATTGATGACGCAAACGCCACATTTCGGATTGCGTGCGGTGCAGATATAGCGGCCGTGCAGAATCAGCCAGTGATGGGCGTCCTTCTTGAATTCTTCCGGCACCACTTTCAGCAATTTTTGCTCCACCGCGAGCGGGGTTTTCCCGGGCGCCAGATTGAGCCGGTTGCCGAGCCGGAAAATATGGGTGTCGACCGCGATGGTCGGCTCGCCAAAGGCGGTGTTGAGCACCACGTTGGCAGTTTTGCGGCCGACGCCAGGCAGTGCTTCCAAGGCTTCGCGGTCACGCGGGACTTCGCTGCCATGCTGTTCGATCAGGATGCGGCAGGTCTTGATGACGTTTTCGGCCTTGGCGTTGAACAGGCCAATGGTCTTGATGTAGTCCTTCACGCCGTCGACGCCGAGCGCGAGCATTTTCTCCGGCGTATTGGCGACCGGAAACAATTTCGCGGTGGCCTTGTTGACGCTGACATCGGTGGCCTGTGCCGACAGCATCACCGCAATCAGCAGCTCAAATGGCGTGCTGTAATTCAGCTCGGTGGTGGGCGCGGGATTTTCGGCGCGCAGGCGGGCGAAAATTTGCTGGCGTTTTTCCGGGTTCATGTCGGGCGAGGGTCAATCGGTGTGTCGCTGGCCTGTTCTTGGGTTGCAAGGGCAGCAGGCGCAGCGGCAGCGTGCCGGGTCTGGCGGCGCTGGTCAATGGCATTTTTGGCGGCGATAAGGCCGCCGAGGGCGAGAAAGGCGCCGGGCGGCAACAGCGCCAGCAGCAGCGGTTGCTCCGGGTTCGCCACGCTTACCGACCAATTGGCGGCGGCCGGGCCGAACAGCTGCTCGGCGCCGTGCAGCCAGTGGCCGCTGCCGAGCAACTCCCGCACGCTGCCGAGCACAAACAGCACCGCAGCAAATCCGGCGCCGTGGGCGAGGCCATCGACCAGTGCCGGCAGCACCGGCTGGCGCGCGGCAAAACTTTCGGCGCGACCGATGATCACGCAGTTGGTGACAATGAGCGGAATGAAAATGCCGAGCGTTTGGTAAAGGGTAAAGGTGTAGGCGTGCATCAGCAATTCGATGCAGGTGACCAGCGAGCCGATCAGCAGCACATAGACCGGAATCCGGATCGCGGTGGGAATCCACTGCCGAACCAGTGACACCAGCGTGTTCGACGCGGTCAGCACCAACAGCGTGGCGAGCCCGAGCCCGAGGCCATTGATCGCGCTGTTGCTGATCGCAAGCAGGGGACACAAGCCGAGCAATTGCACCAGCGCCGGGTTGCCGGTCCACAGGCCGGTGCGCCAGCGTTCCGACCACCACGATTCGGTTGGGGCGTGCGTCATGGCGTTGCCTCCGCGCAGTGATTGCCGGCCGCGTACAGCGCATCGCGCTGGGCCAGATGGTATTGCTGCACCCGCCGCAGCGCGTGAATGACCGCGCGTGGTGTGATGGTGGCGCCGGTGAAGCCGTCGAACTCACCGCCGTCTTTGCGCACCGTCCATTTTTCTTCGGCCGGCTGGCTCAGCGAGAGGCCGCGGAATTGATCGATCCAGTCGTCCTTGCGCCGTTCAATCTTGTCGCCGAGCCCCGGCGTTTCCTTGTGCGCGGTGACCCGGACACCGGCGATGCGTTGATCCGGATAAATCGCGATCAGCAGGTCAATGTCGCCGCTGTAGCCATCCGGTGCTGTTGCGCTGAACACCAGTGCCGCGGGCGCACCATCGCGACGGGCGCGGTAGACGGTCACGGCACTGCTGCGACCAAAGGTATCGGCGTCTTCGACGACAGTGCAATCGCGGGCAATGGTGTTGTTGTACGCGGACAAGGGCAGCACTTCTGCCAGCAAACGGCCAAACGCGGCGTCCTGCTCGGCTTGGATGCGCGGCGCAGTCAGCGTTTGCACCAGCACAATCGCGGCGGTGCAAACGAGGGTGAAGCCGCCCAGCATCGCGGCGTGGCGAGCCATGCTCATGGCGCGGGCTCCTGCGGTCGTTCGGTTAGCGTGCCGTACGCACGCGGCCGGGTGTAGCGATCAATGCTTGGTGCCGCCAAATTGAACAGCAGGATGGCAAAGGCAAACGCGTCCGGGTAACCGCCGAAGGTGCGGATGAGATACACCAGCACGCCGATGCCGAGACCGTACCAGAGCCGGCCGCGCGGTGTCGTGCAGGCCGAGACCGGATCGGTCGCGATAAAAAACGCCGCCAGCATGGTGCCGCCGCTGAACAAATGAAACACCGGCGAGGCAAACGCATCCGGATTCCAGACATAGAAAATCACCGCGCTCCCGGCAAGTCCGCCGAGCACGCCGGTCGGGATCTGCCAGCTGATGATTTTCTGTTGCAGCAACAGGCCGCCGCCCAGCAGGAACGCAAGGTTGACCCATTCCCAGCCGTAGCCGGCGAATGCACCGAACACCGGTTGCGACAGCACCTCCGAAATCATCTGGCCATTGGCGATGTCGGTGCGCAAATGATCCAGCGGCGTTGCCATGGTGAATCCGTCAAGGCCGGCGCGCAGCGCCTGCAGACTGCGACCGTCCCAGGTTTCGCCGGCGAAAATCAGAAAGAAGCTGTCGAACAGGCCCGGTGGATTGGCGGCGAGCGTCATCGGCGGTGTCCAGGCCGTCATCGACACCGGAAATGAAATCAGCAGAAACACATAACCGACCATGGCCGGATTGAACGGGTTCATGCCGAGGCCGCCGTACAGTTGCTTGCCGACGATGATGGCAAACAAGCTGCCACTGACCGCGATCCACCACGGTGCATAGGGCGGCAAACAAAGGCCGAGCAATACGCCGGTCACCACCGCGCTCCAGTCCTGCAATTCGCGCAGCGGATCACGGCCGCGCAGTGCCAACACCAGCGCCTCGCCGGCCAGGCAAAACCAGATGCAGGACCAGACCTGAATCATCGTGCCCCAACCGAAAAAGGCCATCAGCGCCGCCATGCCCGGCACGGTGCCGTACAACACCATGCGCATGACGCTGCCAACGCGTTCGCCGCGAGTGCGATGGGGAGAGGAAATCGCAAGGGTCATGGCTTGGCATTCTCATCGGACGGATCAGTGCCGGTTACGGTCGGCGAAGCCGTCTGCTGTTTCTTTTCTTTGGCGCGACGGGCGGCGGCGAGCACATCGGCGAGCCGGTCGTTGTGCTGGGCGATCACCGGCTTGTCGGTGCTGCTGTTATTGATGCGGTTGTTAGTGCTGATGTTGTTGGCGTTGGCATCGGTCTCGCTGGCCGTCGTGATCGGTTCACTTGGCGTCGTCGCTGCGCCTGTGTTGCTGGCGAGTGCTGATGCTACAGTCGCGTCGACTGCGCCAATCGGGCTGGCGCCCATCGCGGCTGCTTGTGCGGTTTTGCGTTGCTGACGCCGCGTGCGTGCCTGCGCCAGCCGCGCTTCCCGGGCATCGAAGCGCGCCTTGGCATGATCGGCGGCGGCGCGCGCTGCCGCCTGTTCAGCCAGCACCGCCTTGCCGTGGCGGTAGTACTGCACCAACGGGATCTGGCTTGGGCAAACGTAAGCGCAGGCGCCGCATTCGATGCAGGCACGCAAATCCAGTGCCTCCGCGCGGGCATACTGCTCGGCGCGGATGTGCCAGTGCAATTCCTGCGGCAACAGTGAGGCCGGGCAGACCTCCACGCAATCGCCACAGCGAATGCAGGGCCGCGGATTGAGTGACTCATCGAGTTCACCGGGGCCGGCAGCGATCAGGCAATTGCTGAGTTTGCTGATCGGCGCCGTATGGTCCGACAGCGCAATGCCCATGATCGGGCCGCCCATGATCAGCCGACGCAGTTGCGTCGTCTTCACCCCGACGTGTTGCAACAGGAATTCGATGGGTGTGCCGATGGCCACCTCGTAATTGCCCGGCCGTTCGACGGCATCACCGGTGATGGTGACAATCCGGCGCACCAGCGGTTCAGAGTGGGCAATCGCGCGGGCGATGGCGTGACAGGTGCCGACGTTGTACATCACGACGCCAAGATCCACCGAATGCTTGCCGCGCGGGATCTCGAAACCGAGCAGATTCTGGATGAGTTGTTTTTGGGCGCCGCTCGGGTACTTGGTCGGGATCACCACGACCTCAATCGCGGTTTCATCACAGGCGTCGGCAATCGCCTTGATCGCCTCTGGCTTGTTGTCCTCGATCGCGAACAGCACCTGTTGCGGCCGCAGCAAGCGCGCGAGGATTTGCGCCCCTTCGATGATGGCGCTGGCGCGCTCGCGCATCAGCGCTTCGTCGCAGCTGATGTAAGGCTCGCATTCGGCACCGTTGATGATGAGCCATTTGACCGGCGTGTCGGTCAGCTTCTGTGCCGATGGAAACCCGGCGCCACCCAAGCCGACGATACCCGCCTGCGCGATGCGTTCGCGCAGATCGGCATCGGTGAGGCTGATGTCGTCAACAAACTCTTCTTCCTCGTAGGCGCTCGTTTCGTCAGTGCAGAGCCCGATACAAGGCTGCGCCAGACCGCTGTCGTCCGGCACCGGATGCAGACCGATGAAACTGATTTCGCCATCGGCCGGTGCATGCACCGACGCGCTGATGCCGTCAGCCGCGCGCGCCAGCAATTGGCCGAAATGCACGCGCTGGCCTTCCTGCACCACCGGCACGGCTGGCGCACCGAGATGTTGTTTCAGTGGCAATACCAGTAGCGGCGGCAGCGGCACTGGCGCAATTGGTGCGTGCAGTGCGCGATCTTTGCGATCATCAAGCACCAATCCGCCGGGGAAGCCGAACAATTGCCGCGCCATCATTGCACCAACCGGATCGGAATGCGGACCGCGTCGGCCGGTTTCGGCCATTGCCATGCGGGCGCCGGGGCCGGGATCAAATCGATGCAATCGACCGGGCAGGGCGGCAGGCACAGCTCGCAACCGGTGCACTCGGCGGCGATGACGGTGTGCATCAGTTTCGGTGCGCCGACAATGGCGTCAACCGGACAGGCCTGAATGCACTTGGTGCAGCCAATGCATTCGTCTTCGCGAATGAATGCCAGCCGTTTCGGCTTGACCGCGCTTGCATCGGCGAGTGGCACCACGTCCTTGCCGAGCAATTGCGCCAGCGCCTTCACGCCGGCGTCGCCGCCGGGCGGGCATTTGTTGATGGCATCGCCGTTGGCGATGGCTTCTGCATACGGTTTGCAACCGGGATAGCCGCACTGCGCGCATTGGGTTTGCGGCAGGATCGCATTGATCTGCTCGACCAGCGGATTGCCCTCGACGCGGTAACGCACAGCGGCATAACCGAGCACCGCGCCGAATACGGTGCCGAGAATCACCAGTGCCAGCAGCCCGCTCATGTTGCCACCCGGTTGCGCCGGATCAGCACGACGCTGAGCGTGAAGAAACCAGCGAACGCGAAAGCGCGGGCGCTGCGCACAGCCACCACCTGCTGTTGCCACCACTGCAGGATCGGCGACGCCGGCGCATCGGCACAGGCTTGTTTGGCGACATCGAAAGGTTGCTGGCGTTCACTGCAGGTGCGGGCAGTCCACCACGACGCGGCCGAGAACAGACCATCGGTCAGCAGTAGCAACGCGAACAGCAGCAACAGGGCAAACCAGAGCCGTTTCATTTGAACAGCCCCGCAAAGCCCATGAAGGCGAGCGACATCAGTCCCGCCGTAATGAGGCCGATGGCGGCGCCGCGAAACGGCGCCGGTACGTCGGCAACATTGATGCGTTCGCGGATGCCGGCAAACAGGAATAACACCAGCGAGAATCCAACCGCAGCGGCAAAACCGAAAACCAGCGACTCGACAAAACTGTGCGCGGCCTGGGTGTTCAGCAGCGCGACGCCGAGCACGGCGCAATTGGTGGTGATGAGCGGCAGGTAAATGCCGAGCAGGCGATGCAGCAGCGGACTGGTTTTCGCCATCATCATTTCGGTGAATTGCACCACCACGGCGATGACCAGAATGAAACTCAGTGTGCGCAGGTAGCCGATTTCAAGCGGGATCAGAATCCAGCTGTTGACCAGATAGGACAGGCCGGAGGCCAGCGTCAGGACAAAGCTGGTGGCGGCCGCCATGCTGAGCGCGGTGTCTTGCTGGTTTGACACGCCCATGAACGGGCACAGGCCAAGAAACTTGACCAGCACGACGTTGTTGACCAAGGCGGTCGCGACAAACAGCAGCAGCAGATCAGTCATGGCGCAGAGCGGCCGACGGGAAAGAGGCCTGACAATTATGCGTCAGCGCGGCCGATTGCGCCAAAGGCGTGGTGGGTTTGTGCGTGGGTTGGTTTGTGGGAGCGGCTTGAGCCGCGATAGATTCGACTTGCAAGGCGAGTATCGCGGCTAAAGCCGCTAAAGCGGCTCCCACTGGAAAGTAAGTGAGGAAGCTCAGAGCTTGGGTTCTTGCCGTTCCGGCTCGGCTTCCGTTTCGGTGTCGGAACCGGCATCCGAATTGGCTGCTGTTTCGTTGGCTTCATTGCTGGCCACCGGTTTCGGCCGGCGCGACAGCGCGAAGAACAACAGGCTCAGCAGGCCGCTGATGATCACAAAATGGATCGCGATCGGCACCACACCACGCATCAGACCGGTGATGCCGTCTTGCTCGGCGCCGAGAATGCCGACGATTGCGGCCGGTGCCAGCCACGGGCCATCCGGCGTCGAATTGGCCGGGGTCAG
>DASUEK010000138.1:0-6204 GCA_036275115.1 Permianibacter sp. | reverse complement strand
CGTTACGCCGGCGCAGCCGGTTGTAACCGGCGTTGAGCACGATCCGGGTCAGCCAGGTCTTGAGGCTGGCGCGGCCTTCAAACTGCGGCAGCGCCCGCCAGGCGCTGAGCCAGGCATCCTGCACCACCTCTTCCGCCTCGGCCGGGCCGACCAGCGCCCGGGCCACCGCCTTGAGCGGACCGTGGTACTGCCGCACGAGTGCGGCAAAGGTCTGCTTGTCCTGCCGGCGCAGCAGCGCCAGCTGTTCACTCGCTTCCATTGAGGGGCCTGCGGTCGGGGCAAATCGATTCGGTTGAGGCCGTCTTTGTAACAGGCCGGGCCGACGGCTGCCAATCGTCGGTCCGGCCTGCGATTTACCTTGGCTTTGCCGACGCTGATCGGTAAAATCCCGCGCCTCTTCGCCGGCTCTGCATTAGTGAGCGGTCCGGCGGTATGTTGAACAGGGCCAAGCGCCCCAGAAAGTTGGAGTACGTCATGTCACTAACCAATGAGCAAACCGCGAAAATCGTTGCCGATTTCGGCCGCGGCAAGAACGACACCGGCTCGCCGGAAGTCCAGGTCGCCCTGCTGACCGCCCGCATCAATGACCTGCAAGGTCACTTCCAGGCTCACAGCAAAGACCACCACAGCCGTCGTGGCCTGCTGCGTCTGGTCAGCCAGCGCCGCACCCTGCTGGACTACCTGAAGGGCAAGAGCCCGGAGCGTTACAGCGCGCTGATCGAGCGTCTGAACCTGCGTCGCTAAGCGCGCATTGTCAGGCAATGCATTTCCGACAAGGCCCCGCTCTGGCGGGGCTTTGTCGTTTCTGGCGTTTACCGGCCACCCATCGGGTTCGGGCTTTTGGCCATCCAAAATCCCGGCAAGGGTACCAATTTGCGTGCAATTCATGGCCTCAAAGCGTAGGATCGCGCGCGCAAATCACTGACTGATATGTGTAAAGACAGGCAAGAGAGAGGAAAAGATAAGTGAATCCGATTAGCAAGAGCTTCCAGTACGGCGAACACCGCGTGACCCTCGAGACCGGCGCGATCGCCCGTCAGGCCACCGGCGCCGTTGTTGTCAACGTCAATGACACCGTTGTGCTGGTCACCGCTGTCGCCAAGACCGAAGCGGACCCGAAGAAAGATTTCTTCCCGTTGACCGTGCATTACCAGGAAAAATTCTACGCCGGTGGCCGTATCCCCGGTGGTTTCCAAAAGCGTGAAGGCCGTCCGACCGAAAACGAAACCCTGGTGTCGCGTCTCATCGACCGCCCGATTCGTCCGCTGTTTCCGGAAGGCTTCCTGAACGAAGTGCAGATCATCGCGACCGTCATGTCGATCAACCCGGACGTGACCCCGGACATTCCGGCGATGATCGGTGCCTCGGCCGCGCTGGCGCTGTCCGGTGTGCCGTTCATGGGCCCGATCGGCGCGGCCCGCGTTGGTTACAAGGACGGCCAGTACCTGCTCAACCCGAGCAACAAACAGCTGAAAGAATCGAAACTGGATCTGGTCGTCGCCGGTACCGAAACCGCCGTGCTGATGGTCGAATCGGAAGCCGATGAGCTGTCCGAAGCCGTGATGCTCGGCGCTGTCATGTTCGGCCACCAGGCCCAGCAAGTCGCGATCCGTGCCATCAAGGAATTCGCTGCCGAAGCCGGCAAGCCGAAGTGGGACTGGAAAGCGCCGGAACCGAATCACGCGCTGATCAATGCCATCAAGGCCGAAGTGCAAACCGGCCTGACCGCCGCTTACCAAATCGCCGACAAGCAGCAGCGTTACGCCGCCGTTGGCGCACTGCGTGACGCCGTCGTTGCCAAACTCGCCACCGGCGAAGAAGGCGCGCCGAGCGCCGATGCGGTCAAGAAAATTTTCGGTGATGTCGAATACCGCACCGTCCGTGATCGCATCCTGTCGGGCGCGCCGCGCATCGACGGCCGTGACCACGACATGATCCGCGCGATCTCGGTCAGCGCGGGCGGCGTGCTGCCGCGTGCACACGGTTCGGCGCTGTTCACCCGCGGTGAAACTCAGGCCATCGTTGCCGTCACCCTCGGCACCGAAAAAGATGCACAGCTGATCGACAGCCCGATGGGCGAGTCGAAAGATCTGTTCATGTTCAACTACAACTTCCCGCCGTTCTCGGTCGGTGAAACCGGCATGATGACCGGTCCGAAGCGCCGCGAAATCGGCCACGGCCGCCTCGCCAAGCGTGGTGTCGCCGCGATGATGCCGAGCTTCGAGAAATTCCCGTACTCGGTGCGCGTCGTGTCGGAAATCACCGAATCGAACGGTTCCTCGTCGATGGCCTCGGTCTGCGGTTCGTCGCTGGCCTTGATGGATGCCGGTGTGCCGATCAAGGCGCCGGTCGCCGGTATCGCGATGGGTCTGGTCAAAGAAGGCGAGCGCTTCGTTGTGCTGTCCGACATTCTCGGCGACGAAGATCACCTCGGCGACATGGACTTCAAAGTCGCCGGTAGCGCCAACGGCATCACCGCGCTGCAGATGGACATCAAGATCGACGGCATCACCAAAGAGATCATGGAAACCGCGCTGCACCAGGCCAAAGGCGGCCGTCTGCACATTCTGAGCGTGATGAACCAGGCGATCAGCGAAGCCCGTGGTGACATTTCCCAGTTCGCCCCGCGCATCACCACCATCAAGATCGATCCGGAAAAAATCCGCGAAGTCATCGGCAAGGGCGGCACCGTCATTCGCAGCATCACCGAGCAGACCGGCACCAGCATCGACATCGCGGACGACGGCACCATCCGTATCGCCGCCGTGTCGGGTGAGCAGGCCAAAGACGCCATCGAGCGCATCAAGGCCATCACCTCGGATGTGGAAGAAGGCCAGATCTTCGAAGGCCCGGTGGTTCGCATCGCCGACTTCGGCGCGTTCGTCAACATCGCCCCGGGCAAGGACGGTCTGGTTCACATCAGCCAGATCACCAGCCAGCGCGTCGAGAACGTCCGCGATCACCTGAAAGAAGGTCAGGTCGTCAAAGTCAAAGTGCTGGAAGTCGGCAAAGACGGCAAAATCCGTCTGTCGATGAAAGCACTGCTGGAAGGCAACAACGCGTAAGCCGGTTGTTTACCAAGCGTAAAAAAGGGGAGCCCAGGCTCCCCTTTTTTAATCGCGATTTCATCGTTATGGTGGCCGACGCGACGTTGACCAGAACAGGGAGTGACGCATGCGTTTTGGCTTGATGGCCTTGCTTGGCGGGCTTCTGAGCATCGCAGTGCTGGCGGCGGAGCAACGGGAATTGTTGCCAGACGAGCCGTTTCTGCTGGAGCCGCCCTATGGGCTCGAACGCGTTCGTGCCTGGCATCAGGCATGGGGGACAAAATGGCCGTGGGGGCAGCAAGAGCATGCGGTCCGTTTGCGTGCAGATCGTGACGACGTTCAATACCTGCTGGCCATAAGCGGGTATGCCCGTGGCGCTGAATTTGTGCTGTTCTTCCAGCGCCATGGACAATGGCAGGCAAGCGCACAATCCATCGAGCTCGCACATCATCCCTTGCAGGTATTGCCCGCGCAGTACGACGGTTGGCATGAGTTCGAGACTTATGTGCCGGCGTGGGGCAGCGGTGGTGCCGAGGTCTGGGTATTCCGCTATCGCTGGAACGGTCACGACTACGAACAAGCCGAGCAACGGGAAGCTCGCTGGTGTGAGCTAAATTACTTCCGAGAAACCGCTGCCTCTCAGTGTGCGAAACCGTAAATCGGGCCGATATGCGCTGCTTGTCGATCAATGCCGATGATTTGCTGACCGCCTTGCGAGAGCGCAACCCGCAAGTCGAGAGCTGGCTGGATTGCGACACTGGCGAGATCTATCAAACCAGCGCGCTGTTTGCCGATGACGAAGTGGAAGACGATCCGGCTTTCGTCAGCGCCATGCAGCAAACGCCGGCGCGCTTCCTGCGCCTGCCAACCTTGCCGGCTGCCGTCGGGTTTGCCGTTATGCGGGAGTTCCATGCCAGCGTTACCGAGCCGGTTCTGCATTCGGCGTTGACTGCAGCGTTGCAGCGACAGCGGGCGTTTTTTCACTTTCAGGATGTGCTGGCAACGGTGCCGACGGAACTGGCGCGGTGGCAGCAGTTGAATCACGCACGTATGTTGGCGTGGGTCGACAACTGGTTGGCTGAAAGGGGCCTGAAACGGCAGTAATGAATGTCAGGCATTAGCTGGCCCTGCGGTCCGGTTCGGATTTTCGGCCTGAGTTTGTTTCACCACTTGGTTGCGTCACGTGGCTTGGTTAGTCTAGGTAGCGCTTGATTTACCTGTGGTTTGGCGTGATCGCGGGCCAAGCAAACAGGCGAAAAATACTTCATCCAGACAGGAATGTACGGTATGGCAGCGTGGTGGACGATTCGGTATTGGCGGTTGACGTATGCCCGCTTGCAGCAACGCGAACATGTCGCACTGCGTCTGTGGCCGTTCCTGCCGCTTGCACAGCGAACGGTTGATGATGTCGAACCGCTGCGCGTGTTGAACCGGATGGTGCGCCGACTGGAAGCCGGTGACGAGTCCTTTGCTGACGACGCGGCTGCGCAGCAACTCTGGCAACAAGCGCGCACCGACAATGATGTCCAGCAGGCGGCAGGTGCATTGCGAACCTTGCGTCTGCAACTGGACCAGGATTCGGTGGCAGCGGGTCTGCAGGTGGCGCCGTTTGCCCGTGCCGAACGCAAGCGCCTGCAAAAAATCATGTTGGCCGACGATGTCAAAGACGGTCTGAGTGAATGGCTGCACGCACCGGTACTGTTGCCGATGCTATCCGTGCTGTTTCTGCTCAGTGGCTGGGTGTACAACGCTATTTTTCTCGGTCGGTTCGGTGTGGAGGTCGGCCGCTATTTTGGCCTCAGCGATTATTTGGCCGCGAGCATCGATGGTCTGATTTCGGCGGCGCTCGCCGTGCTGCTGACGTTTGCCATGCAGTGGTTGATTCGCAACCGAACCCGTCTGCAGGCGCTGCAGCAGCAACTGGGCATTGGCTGGATCAATATTCTGTACACCCTGCTGATTTTTGTTGCAGCGACGCTTTTTATCTTGCTGATTCCAGAGGCCATCGATGGAGGCCCTGAGGTGCGGCGACTGACGCTGACCTATCTGATCGTGCTTGCGGTGCCGCTGCTGCTCTTGCAAGCGGTCAGCGGCTTGAGCCGGCGCCCCTCACGTGACAATTTGCTGGCCAGCTTTCTGGTGATATATGGCGCCGTGATCTGGTTCAGCGCCGAAACACATGTGCTCAAGTCACAGCGACCGACGGCATTGCGCGCTGAGATTGTCTTTGCCAACGCACCGGATGCGCCACGTCAGTGGCGAGTGCTGTCAGGCAACAGCCTGTATCTGTTCTTGCTTGATGACAACAGCGATGTCGTGGTGGTACCGCTTCAGCAGGTGTTATCGGTACGCTATCGCAAACCGACGGGAGCTGGCGTGAACGATGCCAAGATCGCTGTCGGTGCCGAACCGGAACAGCAAAATTTGCCAGTTGGGCAGGAGGCAGCGAACAGCAAGGCCGGCGAGCGCGATG
Organism: Permianibacter sp.; assembly: GCA_036275115.1. Lineage (GTDB taxonomy): Bacteria > Pseudomonadota > Gammaproteobacteria > Enterobacterales > Permianibacteraceae > Permianibacter. Next base: position 684 of record DASUEK010000138.1, on the reverse strand, counting down.
GTGGCAATTCGCCGGTGCCTGAATCACCCGAAGAGAAGAGCAAGTCCGCGGCAGCAACGCCATAAAGTAGCGCGCTGTCGCGGCAAAACGTAGCCGGTACCGTTACTGCTGCAAGGCCGCCAGATCAGTCAGCAGCTGCGCCGAATGTTCGTCGGCATCGACATCGGTGTAATGCTTCACTACCAGCCCTTCCGGGTTGATCACAAAGGTTTGTCGTTTGGTGTAGTCAACCGGGCCGAACGAGGTCAGCACCTTGTAGGCCTTGGCGGCCTGTTTTTCGGTGTCGGCCAGCAGCGGGAATGTGGCGCCGACGGTATCGGCAAAATCTTTGTGTGAGGCGACATCATCGAGGCTGACTCCGACGATCTCGGTATTGATGGCAGTGAACTTGCTGTAATCGCGGGCAAAGTTTTTCGCTTCGGTGGTGCAGCCCGGGGTTTTGTCCTTCGGGTAGAAGTACAGCACCAGCCAGCGGCCGGCAAACTCGTCCAGCGTGCGGGTCTTGCCATGCTGATCCGGCAGCGAGAAGGCCGGTGCCGCCACGCCTTCAAAGCCACTGGCGTGTGCCAGCGACAGGGTTGCACTCAACACGATGGCGAGTGCGCCCGTCAGCAAGTGTTTCATGGAATTGCTCCTGTCAGTGAGGGGGCGGTCTGCGACGGTCAGCCTGCTGCCAGCCCGTTG
>DASUEK010000137.1:0-3853 GCA_036275115.1 Permianibacter sp. | reverse complement strand
GTGTGCGAATGCTTCGCTGTTCTTTATTGCTCCAGTTTGAAATCCAGCGTTATCGTTTGCACCACCGGGCCTTGCTCGGTCGGTCGATAACGCCAGCGCTGCACGGCGTTGATGGCGGCCTGATCGAACACGCCACGCGGCGAGCCATTCAGCACCTGAACATTGCCGACCGTGCCGTCCTGGCGCACTTCAAAACGCAGGCTGACCCAGCCTTCGATGCCTTTCGCCGCTTCCGCGCGTGGATACGGCGGTTGCAACTGACTGATCGGCACCAGTCCACTGCTCGGGCTGGTATCGTGACCGGTTCCAACGGTGTAATCCGGTTCGCCGTGAACGGTCGGCCCCCAATCCGGATGCGCGAAGCCCGGCGCAATCGGCGGCAGGGCAGGGCCAGTGCCGCTTTCATCTGGCGGTGTGATCACGATGGGCGGCGACGGTGGTTGGGTGACGGTTTTTTTCTGTTCCGGCAAGGTCGGGCGAACCGGCTTTTTCGGAGTCGGGTCCGGGGCAATCAAGGTGACGTCTTTCAACACCGTCGCTGGCGGTATGGGCGGCAACTCGCGTTGCTGCACCAGATTCGCCATGACACCCAACAATAAAAAGCTGATCAAAACAGCAAAAACGACAGACAAGCTGACTCGCATGATGATCTCCCTCCGGCCCGTTCCCCGCGGGCTTGCCTGTTCAGGATGCGGAGGCGGTGTGGCAGGGCAAAGTGGCATCGTACGCGGTGCGCGTGTGCACTAATGCCGTGTCATTGCCGCCGTGGCGCGGCATGATGGGGAATGAGGTCAGGGCGATTACAGTTTCGGCTGCGCCAACTCGGCGCGGTTGCGGCCGCCGGCTTTGGCACGGTACAACGCGTCGTCGGCATGGCGCGACAGCTGGGCAATGTCCGGAATGGCCGGCGTCCATTCGCAGGCGCCAATGCTGATGGTGATGTGCAGTTCCGGGTGCAAATCGCGGCAGTCGATGGCATCAACGGCCTGACGCAAGCGTTCGGCAACGTCCATCGCAATGGCGCCAGATGCGCCCGGTAACACCACCAGAAATTCCTCGCCGCCGGTGCGGCCCAGTTTGTCTTCGCTGCGCAGCACGTGCTGGCAGGCATGGGCAATACGCTGCAACACGACATCGCCGATCGCATGGCCGTGGGTGTCATTGACCCGCTTGAAGTAATCGATATCACACACCAGCACACTGAGCACTTTTTGATGGCGTCTTGCGTCATCAATCTGCTGGGTGGCGTAACTCAGAATGGCGCGACGATTTGGCAATCGGGTGAGTTCGTCGGTGAGCGCCAGCTCGCGCATGCTGCGCGAGGCTTTCAGTTGCCGCCAGGCAAGATAACCGAGCAGTAGCGTCAGGCCGGCCGCCAACGCAATGACCAGCGACTGCAAGCCCCGGATGCGTTCGGCATCGGCCAGCGCCTGATTGGTCAACTGCTGCTGCTTTTCCAGCAGGGCGTTTTCCTGCTCTTTCTTTTCGGTGTCGAACTGCACGCGCGAGCGCGCCGTCTGCTCTTCCCGCAGTTGCTGGTCGAGCTTGAAGTGATCGGCGAGAAAATTTTGCAGGCTCAGGTACGCCTGTTGCCACTGGCCGCGACTGGCGAGTGCTTCGGCGTGGGTGCGGCGCGCGTCGGCAAGATAGCGCAAGGTGTCGTGCTGTTCGAACACCGGAATGGCCAGGTCGAACTCTGCCAAGGCTTCGCTGCTGCGTTGAAGTTGCAATAACGCGGCGCCTCGGTAGTAGCGGGTCAGGGCCTGCTGAATCGGTTCCTTTTGGTCTTTGATCAACTGCAGCGCCTTGTCCAAATGCGGCAAAGCTTCCGCCGCCCGTTGCATGGCCACCAGTTCGGCACCGATGGACTGCTGCAACAAGGCAAGCTGGGCCGGCACATTGTGCTTTTCCGCCAAAGCCAGCGCACGGTCATAGTGATCGAGCGCGTTGACATGATCGCCTTTGCGCGAAAATGCGTGGCCCATGTCGGTTTCCATCGCTTCGGCCAGTGCGGTCAAGCCCTGCTGCTCGGCAATGGCGCGCAGTTGTTTCAGGTAATGCAGCGCCTGATCGTGCTCGCCGAGCCGGGAATAGAGCGTGGCAATCGCGCGCAGCACATCGCGACCGTAGGGCGAGTCGTCGAGCTGACGGTACAACTCGTAGGATTCCTTCAGATCCGACAGGGCGTCGGCGAACTGGCCGCGGAACGAGCGCAATTCGCCGCGGGTCCAGGTGGCATCGGCGAGCAGGCGCGTTTCCTGCAGTCGGCGACCTTCAGCGACAGCGAAATCGTAGTCCGCCATCGCCGCATCCAACTGACTTTGCAACTCGAGAGCGTAGCCACGGCACATGCGCAGATCGGCGAACCAGCGCGGCGCGGCGATGACATCGTCCCGTGCCATGGCCTGTTCGGCAAACTGCTGCACCTCGGCCACCGGCTTTTCACCAAAGCTGAACCAGCATTCGACGCTCAACATCAACAGCACCGCTTCCGGTTCCGGCTTGGCTTTGACCAGGGCGTGCGCTTCAACAATCGTGGCCCGCGCCAACTCGGCTTCATTGCGGCCAAAATGCTGTTCTGCCTTGCGCACCAAGGCCTCGGCTTGCGCAAACACCGATGGCGGCTCGGCCGTGAATCCGGTGGCGGACGCAAACACGAGCAACAGGGCTGGCAGGGAAGCAAACAATGGCCGCGACATCTAATTTTTGGCGTTGGGCGGGTCTGTGATGAGGTTGGCAGTACAACGTCCGTCTGGCAAGCCCTGCACCGGCTTTGCCATGAGGCCGATTTATTGGCTCTTTCGTCCAATTTAGCTAGTGCATGGTCACGCCTTGCTCTATGGCGCGGTGCAGCAAAGGGCTATAATGCGCGCCCTTTTTCATCGCCAGCCAGACCGGCTGGCGTCACGTTCGCAGCGGGTGTGCACCATGGCTCTGAAGGAAGTCCCGGCCGGCAAGAAAGTGCCGGATGAAGTCAACGTCATCATCGAGATCCCGGCCCACGCCGACCCGATCAAGTACGAAGTGGACAAGGAATCGGGCGCGATTTTCGTCGACCGCTTCATGGCCACCGCCATGCACTACCCCTGCAACTACGGCTACGTGCCGAACACCATTTCCGACGACGGTGATCCGGTCGACGTGCTGGTTGTCACCCCGTTCCCGCTGCAAGCCGGTGTGGTCATCCGCTGCCGCCCGGTCGGCATGCTGAAAATGGACGACGAAGCCGGCGGCGACGCCAAGCTGCTCGCCGTGCCGGTCAGCAAACTGACCCCGCTCTACGACGACGTCAAAACCCACGAAGATCTGCCGCAACTGCTGCGCCACCAGATCCAGCATTTCTTTGAACACTACAAGGATCTGGAAAAAGGCAAGTGGGTCAAGGTGCAGGGCTGGCATGGCCCGGACGCCGCCCGTGAAGAAATTGTGGTGAGTTTGAAGCGGTATGAAGACAGCGCGAAGTAAGCGCTGGATGGGTTGAATAAAAAACGCGGCTTTGGCCGCGTTTTTTTATTTTCTAAACGGAATTGAAGAAGGATGTACTTTGTCTTTCAGATCGCTTTTCTTTAGTTCGTCCAGCATTCTTTTGACCGAATTTATAGCTAGAATGCCAGATGTCGTTGGTCCCATAATGATCCTGTTGATTAGAGAATTTAGAGATAAATCATCTGGAAATAGACCGTCGACTGGTCCAATCTTAAGTTTGAGTTTTGGCTCTATTCCACGATGCCCGATTGAGTAACTGAGCATTGGCTTTAAGTAGCCTCCGAGGTCTCTCTGGCTCATGTATGCGACACACCACTCCCGCTCTTCAGAGAAACCTCTGTGCTTTGTAAATAAGGAAAAAAGCTTG
>DASUEK010000136.1:0-6116 GCA_036275115.1 Permianibacter sp. | reverse complement strand
CGTTGCATTATGCGGTACCGCATTTCACTGCAACAATGTCCTACGTATGGGAACCCACATGGCAACCCCCTATAAAATTGCATTGGTTACCGGCGCTTCCAGCGGCTTTGGCGAGGCCATTGCCGAGCGACTCGCCGCCCGTGGCATGAAGCTGATTCTGCTCGCCCGCCGCGCTGACCGTTTGCAGGCACTGGCGCAGCGTTTGAACGTGCCCTGTCATGTCATTGCCATCGACGTGCGTGACCAGACGGCGCTGCGTGCCGCCATCGCGGCGATTCCGGCTGAGTTCGCTGCGGTCGATGTGCTGGTCAACAACGCCGGCCTCGCGCTCGGTCTGGAGCCGGCGCACAAAGCCGACTGGAACGACTGGCAACAGATGATCGACACCAACTGCACCGCGCTGGCGCTGCTGACCCGCTTGCTGGTGCCGGGCATGGTCGAGCGCGGCCGTGGCCATGTCCTGATGATGGGCTCGATCGCCGGTTCCTACGCCTACCCCGGCGGCAATGCCTATGGCGCCAGCAAAGCTTTTGTCGATCAATTCGCCCGCAACATCCGCGCCGATCTGCTCGGCACCGGCGTGCGCGTCACCAATATCGAACCGGGTCTGGTTGGTGGCAGCGAATTCTCGCTGGTGCGCTTCAAAGGCGATGCCGAAAAAGCCGCGAAAGTCTATGCCGGCGCCGATGCGCTGACGCCGGCCGACGTCGCCGAATGCGTCGATTGGGCCATCGCGCAACCCGCGCATGTCAATATCAGCAGCATCGAAGTGATGCCGGTCTGTCAGGCTCACGGCCCGCTTGCCGTGCACCGCAAAGGATGAACGTCATGCGATTGGTTCTGCTGATTTCCGTGCTTGCGATGGCCGCGTGTAGCCACCACAACGCCTCCACGTTGACACCAAAAAACATTGTTCAAGCGGATGCTGAGGCGGTGCCGGAGTATCCGCATTACCAATACCAAAGTCACTGCGGCAAACCCTGCCAGCCGGTGACGGTGCGTTGGCAATTAAGCGGCGCTTACACCGTGCAGCACGGTGGCGAGCCAGTTATCACCGGCAAGATGGAATCGGCGCAAGTGCAGCGGCTGGCTTCGCTGTATGCGGAACTGCAAACGCTAACGCTCGGTATGCCGAAAGATCTGACCCGCTCATCCATCTGCGAGCGCTTCGCCACCGATCACGCCGTCAAGATTTTCTCAACGCCGGCAACAGTTGATGGCTGGACTTTCAAAGACAATCACGGCTGCAAGGGTTTTGGCAACGTTGAGAAGTTGCGCGCCTTGGAAGCGATGGTCGAGGCGACATTGCCGTCAGCAATCCGTAGGGACCAATCCCGATAAGGGACTTGCTCCGGGATTTAACCGCAGCTGCCTGCTGAAACCCGTAGGGCAATGCGAAAAAGCAAATCGCCCTATGCGACCCGTTATACGGTTGACATCGCAGAATTCTGTGCTACTTAACTATCTGAGTCCCAACTCACTGCTATGGCTAAACAATGTCTTCGAAATCGACGACCAAGGCCACTTTGGGGGTAGCAATCTGCCTTAGTGCTGTGTGGCTGATTTATTTCGCCCTTGGACACCAAAATTTTTTGGGGGAAAAGTCTTCCGACCCTGACACATCCAATTATGCTGGCTCACAAGCCTATAAAAAGATGAACCCTTCGGTTGTAGAAGAAAGGGCGACAAGTGGCAGCGAAGAGTCGTCATCCACACTGCCTAGTCAAATGGACATTGCTTCAGGTGATGATACTCAATCTCCGGCGGAGGAAAAGCAGAAAGCTCGACCGCGGGCTCGCAGAGCATATCCTGCTTTTGAACCAAGCAAGGAATTTTTCCTGAATGATGAGCCTGATTCTGATGGAACGGGCGCTGATATTGAGGTGGAAATATACACGCGGTTCCCTGCAGGGAAGTATCCGCAGGTGTTTTCCAGCCTAACGGTTGAATGCAAGAAAAAAAGCTGTTTCATCAGTTTCATCGCATCGTCTGTAGAAGAGCGACGAGCGGCCTTTGACGAAATTTCCGAAATTATCCATTACAACAATCTTGATATACCACTTATCGGAGCCAGTTTTGAGTGGGTCGGCGATACTCGTGTGGATATGTACTTTGAAAGAGGGTTAGGCAATTAAGGAGGGCCAAAATGAACGTCCAGTCGCTATGGTTTGCAGTTTTGCTCATACTTCCATTGCATTGTACGGTTGCTTTTTCTGCAGAAGAAGGCAGTACGGAGGATGAGGATCCATTTTTATGCGACCCGCCGAGCGCGGGGGATATGGAGCGCTGGCTCGGGTCAGGCTGGGAGACTTTAGGTGACGGCTCATACTACTGGACCCCCAATACTCGCGAGTGTGAAGACCCAGAAAATGTTGTTTGGGAGTACGAGTTTTGTGATGGTTGGTTATGTCGCTATCGGCCATGGCCAGATCAGCAGGATCCTTTCCGTTGGGGAATTGCTGTTGGAAGAATTGTAGCGCCATGGCAGATCCCTGACACTAGTGTGAGGTTCTCGTTCACGAAGTTTTCCAGTGTTATCACTTCGTACGGGTATACGGGGGGGGGATCTGATTATCCCACCGACCCGTATTAGTATGGAAACGCAGGAGATTGGCTTCGGAATTATGAAAAGGCGACCATTGGTCGCCTTTTTCGTGGCCGAAACTTAGTTCAATCCCAACTCTTTCTTCGCCGAGCCAATCGTCAACGGGTGATAGCCCGGCTCCGCTTTCTTGAACACTTCAATCGCCCAGGCCTTGTTGGCCGGGGTTTGTGCGAGCAGGTTGTACAGCGGGATGACCAGTTTGCGGCGGCCGATGCTGACCAGATACTGCTCCAGACGCGGGAAAGCCGGTTTGTAATCGGCTTTGATCGCGGCGCGCAACCAGACGTGGGCGATTTCGTTGTTGCCGGTCTGGGTCAGTTTGAATGCGGCGTCGAGCGCCTGCATTTGCGCGACGGTCGGTTTGTCGGCAAAGCCGTTCAGGAAGCGCAGCCATTCGTGGGTGGTCCAGGTCTTGGCTTTGATTTTGTTGGCGGCGAGTTTGCCGCTGGTGAAGCTGGCCAGTTGCTTGTCGACGGCTTCGAATGCCGGTGATTCTGGCTGCGGCGCGTCTTCCGGCAGGCCCGGCTGATAGATCCACTCTTTCAGCTTCGGCAACTTGATGCCGCGCTGGTTTTTCTTGATGAGTTCTTTGTCGGCGTAGGCAATGAACTCTTCGGTGGTCAGTGTCTTGAACTTGTGGGCGGCGAAATAGCCTTTGACGAAGGCGTCGAATTTGTCGCGGCCGTATTTGTCTTCGAGGTAGAACAGCAGCGCAGCGCCTTTGTCGTACGGCACGCGCGAGAAGGCCTCGTCCGGATCGCGGCCAGTCATGTCGATGGCGAGGGCGCGATCTTTTTCGTCGACTTTGGCGAAGTCTTCCAGCAAGTCATGACGGCCGAGGGTTTGTTCCATCAACGCCCGATCGCGGCCGTAGATCTCTTCCATGATCCGGTTTTCGACGTAGGTGGTGAAACCTTCGTTGAGCCAGAGGTCACGCCACGTGGCGTTGGTGACCAGGTTGCCGGACCAGGAGTGCGCCAGTTCGTGCGCAATCAAGCTGACCAGTGATTTGTCGCCAGCGATGACGGTCGGGGTGATGAACGACAGGCGCGGGTTTTCCATGCCGCCAAACGGGAACGACGGCGGCAGAATCAGCAGATCGTAGCGACCCCAAACATATGGGCCGTACAGTTTTTCGGCGGCGACGATCATGCTCTCGGTGTCTTCGAATTCTTTGACTGCCGCATCGAGCGTGACCGGCTCGGCCCAGACACCGGTGCGCGCGCTCATCGGTTTGAACGCCAGATCGCCGGCGGCGATGGCGATCAGGTACGACGGAATCGGCTGCGGCATCTTGAACTTGTATTCGCCGTTCGTCGGTTGCGAGGCATCATTGTCGGCGCTCATCACGGCGCGCAGTTCTTTGGGGGTGCGCACGACGGCCGAGTAGGTCACCCGGATTTGCGGTGTGTCTTGCAGCGGGATGAAGCTACGGGCGTGAATGGCCTGTGCTTGCGAAAACATGAACGGATGTTTCTTGCCGGCGGTTTGATTGGCGCTGAGCCACTGCAGGCCGGAGGCGGTTGGGCTGCTGGCGTACGTCACCTTCACCGATTTGGCGTCAGCCGGCAGGGTGATGCGCAGCGCGCTGCCGAGCGCCGGGTCGGCCTTGTCGAGCGTGAACGGGGTCGGCGCAAACGCGCCGTTCGGTGCCGCGGCTTCGACTTTGCTGATGGTCAGATCGCGGGTGTCGAGCACCAGCTGGTTATCGCCACTGGCGATGCGCTTCAGCGACAGCGTCGCGCTGCCGCGCAGTTGCTTGGCGGCGAAATCGACATCCAGATCGAGGTGGATGTGTTCGGTGACGACCTTGTCCGGTTCGGCATAGGAGTGGACATCGCGGCCGGTGTCGGCGCGTGTGGTCGAGCCGGCGCCGAGCGCGAGGCCGGCGGCGAGCAGGGCGGTAAGGGCTTTCATCAGCAAGTCCTGTGGAGCCTTGAGGGAGGCGGGCATGGTAAGAACTTGTGGCCGGCGCGTCGAGGCGCACTGCAATAGTGCCGGGCATCCCGCCCGCATTTGGACGGCTGTACCGCGCAGGCAGCCGGCGGAATAGGCCCCGGTGTTGACCGAGCGCTAACGGCGACCCGGCGCTCGGTGTAGAATGCCGGCCGTTCCCGCCGCCCGGCGGCAACACGTTTCCTTTTCTTTATCTGCACCCGGAGTCCCCCATGCAAATTGCCGATCACAAGGTCGTCAGCATCCATTACACCCTGCGCGACAAGGCCGGCAATGTGCTGGACAGTTCCGAGGGCAACCAGCCGCTCGCGTTCATCCAGGGTATGGGCAACATCATCCCGGGTCTGGAAAGCGCCATGGCCGGCAAGTCGGTCGGCGACAAGTTTGATGCCGTGATCCCGGCCGCCGAAGCCTATGGCGAGCGGATTGAAGATCTGGTGCAGGTGTTGCCGCGTTCGATGTTCAGCGGCGTCGACGAAATCATGGTCGGCATGCAGTTCCAGGCGACCGGTGGCAACGGCCCGGTCGTGATCACCGTGACCGATATCGAAGACGACCGCGTCACCGTCGATGGCAACCATGAGCTTGCCGGCGTTGAACTGCACTTTGCGGTCGAAGTGGTTGGCGTGCGCGATGCCAGCGCCGAAGAGCTGGCCCACGGCCATGTTCACGGCGCCGGTGGTCACCACCACCACGATGACGAAGAAGATGGCGAGCATTGCTGCGGTGGCGGTTGCCACTGAGTCGGTTCGCTGTAAAACAAAACGCCACCTTCGGGTGGCGTTTTGTTTTTTTCGGTCGCTTTTGTGGCAGCGGCGTTAGCCGCGATTTATTTACCGCAATCGCGGCTAAAGCCGCTCCCACAACGATTTCAATGGGTTGGTTTGCTGGATTGCAAAATCCACGCAAACGCCACACCCACCAGCAACGAATGCTCGTGCTTGACCAGCGGGCTGTCGACGAACACGGCGTCGCTCAAGTCGTAGTAACGCAGAAACGCGCCGAACCAGAAATTGTCCTTGCGCCGGGTCATGCCGGCAGCGAGCCGCCAGCCACCGAAACCGCCGTCCGGGCTGTAGGCCTCGCGCTCGGCGGTGGCGTATTGCGGCGCCACTTCATAGAAAAAATCGTGGTAACGATCGTCGCCGTAGACCGGGCCGAATGTGCTTTCGAATTGCCAGCGGGCCGTGTCTTCGCTCAGCCAGCGCTGGCTGAAGTAGATCTGCGGCGAGAAGGTGTGGCCGGCATCGTCGAGATGGGAAAAATCGGTGGCCACCACTTTGCGAATGGCGAGATCGGCCCGCCAGATCGTCTCGTCGTGCTGTCCGTCATCGTGTTGCCCGTTGTCATGACGAAGGGTGTACTGAATCGACGGGCCGATTTCGCCGGTGGCGTCCAGATCCGGCATGCCGGCGCGGGCATCGTTGTCGTCGCTGTCGACCGGTGGCGTGCCGGCGAGTGACAGATCAATTTTCAGATGGCCGCGTTCGAGCAGTTTGCCGTAAATGAAATTGCGATCAACATTCCAGCGCTTGCCGTGGTAGACAAAATACGG
>DASUEK010000135.1:0-3800 GCA_036275115.1 Permianibacter sp. | reverse complement strand
CCGGATGCCGTGGCACCAGAATCAGCGCCGCCTCCGGTTGCGTGCGACGCAGTGTGGCAAATGCATCGAGCACCAATTCATCTTCACCGGCGTGCGTGCTGGCGGCAATCACGACATAGCGACGATGGGCAACGCCCGCTTCCAGCTGCGCCCGCAGCAGCGTGCCGAGTTCGCGCTGGCTATCGCTGACGGTTACATCGGTCTTGATGCTGCCGGTGACGACAACCTTCTCCGCGGCGATGCCGAGCCGGACAAAACGGCGGGCATCGCTGCGTTCCTGCGCGGCAATCACCCGCAGATCCGCGAGCATGCCCCGGGTCAGCGCGCCGACCCGGGCATAGCCGCGCGCCGAGCGTTTCGACAAGCGGGCGTTGACCAGCACCACCGGCACTTGCGCCGCGCGGCAACCGGCCAGCAGGTTCGGCCACAATTCTGTTTCCATGATGAGACACAGGCGCGGTTGCAATTGGCGCAGAAAACGCGCCACCAGCCACGGCAGATCGTACGGACCGTAAACGTGCTGGACGCTGTCACCAAACGCCGCGCGCACCCGCTCGGAGCCGGTGGGCGTGGTCGTGGTGATGGTGATGGGCAGCTGCGGATACTGCTGCTGCAAGGCCTTGACCAGCGGCACCGCCGCCAGCGTTTCGCCGACCGATACCGCATGCAGCCAGATGCCGCCGGTCTGTAGCGCCGGCCAGCGGGCAAACCGCTCTCGCCAGCGCAGGCGGTAACCGGGATTGGCACGCCCCCGCCACCACAAGCGCAGCAGCACGAATGGCAGCAACAACAAGAACAGCAGCGTGTACAACCCGCGCATGGCGATCGGCAGCCGTGACCAAAATTGCCGCGCAGAATACCATAGCGCCGACAGCCCACCGATCCGGCGCCGCCCCGTAACCGGGGCCTGAAACAAGGAACCGTCGCCGATCACCACAGGACACACGCCGGCATGACGCACTGCCGTATTCGCCACGCCCTCGCAGCAACCGGGTTCAGCGCCCTGCTATTGGTCGGTACGGTTGGCGCCAACAGCGATTGTCCCGGGCTCGATTACGCCATCACGCTGGTGAGCCAACAGCAACAACAGCGGCAGGCGTTTACGCTCGACAACGGCGTGCAGGTGATACTGCTGCCGGATGCCGAAGCCAGTACCGCTGCCATCGTCACCACCATCGCAGTCGGTGCCGCCGATGAAACCGAGGGCGAAACCGGCTACGCCCACTTGTTCGAACACCTGATGTTCCGCGGCAGCGCCACGCTGCCGGACGGCGCCTACGCCAAACTGATCGAACACGTCGGTGGCTGGTACAACGCGCAGACCCATTACGACTACACCAGCTATTACGCCACTGTACCGGCCGACGCGCTGGCACAGCTCATCTGGCAGGAAGCGCAACGGTTCCGCGCCCCGGCGCTGACCGCCACGACCGTGCGCAACGAGATCGCCACCGTGCGGGAAGAGATCGCGCTGCGGGTCGACAATGTGCCGTTTCTGCGCAGCGCCGCCGACGAGCTGTTCCAGCGCTGGCAACATCCGCATTACGATCACTTGGTCACCGGCAGCGACGCCGATCTGCTGGCGGCCACGCCAGCGCGTTTGCAGCAGTTCTATCAGCGTCATTACCGGCCCGAGCGTACCGTTCTGGTGATCGCCGGCCGCTTCGATACCGAACGCGTCCGGGCGCAACTCACCCGCGATTGGGCCGACTGGCGTGGCCAAGGCGAGCCAGCGGAAGTTCGCGCCAACGTCGACGGCGCGAAACCGGTATTTACCAGCGAGCTCGTCGACAGTCGGGCGCCGTGGCCGGCGCTGGCGCTGTTCTGGCAAACGGTGCCGGACGACCATCCGGACGCCGTCGCCGTGCAGCTCATCCAGCATTGGTTGCTGGAAGGTGAGCAGGGTTGGCTGCGACAACAGCTGCAAGAAAATGGCGAGCTGCTGCATAGCGTCGAAGTGCCACTGACCATGCCGCGTCTCGGCCTGCAGACCTTTCTCGCGGTACCACGTGCCGCGACACCGCTGACGACGCTGCAGGACAGCATCGATCAGCTGCTGCGCGACGCGCCCGCTGCCTTGCCCGATGCGGCTGCGCTGTGCGAACTGAAAACGGCGGTGGCACGCCGACGCATCGCGCTCAGCGAATTGCCCTACGCCGTCGCCTTTCGTGAGAGCCTCGATCACGCGCTGTGGCAACAACCGCTGCTGCTACGCGAATTGCAGCGCATGCAAGCCGTCGACCACGCCACCCTGCAGCGGGTGTTCCGCGAACAGTGGCTGGCCGGCCACGTCAGTTTGCGGCTGTTACCGCCGTGGTATATCCGGCTCGGCAAACGGCTGCTGGAGTGGCTGCCGCGCCGCTGGACCGATGCGCTGGAGGCCAATGCACTATGAACCGAGCACGCGCCATGGCACACGCTTGCATGAGTTCACCGCAGCGCTTGGCGTCAACCGCACGGCAGCCTACGCGTGTTCGCGTCGGCGATTTTCGTCTCCGCAATCATGTCAAATCACCTGTTCGCTTGCCGCTTCGATGGCTGGCCGGGGTGTTTTGTCTGCCGCTGCTGCTGACCGCTGGCTGCGCCCAGCGCATTCCGGCCAGTCCGCTACAACCCGCGCAAATCCTGCCACCACTGCAATTGCCAACAGCGCCCGTCGTCACCGACTTCCCCACCCTGAGTTTGCCGGCAGCCACGTTCCAGCAACTCGACAACGGCATCCGCATCGGCGCCTTTGCCAGTACGCGGGCGCCGTATGTGCAGATGCAATTGCAAGTCGACGCCGGCCGCATGCTGTACGGCGATGCCGTCGATTTGCTGGCAGAACTGTTGCGATTGGTCGGCAACGCCGACAGTGAGGCCGCCTGGCAACAGCACTGGCGTTCACTCGGCGCCAGCCTGAGCGTGCGCAGTGGCAATCACCGGCTGATTTTCAGCGCCGAAGTGCTGCCGCAACACGCCGATGCCTTGCTCAGCACGCTGCTCGCACTGTGGCAGCAGCCGACGCTCGCGCTGCCCGCGAGTCAAGCCCAAGCGCGCCGCAACCTGCGCACCGGTCAGCGCGAAGCCGATCTGCAGGGCGGTGATGCCGAGCAGCTCTGGCAGCAGCTCGCCTACGGCGAAGCGCATCCGTACGGACACGTGGCCGCGAGCGCCAGTGGCTTGCGCGATATCGACACGGCGCAGTTGCAAGCGACGTGGCAGCAAGCGCGCAGTGAAGCGCAGCAATGGTTGTTTGCCGGCGCGTTTTCGACGGACGATCTCGCACGCTGGCAGCACAAGCTGGCCGCGCAGGCACCGGTCCGCCCCAGCGCGCGCTGGCGCAACCAGCAACAGCCGTTGCCGCTACCGGCCAGCGACTGGCAGCTGCATGTGCTCGACACGCCGGGTGCTGCGCAGGTGCAACTGCAACTCGGCTTTGCCTTGCCGTTGGCACAACCGGAACAACGCTGGCAGTGCGAAGCGGTGGCTGCGCTGCTCGGCAATAACAGTGGCCGGCTGTTTCGCGATCTGCGCGAGCGCCGCGGCATGAGTTACGACCCTGGCGCCGATTGCAGCGCGGCACCGCTTGCGAGCGCCCTCCGGCTGACCGCCAGCACCCGGCCGGAACACACGGCGGCAATGCTGCATGGCCTGCGCGATCACCTGCGGCAGCTGCGCGACGGCGACATCAGCGGCGCGGAAATGACGTTGCTGCGCCGCTCACTGCGCGGCGGTTTGCGCATGCAACTGGAAACCGCGCGACAACGCAGCAGCCGGTTTCATCTGGAAGAATGGCTCGGTGGCGACTGGCAGGATCT
>DASUEK010000134.1:0-15509 GCA_036275115.1 Permianibacter sp. | reverse complement strand
ACTGGATGAAAAGCGCATTCTGTCGTGGTACTCGGCGACGACACCGGTAATTGCGCCGCCGGTCGGCCAGCGCGAGCCCAACCGTTATGGCGTGCAGGACATGCACGGTTTGATTTGGGAATGGACCCAGGATTTCAGCAGCGCACTGACCACAGGTGAATCGCGAGGGGACAGTGCGGTCGACAACCAATTCTTGTGCGGTTCTGCTGCTGCTGGCAGTGCCGATCCGAGTCAGTATGCGGCGTTCATGCGTTATGCCTTGCGCTCGTCGCTGCAGGGCCACTACACGGTGGTCAATCTCGGTTTTCGCTGTGCCTATGACAATGAGGAAGCACGATGAAACGTTTATTCCTGTCGCGGTCTCGCTTGAACAGTTGGCATCTTGCGCTGGTCTTGAGTTGCCTCAGTGGCGTGGCAAGCAGTGTGGCGCTGGCTGGCGAGCCCTTGCCGGCCGATTCGCTTTATCAAAGCGAAACCCATTGGACCAATAGCCGGAATGAGCATGTCATGTTGCCGACGCTGGCCGGTAAACCACAGGTGTTGGCGTTCGTTTACAGCCATTGCCTCAGCATGTG
Organism: Permianibacter sp.; assembly: GCA_036275115.1. Taxonomy (GTDB): domain Bacteria; phylum Pseudomonadota; class Gammaproteobacteria; order Enterobacterales; family Permianibacteraceae; genus Permianibacter. The sequence continues at coordinate 14,934 of DASUEK010000134.1, read as the reverse complement.
CCCGGTGATTGTGGCCGACCTGCAGCGGGTCGAGCAAAAACTGTCCGCCGAAGAGCGGCAGCAGGTGCAGTTCACACTGGTGACGCTGGATCCTGATCGCGATACGCCGGAAACCATGGCAAAGTTTCTGAGTACCCACAAACTCGCGCCTCAACATTGGCAGTTTCTGCGCGGCAGCGCCGACGACACTCGCGAACTCGCGCTGCTGTTCAATGTGAAGTACCGGCAGGAAGGCGACGAGATTGCCCATTCCAACACCATTAGCGTGCTGGATGGACAGGGCCGTCTCACCCATCAACGGGTGGGCGTCGGCGGTCTGGATGAAGTGGTCCAGGCCGTGCGCCAGGCATTGCCGAAGCGCTGATCTCGGTCAAGGGAACACAGACAAATAAAAACCGGGCTGAGAGCCCGGTTTTTATTTGAAGCGCATGTTGTAGTTAATCGGGTCAACCACTATGGGCACAGTTGGTGCCGGCCATTTCGCTCATCGTTTTCATGTCGAGAATTTCCACTTCCTTGCCATTGGCAACGATCAATGACGCTTTCTGATACCGGGTAAACAGCCGGCTGACCGTCTCGATGGTAAGACCAAGGTAATTGCCGATGTCGCCACGGGTCATGGGCAACAGGAAACGTTGCGCAGAACGACCACGGCGGGCATAGCGGGTCGACAGGTTGATCAAGAAAGCAGCGAGCCGTTCTTCGGCATTCTTCTTGTTCAGCAGCAACAAGAGTTCCTGATCTTCGAGAATTTCCCGACTCATCACTTTCAGCAACTGCTGACGCAAGCCCGGAATGCTGCCGGAAAGCTCTTCCAGTTGCTCGAACGGCAACTCGCAGACCATGGTGGTTTCCATTGCCATCGCGAAGCTGGGATGCGACTGACGGTAAACGGCGTCAAGACCGATCACTTCACCGGCGAGATGAAAGCCGGTGATCTGCTCTTCGCCATCCGGTGAAACGGTGTAAGTTTTCAGGCTGCCGGCACGAATGGCGAACAGCGATTGAAAGTTTTCGCCAGCCCGGAACAGGTGCTCGCCGCGGTGCAAGGGTCGGTTGCGCTTGATGATGCTGTCGAGGTGCTCGACTTCCGCTTCGGCCAGGCTGACCGGCAAGCAGAGCTGGCTGATACTGCATTGCTGGCAGGAAATTTTTGGCAGTACCGGGCTCGCGACGTCAATGGCGCGCATGGGACCGTGCTCCTTGTAGGCAGTGGCAGCTAGAATAGGTGACTCGCGGTGCCGGAGCAACCGCGAGCTGTAGGGAATTATCGACAGTTCTGGTCATATCAAGCGGGAATATCGACCTTCCGCCATGTCCGACAGATAGCGGTCGAACGTGGTGCAGATATTACGGATCAGCAGCCGACCGAGCGGAGTCACTTCCATGCCCTCCTCATGGATTAGCAACAATCCGTCATCGACAAACTCCTGCAGCCGCTCCAGCTCGCGCTTGAAGTAGTCGCGGAAGATTATCCCGAACTGTGCTTCCAGCTTGGCAAACTCCAGATGGAAATGGCAAATGAGCTGCATAATGACGGCGCGCCGGATGCGATCGTCTTCATCGAGCTTGACGCCCCGCCACAGCGGTAGCTTGTGCTCGTCGAGCATGGCGTAGTACTGCTCCAGATCCTTGACGTTCTGGAAGTAGTAATCGCCAATCTGGCTGATCGAGGAAACGCCGAGACTCAGCAACTCGCATTCAGCGTGTGTGCTGTAGCCTTGGAAGTTGCGCTGTAATTGACCATTGCGCTGTGCGACTGCCAGCTCGTCATCCGGTTTGGCAAAGTGATCCATGCCGATGTGGGCGTAACCCGAGCGGGTCAGGAAACCCACCGTGTATTCCATGATGCGCAGTTTTTCTTCCGGACTCGGCAACGCATAGGTCGGAATGGCCTGCTGCGGCTTGAAGTGGGTCGGCAGGTGCGCGTAGTTGAAAATCGACAGGCGGTCCGGCTGCAATGTCAGCACTTTCTCCAGCGTGTGCCGGAAGCTTTCTTCGGTCTGGAACGGCAAGCCGTAGATCAAATCGATATTGAGCGAGCGGAAGCCATGGGCCCGTGATTGCAGCACCGCTTGTTCGGTTTGCTCATAGGACTGGATGCGGTTGACCGCCCGTTGCACGCGCTCATCAAAATCCTGCACGCCAAGGCTGACTCGATTGAAGCCAAGCTCGCCGAGGAAAGCCAGCGTGTCGGACTGGATCGAGCGCGGATCGATCTCAATGGCGTATTCACCGTCGTCGCGCGGCGCAAAATCAAAATGCTGGTGCAGCGTTTTGACGACAGCAGCCATTTCCGGATGACTCAGAAACGTCGGTGTGCCACCGCCCCAATGCATCTGCTTGACCTTGGGCTTGCGGCCGAGATTTTTGGCATGCAGTGCGATTTCACGCTTCAGGTACTCGACATAAGTGCTGCTCTTGGTGCGATCCTTGGTGACGATCTTGTTGCAAGCACAGTAATAGCAAAGCGTTGCACAGAACGGCATGTGCAGGTACAGCGACAACGGTGTTTCCGGATTCAGGCTGGCCAGCGCTTTCTGGTAGTCCTGAACGGTGAAGTCGTTGCGAAATTGCAGGGCGGTCGGGTAAGAGGTGTAGCGCGGGCCGCTCAGGTTGTAGCGGGCGATCAGATCGCGATTGATGGCGGTAGGCGCCTGCTGAATCGGAAAATTCAGGATCATCGTCATGAAGTGGCTCCTGTGGCCAGCGTCGGTTTGGGTCGGATGGCTCAGCCCATCGCGACCATGGCCCGGACAAAAATCGGGCAATTGATACATTCAGAAGGAATGTGGACAGTCTATGAACATGCTGGCAGGCGGGGATTGACCGTGATCAAGTGGCCAGTCAGTGGGCGTGGTGGTGGTGTTGATGTGGATCAGCATTGCCCGGGATGGTCTGCAAGCTCATCGCGGCAATCCAGAGGCCGAGGCCGATCAGGGCCAGACCGGCGCCGACCCGCAATGCCGGTGGCAGCGGCTTGCTGCGCGGCGTACTGAGCAAACCGGCGGCGGTCAGCGCCGGCAAGGTGCCGAGCCCGAACGCTGCCATGAACAGCGCTGCTTCGTTGGCATCGGCCCGGGTCGCCGCCGTCGCCAGTGCGCTGTAGACCAGGCCACAGGGCAGCAGGCCCCAGATGGCACCGGCGGCCAGCGCCTGGCCAGGATGGCGAATATTGCGCAGCTTCTGCAGTGCGGGCTGCAACTTGGGCCACAGCCGCGCGCCAAGCCGCTCCAGTTTGGTCAGGCCAAACCAGAACCGGGCCACATACAAGCCCATCAACACCAATAGCAGGCCCGACAGCAGCCGCAGGATCACCGCCAGCCATTGCCAGCCGCTGCCGAGCACGGCCGCCTGCACGAGGACACCGAGGCCAAGGCCGAGCAGGGTGTAGACGGCGACCCGACCGATGCTGAAGCCAAGCACCAGCACCAGCCGCTGCCAGAACGGCTGCGCTGCAACGCTCTGGGCGAGCAGGGTGACAAAGCCGCCGCACATGGGCAGGCAATGGCCGGCACTGAACAGACCGGACAAGGCTGCGGCAAGCAGCCAGCTGGTATCGGTCATGGTGTGGCGCTATCCGAATCGCTTGGCTTGCGCGGCGTCGTTTGCCGGGACGACGGCGCATCGTCCATCAGAATGCTGTGGCCGGGACTGTCGAGATCATCAAACTGACCGCGCTTGACCGCCCAGAAAAACAGCCAAACCGATAACGCCAAGACCAGCATGGCCAGTGGAATCAGCAGATAAATGGCGCTCATGCGGCAGACTCAAGCAGGGTGGTGGTGCGCACCGGTTCGGTCGCGATGGGCGCAGCGCGTAGCAGGCGCAACGAATTGACGGTGACCAGCAACGAGGACAGCGACATCCCGATAGCGGCCTGCCACGGTGTCAGCACACCGGCAATCGCCGCCGGCAGCGCGACCAGATTGTAGATCAATGCCCACGCCAGATTCTCGCGCACGATGCGTCGGGTTTGCTTGGCAACCTGCAATGCCCGCGCAATCACGCTCAGCTGGCTTTGCAGCAGTACCGCATCGGCGGCTCGGCGGGCGAAATCGGCACCACTGCCGATCGCCATCGAGACATCGGCGGCCGCAAGCACCGGCGCGTCGTTGATTCCATCACCGAGCATGAGCAGTTTGCGTCCTTGCCGCTGCAAGGCTTGCACATAGTCACGTTTTTGCGCCGGTGATTGCCGTGCGTGTACCGCGTCAATACCGAGTGCCTGGGCGCAGCGCTCGACCGCTGCGTGATGATCGCCACTCAGCAAATGCAGACGCAAACCGCTGGCGCGCAACTCGCGACACAAGGCGACGGCGTCGCTACGCAGCTCATCCTGCAACTGGAATGACGCCAGCCAGCCATCGCTGTCGGCAAGGGCGATTTCACCGTCTTGCACCGCAGCCTGTGCCGCCGCCGGCAGCCAACGTTTCTGGCCGAGCCAGTATTGACGACCGGCAATGCTGCCACTAACGCCCAGTCCGGCCGTTTCGGTAACCGCTTTGGCGAGCAAGTCATTATTGGTATGCGGATGAAACGCGCGCGCAATCGGATGCGAGGAGTGCTGCTCAAGCGCGGCGGCAAGTGCCAGCACAGTTTGTCGGTTTTGATCATCGCGAACGCGCACGGAGGTAATCTGCAGCGCACCAGTGGTCAGCGTACCGGTTTTGTCGAACACCACATCGGTCAACGTCGCCAGTTTTTCCAGCACCGCCGCGCGGCGCAGTAATACGCCTTCGCGCAGCAATTGATGCGTTGCCGCGGCCCATGCTGTCGGCAAGGCGAGTGAAAGCGCGCAAGGGCAAGTCACCACCAACACGGCAAGCGTGATATCAAAGGCACGCGTCGCATCAAACTGCCACCAGCCGGCATACACCAGCACCGACAACAGCAGAACGCCGGCCACGAACCAGCGCGCGACATTGTCGGCCAGCAGTTGCAGGGCAGGGCGCTGCGCCAGCGCTTCATCCTGCAGACGAGTCAGTTGCGCGATATAGGTATCGGTACCGCTGCGGGTAACGGTGAGTTCCAATGCGCCGCCGCTGATCGTGCTGCCGGCCAGCACAGCGTCGTGAACCTGCTTGTTGACCAGCGCCGGTTCACCGGTCAGCAGGCTCTCGTCAGCACCTGCCGAGCCGGAAACTACGGCGCCATCGGCCGGCACGGTTTCACCGGCTTGCACCAGCATGCGCTCACCGACCTGTACGTCACTTAGCGCGACCCGTTGCCATTGATCGTCACGCCAGATCCGCGCCGTTTGTGGCAATAGGCGTTGCTGCAACCCGGCGGCGCGCGTCGCCCGCTGCCGCGCTTTCAATTCCAGATAACGGCCGAGCAGCAGCAAAAACGCAAACATGCTGATCGACTCGAAATAGACTTGGCCATCCTGCTGAATGGTGTTCCAGCAACTGGCCAGAAACGCCAGCCACATCGCGGCCGCAACCGGCACGTCCATGTTGAGGCTGCGCAGGCGAAGGGCGCTGATTGCGTTACGGGTAAACGGTTGGCAGCTGTACAACAACACCGGCAGCGAAACCAGCAAAGAACTCCAGCGCAGCCAGAGCTCATGGGTTTTGTCGAGATCGCCAATGACGCCGAGGTACAAGCCAACGGCGTACATCATCGCCTGCATCATGCCGAAACCGGCAACCGCGAGGCGTTTCAACAGATCGCGCCCCTCCTGCTCCAGTTGTTGTTCCACTTGGTCCGGTGCAAACGGTGTTGCCTGATAACCGATTCGCTGCAGTTCGGCCAGTAATTGCCGCAACGGTTGCTGCAGATGATCCCAGCGCAGCACCAAACGGCGCGCCGACAATTGGATTTGCACCTCGCGGACACCGGGCTGCTGACGCAAATGCCGCTCTAGCAACCAGCTGCACGCCGGGCAGTTCAAGCCCTCGACAAACAGGGCGACTCGGCTTTCTTCGCCGCTTTCTTCCAGACAGGCGGAGGCGCGTGCGCTTTGCTCCAGTGCGGCAAGCAGTTCGGCCGGAACACCGGCTTCCTGACGTTTGGCTGGCGCCTGACGGTAGCTGTAATAGCTGCCAAGCCCGCTTTGATAAATGGTTTCGGCAACGGCCTGGCAACCGGCGCAACAAAACTCGCGGTTGACACCGTCGAGCGTGGCGCGAAACGGCGTATCGGTGGGGCAGGCTTCAGCGCAGTGGAAGCAATTCACGACAAACATCCTCGGCGAGTGAACGGCGGCTAACCGTTACCACAGCGCGGTCGATTACAGGACTTCCGGACTCAGCTTGGTTGCGGTCGGTGATTGCCAACGGCCGCGCAGGCGCCAGCTGGCATCTTCGGGTTGCAATTGCACATGCCAATTGGCATGACGCGTCAGCTTGGCATCACCGAGGTACTGCTGCCCCTGTTGACGGCGCAGCACGATACGCTGATCGGCGCTGTGGTCGGTAGGGTGGGAGAGCGAAAGCTCCAAGGTCTCCGGAAGCGCGGGCAGATCTTCCGCGCTGACAATGACCATCAGTCTCTGATCCAGCGACTGCTGGTCCAGCAACAACAGCATGGCATGCATCCGGAAACCGGCGGCTTTTTGATCAGCCTGTTGTTGCACGTTGTATGCGAGGCCTTCGCGGTAGTAATCGTCCTTGACCATGCTGTCGCCGTGTTTGACGGCGATGAATACCGTGCTGAGTCCGGCAACCACGGAGGCGGCCGGCAGCAACCACAACAGCAGCCATGGCAACTTCCACCAGTTCACGCCGGCGGTTTTACCGTTTGCCGATGCGCTGACATCAGCGGCAGAGGTTGACGACTCCGACATTAACGTGCTCCAACATTGGCAGGCTTGATGAAACTGGACGATTCCTCAACCACCAGTGTCGGCTGATCGATGGATTCAATTCGGAAGCTCACCGTGCTGGTGGCCTCCTTGAGTTCGTAAGGATCAATCTCCAGACGGACCGGAATGTTCAGGATCTCGCCAGCCGGAACCTCAAACTCCAGATCGCCTTTGACGATCACCGGGACATCAGCCGATGCCTGCAAGCGATAGCGATGCGGGACCTGATCCATGTTCATCACTTTCAGCGTGTAGACATTCTCGATGGTGCCAATTGAGGTGGCCGTATATAGCCGGCCGCGGTCACGCAGCACATCCACCCGCAGCGGAGTCCGTACGGACAGCGCGTAAACAAACAGCGCCATCAGGGTAAACAGCAATACCGCGTAGATGATGATCCGTGGCCGCAGCACATGCGTTTCTTTGCCGGTGTCACGATGCTCGGTGGTGTAACGAACCAACCCTTTCGGGTAGTTCATCTTGACCATGACTTCGTCACAAGCATCGATGCAGGCGGCGCACGCGATGCAAGCAATCTGCAAACCATCGCGGATGTCGATGCCAGTCGGGCAGACGTGAACACACTGTTTGCAGTCGATGCAGTCGCCGAGTCCATCATGACCGCGTTCGGCGTCTTTCTTGCGGGCGCCACGCGGTTCGCCACGCTTTTCGTCGTAAGCGATGATCAGCGTATCTTTGTCGAACATCGCGCCCTGAAAGCGTGCGTACGGACACATATAGATGCAGACTTGTTCACGCAGCTTGCCGGCATTGCCATACGTGGCGAAGCTGTAGAACAGCACCCAGAACCAGCCCCAGCCGCCGAGCGTGCCGTTGACCATGTCGGTCGACAGCTCCCGAATCGGCACAAAGAAGCCGACAAAGGTGTAGCCGGTAAACAGCGCAAACACGATCCAGAGCGAGTGCTTGGCGGTTTTCTTGCGAACTTTTTCAAAACTGAGCGGCTGCTTGTCGAGCCGCATGCGGGCGTTACGATCGCCTTCGGTGATCCGCTCCATCCACATGAAGGCCTTGGTCCAGACCGTTTGCGGGCAGGCATAACCACACCACAACCGACCGGCCACGGCGGTGAAGAAAAACAAGGCGAGCGCGGCCAGAATCAACAGCCACGCCAGAAAAATGAAATCCTGCGGCCACAGTGTCAGGCCAAACAGGTGAAACTTGCGCCCCGGCAGATCGAACAGGATGGCCTGACGGCCATCCCAGGTCAGCCAGGGCGCAAGGTAATACCATCCCAGTAGCAGCCACATTGCAGAGGTGCGCAGCTTGGCAAACACACCGCTGACTTTCTTGGCATAAATTTTCGGCGCTTTGACGTAAAGCTCCTGGACTGGGATGTCACCCGGCATTTACAGCACTCCCATCACTTCTGGTCAGCCGACAACGACAGCAAGTAGGCGGTCAACACATGAATGCGCGCTTCGCCGAGCAAGTCGCCGTGCGCCGGCATCACGCCGTTGCGGCCGTTTTTGATGGTGTCGGCAATGGCAGCGTGCGTGCCGCCGTAGAGCCAGACATCGTCGGTCAGGTTGACAGCGCCGAGCATTTTATTGCCTTTGCCATCCATTCCATGACAGGCGGCGCACACGGTGTCGAAACTGCTCTTGCCTTGCGCCGCCAGTTGCGCGTCGTGATCACGACCGCTCAGCGACAGCACATAGTGGCGAACCGCCAACTGCGCCGGCTCATCAAGCGTGGCGCCGAATGCCGGCATCATGCCCTGACGACCCAAGGTGAGCGTCTGCTTGATGGTTTCCGGCTCGCCACCGTAGATCCAGTCAGCATCGGTCAGGTTCGGAAAGCCTGGCGCGCCTTTGGCATCGGCACCATGGCAGGTTGCGCAGTTGTTACCGAACAGCCGCGAGCCCACCGCAAGTGCGGCTTGATCATTGCCCAGATCCGCAACCGATTTGGCGAGAAAGCCGGCATACAACGGCGCCACTTTTTCCTCGGCCACTTTCACTTCTTCGGCATGTTGGCCAGTTTGGGTCCAGCCGAGTACGCCCGGCAGGTGACCAAAGCCCGGATACAACACCAGATAGCCAATCGAGAAGAAAATGGTGATGTAGAACAGATACAACCACCAACGCGGCAGCGGCTTGTTGTATTCCTCAATACCATCGTAACTGTGATTGACCTTGCCGCTGGCATCTTCATCGGCTTTCAGGTTTTTGGTTTTCACCAGCAACCACCAGCAACCGGCAATGTTCAGCGCGACCAGCGCCATGATGTAGAGACTGACGGTCAGACTCATGATTACCGCTCCCGAGAATCGCTGCTGTTGCCGTCGCGCGGCTGGTCATCAAAAACCAGGCGTGCGGCATCTTCAAATCGTGCTTTCCGACGCGGGCTGTAGGCCCACCACAGCACGCCGAGGAAGATCACCAGCCAGATCACGGTCATGGCGCCACGAAACCAGTTCATGTCCATGGGGATTACCTCTTCGCCTTGATGGTGGTGCCGAGGCCTTGCAGATAAGCCACAACGGCGTCCATTTCGGTTTTGCCAGCAACGTCAGTCTTGGCGTTGGCGATTTGCTCGTCGGTGTACGGCACACCGAGCAGACGCAGCGCTTTCAGCTTGGCCGCGGTGTCGTCACCGGTCAGCACATTGCTGTTCAACCACGGGAATGCCGGCATGTTTGACTCCGGCACGACGATGCGCGGATTGGTCAGGTGCACGCGGTGCCATTCATCCGAATAGCGGCCACCGACCCGGGCCAGATCCGGACCCGTGCGCTTGGAGCCCCACAGGAACGGATGCTCCCAGACGTGCTCGCCCGCGAGCGAGTAGTGACCGTAGCGCTCGGTTTCGGCGCGGAACGGCCGGATCATCTGGGTGTGGCAGACGTGGCAGCCTTCGCGGATGTAGACATCGCGGCCTTCCACCTGCAGCGCGTTCCACGGCTGCAAACCGGCAACCGGTTCGGTCGTGTCTTTGACAAAGTACAGCGGAACGATTTCGGCCAGGCCACCGAAACTGACCACGATGATGATCAGGATCGCCATCAGGCCAACGTTCTTTTCAACTTTTTCGTGATTCATCGCGTGGCTCCTCAAGCGGCTTGCAGCGCAGGTTGCTTGGCAGCAGTGGTAGACGGCGAGGTCAGCGTTTTGACCACGTTGTAAACCATGATCAACATGCCGGACAGGAACATCAGGCCGCCGATCAAGCGCACGATGTAATACGGGTACTTGGCTTTCAGCGCTTCAACAAAGGTGTAGGTCAGGGTGCCGTCGGCATTGACCGCGCGCCACATCAAACCTTCCATCACGCCAGCGATCCACATCGAGGCGATGTAGAGCACAACGCCGATGGTCGCGACCCAGAAGTGCCAGCTGATCAGCTTGGTGCTGTACATCTTGTCTTTGTTGAACAGCGGCGGGATCAGGGCGTACAAGCAACCAATCGAAATGAACGCCACCCAGCCGAGCGCGCCGGAGTGGACGTGACCCACGGTCCACTCGGTGTTGTGCGACAAGGCGTTGACCGTCTTGATCGACATCATCGGACCTTCAAAGGTCGACATCATGTAGAACGACAGCGAGACGATCATGAAGCGGATGATCGGGTCGGTGCGCAGCTTGTCCCAGGCCCCCGACAAGGTCATCACGCCGTTGATGGCGCCGCCCCAGCTTGGTGCAAGCAGAATCAGCGAGAAAATCATGCCGAGTGATTGCGCCCAGTCTGGCAGGGCAGAGTAGTGCAGGTGGTGCGGACCAGCCCACATGTACACCGCAATCAGCGCCCAGAAGTGGACAACAGACAGCCGATACGAATACACCGGACGCCCCGCCTGCTTCGGCACGAAGTAATACATCATGCCGAGGAAGCCGGCCGTCAGGAAGAATCCGACCGCGTTATGGCCATACCACCATTGCACCATCGCATCGACGGCACCGGGGTAGGCTGAGTACGACTTGGTCAGCGATACCGGCACTGCGGCGCTATTGACGATATGCAGAATCGCAACGGTCAGAATGAACGCGCCGAAGAACCAGTTCGCCACATAAATGTGCGAGGTGTTGCGGCGGCGTATGGTTTCAAAGAAGACAATGGCGTAGGCCACCCAGACCACGGCGATCAGGATGTCAATCGGCCATTCCAGTTCGGCGTATTCCTTGGCCGAGGTGTAACCCAGCGGCAAGGTGATAGCGGCCAGCACAATCACCAGCTGCCAGCCCCAGAAGGTGAACGCGGCCAGCTTCGGCAACGCAAGCGGTACGTGACTGGTCCGTTGCACTACCCAGTAGGAGGTGGCGAACAGGGCGCAACCACCAAAAGCAAAGATCACCGCATTGGTGTGCAGTGGTCGCAACCGGCCGTAGGAAAGCCACGGCACATTGAAATTGAGTTCCGGCCAGATCAGCTGAGCGGCGATAATCACACCGACCAGCATGCCGACAACTCCCCAAACAATCGTGGCAATGGCAAATTGACGTACGACGCGGGTTTCGTACGCAATGCCAGCCGGGACGCTGCTATTCCCCATGGAGCCTCCACATCAGATGGTCTACGGCACAAGCAGGGAACACTGCTGCGCCATGACGACCGTTTATTGTCCTTACAAATTGTCGAGGTTTGGTGCCAGATCACCTTTGATGGAGATCAAGGGCCCGGCAGAGGCCAATCGCCTTTGGTGTACATGCTGATCAACAACAGGTTAAAGTAGCCGGCTAAAAGATTCAATATGAATGAATCTTTTAGCCGGTGGAGACTCGTACTGGTGCTCATTCCGTGACCAGGCCCTTGACCGCCAGGGTAAAGCGGAAACTGGCCCCCTTGCCGGGTGCGCTTTCCGCCCAGATTCGGCCGCCGTGCCGCTCGACAATGCGCCGACACAGCGCCAGACCAACCCCGGTACCTTCAAATTCCTCAGCGCGGTGCAGCCGCTGGAAGACGCCAAACAGCTTGTCGGCGTAGGCCATGCTGAAGCCAACGCCGTTGTCGCGCACGACGTAAACCGTTTCCGCGCCGTGTTGTTCGGCAAACACCTCGATACGCCGCGGCGACACGCCGCGGGTGAACTTGACGGCGTTGGCAAGCAGGTTGAACAGCACTTGTTTCAGCAAGCTGCGGTCGGCGACGCAATCGGGCAGCTCAGCCACTTCCGGCCGGCCGATGTCCTCATCGGCGCTGTCCTGCAACTCCTGCCAGATCTGCGCCACCAAATCGCCCATCACGACTGGCTCACGGATCATCTCGGTGCGCGATAGCCGCGAGAAGCGCAGCAAATCATCGATCAGCATGCCCATGCGCTGGCTCGCCGCCATCATGCGATCCAGATAGCGTTGGCCGTCTTCATCGAGCTTGTCACGGTAGTCATTGACCAAAGCCGCGCCAAAACCGCTGATGGCGCGCAACGGCGCACGCAAGTCATGCGACACCGAATAACTGAAACCTTCCAGTTCGCGGTTGGCGATTTCGAGTTCCTCGGTCCGGCTGCGAACACGCTGCTCCAGCTCTTCGTTGAGTTGCCGGATCTCGCGCTCGGCCCGCTTGCGTGCCGTCAGATCAAGCGCAATGACCAGCCGGCGCTCACCAATGCGCTGAACGTTGAACTCGACGATGCGATCGTTGCCGTCATGACAACGCACCTGGACTTCCATCGGCTCGAACAATTCGCCCGTGGCATCGGCCTGCACCAGTCGTTGCTGCCAATCTCGCATGACCTCGGCGCGATAATCCGGATCCGGATAGGCAAGGCCCCACCAGTCATTGACAGACAGCAGCACATCGCGGCCATAGCCAAACATTTGATGAAAGGCTTCATTCAACAGCAGGATGCTGCTGTCGTTATCAATAACCGACATCGCCACTGGTGACTGATCAACCAGCAGTCGGAACTGCCGCTCGCTTTCGCGCAGCGCACGCTCTGCTTGAATCGGTTCGGTCACATCGCGCACAACTCCGCGCACAATCCGACTCGGTGGCGATTCCGACACAAATAGCTTGCCGACCAATTGCAGATGACGCTCGCCACGCTCGACATGTTGCCAACAAAATGTCGTGCTTTCCGTGCGCTGGTTTTGCAGGATGGCTGCCAGCGTACTGGTCAGGCTGACGGCGTCATCCGGACCAAGCAACTGCAAAAAGCCGTTCCAGCTCGGCAGGAAATTGTCCGCCGCCAGTCCCGTCATGCGATAAACAGCGTCATCCCAGATCATGGCGCCCGTTGCCGGGTCCAGTTCCCAAACGCCTTGTTGCGCAGCGGCCAGGGCCAACTGCATGCGGGCCTGCTGTTCACGCAAAGCACCTTCACGCCGGACAATGGCCAGCAGCATGCGTTCGAAATCAACCTGTAGCTGCTGAATTTCGTTAGCCGGCAATGGCAAATCGGCGCCTTCACCGGCAGCCATCGTTCGCGCCCGTGTCGCCAACACCCGCGCCGGTTTCGCAATCAGTTGTTCAACCGCGATAAAAAGCAGCGCCGCCATGATGCCGAGCGCGACCATGACAATCGCCAGCACAATCACATACTGCGGCATGCGATCGGTTAACGGGGGCAGGCGATAAAACGCATGGATCTGGCCAAGCGTTTCCTGCTCAAAGGTGACTGCACGGCGCAAGTAGAGCAGGGTGCCCTGCACGGATTCGGCCGGACCTTGATCTATCAGTTGGGGAAAACGAAATTCACCGGCCTCCGGCACGACAAACCGGGCGAATACTTCGCCATCTCGGCCGGTCACGGCAGCGGCCTGGAAACGCTTGTCCAGCGCCAGGGTTCGTAGCGTCTCCAACGCCGATTCGCGATCGCTAAAATCGAGCGCAGCCTGCAAGTTCAGTGACACCACATTGAGCTGTGCCGAGACTTCCTGCTGCAGGCGATTCTGGTGCGTTCTGGCTTCATAACCAAGGATGGTCAACGCGACCAGGGTAATGGTGACAACAGCGGTCAGCCCAAGCAAACGAAGCAGGGCACCACGCAAGCTGACTTGCTGCCATTGCATCATGGCACGCCCTCGCCGCTGCTCGTGTTTTTGCCGAACACCTGATCGGCATGACGCAGCAGTTTGGAACTGAGCTGCAACTTCTGACGGCCCAGATTGGTCAGATTGACCTCAAAATGCACGGTGCCTTCATCGAGAAAAAGGCGCACCACTGCACCGTCGTCAAGCACGCCAATGCTTTCGCCAATAATCAAAATGGGTTTCTGCTGGCTATCCGCGATCAACGCACGCCGGCGCTCAGTTGGCAAATCGACAGTCAGGAACAACAAATGACAGCCAGACGACAAGCTGCTGGCAACATCGACGACATCCACGACCAACCCATGCACACGTTGGCCACTTAGCCGCTGGTTCAGCCAGGTTGCCAGTTCGGGACGTCCAGAGATGCAGAATCGAAACGGAGAAACCTGCAGCGACGCCGCCGGCCATTCACCGTATTTGGCAAAATTGAACAGAAACGCGGCCTTGACTTCGTATTCGCGGCTGAGCGCTGCCGGATTGTCATCCGCCCGCAGTACCGCGGGCACGGTGATCAGCAGCGACAACAGCAGACGCAGCGGTTCCCATCTCAGTTTCCAGCCCGTGTGACCGCTCCAGCCCATCTAATCCGTCAGTCCCAGTGGTAAACATCCGTTCAAAGCATAGGTGTGTCTGCCAAAAATGCCCGAATTTGGGTCGGATTTTTCCATCCTGACACCGGCTTGCCAGCGCCTGCAGGGCCGGCAAGCGATTGCTTTCCGGGCACAGGGATGCAATCACAGCGAAACCGCCGGAAATCAGCGGTTTTGCAGCAGCCTTCCGCCACAACTGGAACATCCTATAATGTATATTATGTTAAATGCAATAATTGACAGGCAAATGGACCGGAGAATCCAACTGTTCCAGCAGTCCTTGTCCGCGGAAGTAAATTTGTACCTACAAGCGAAGTAAATTTGTCCCACCACCGGTGTCGATACCTCCTCCGAAGCACGACCTGTTCAATAAAAAATCCTCCACGAAGTCATGCCCTTACATGCTGTAAAATGACTTAGGCATGCTCCGACCCGCGCGAATTCTTGGATCGCTAAGCCAACATTGTTCGCGAAGTAAATTTGTATCATTACGAAAGACACGCTCCGAAGACTCATGAATTAGGCAAGCTCACCTAATTCCACC
>DASUEK010000133.1:0-3814 GCA_036275115.1 Permianibacter sp. | reverse complement strand
TACTCGTTCGCCCACAGCGCCTGATTGAGCAGGCCTTTGCTGGTGAAGTCGAACGCGCCGCACTTGCCGCCGTTGCCGTCGACATAATTCATCAGCTGCTGCCGGTGCGCATCGACATTGTTGTAGTCGAGATCGGTCCAGATCTCGCCGACGCAGAAGTTGGGATTCATGGCGTCGTGATATAAGCCGGCGTACCCCGGGCCATAGCCTTTTGAGTAGTCGTAACGGATACCGGAAAAACCGACGCCCTTGAGCCGCGACGACAACCAGGTTTTCAGATCGTTCTGGAGAAAGCTCTGGCGGTGATCGAGATCGCGCGCCGCAGCATAGCCATCACCGGTGTCGGACGTGCCGCAGCGGCCGCTCCACTCATCGTTGCTGGTAACGGCCCGGCAATCCCAGCTCGGGTTGGTGAAATCGGCCCAGTTGCTGGTGCCGACGCGATGATTGATCACGACATCAACCACGCTCTTAATGCCCAGACCATTGAGCGCGCTGATGGCGTTCTTCAGCGCGGTTTCACTGCCGTAGCTGCTGTTCAGCACATTGAGTTGCCGTGGCAGATAGCCTTCCAGTGACGCCGCATCGGACGGCGGCGGAAACCAGACATGGGTAATGCCGAGCTCTTTCAGATCGCCGGCCTTACCCTGCAGATTGTCGTACCAGCTGCCATTGGCCGAATGCCAATGAAAGCCCTGGAACAGAATCGCCGTGCTGGCCTTGTCCTGTTCGGTGGCGGCAAAACTGTTGGTGCAGAACAGGGAGCCGACGATTGCGACCGCGGTCAACAACAAGGAACGAATGGTGAAAATGGAAACGGAACGGCGATATTTTCTCGAAGCGAAACAACGGACCTGCTGACGCAGGGTCCCTCCGCACAACACTGATGCACGCATGGTTGTCCTCCGGATGCGTTGCGGTGGTTGTGGTGGTGTTCCGGAACAGCGTTATCCGGCGCTCGGGTCGTTATGAACGCAAACAATCCGGTTTGCGTGGCGCCGGCCAGAACGGCTGCTGGCCGGCGATTGCGATTTGTCGGCGGCGATGACGGCCGTGTGCTCAGCGCAGCTGGCTGCGCGCCATCCGATCGATGGAGGCGGCAAGCGGTGCCGGCACTTCCCAGTGCAGATCAAGAAATTCCAGCATGGCCAGCGCAGCCTTCGGGCTGTCACGGTAACCGGGCATGAACGCGCTCAGCAGCGGCGCGAACTCAGGATAGCGCTGTTCAAAGCGGCGCTCATTCGAGAACGGATCGCGGGCGCGGACATCGGCATCCCAGGTTCGTTCGATCAACTCGATGACGCGGTCAACGGCATAACTCTGGACAAAGCGGAACGCCGACAATTTTTCGCCGCGGCAGTAGCGACCGATGCCAACATAGAGATTCGACAGCGCTTCGTACAAACACCATTCGATGCTGTGGTTCAGTGGTCGCGGTTCCGGCAGTTGCGGTGTGGCAATGGCGGCATCGACGTCATCACGTTTCCACAGCACCTTGCCGGTGCTGAACGGAATGCCGGCGAGTTCGTGCGGCTCGAACACGGCGAACTCGCAGTAGATGTCATCCTGAAACAGCAGCTTGCAGCCGTCGGGCGTGTTGTGAAAATGCCAGCTGACCGGCGCGATGCGATCGAGCCAGTCGAGTTGCTGCAGGTAGGCGTGTTTGGCACCGGCCTCGACCACGGCAAAGAAATCCAGATCGGAATAGGCATCGAGTCGCTCGGCTTGCGGGCCGGTCGAGCCGAGGCCGATCAGCGCCAGCCCGGACGGCGATGCCGCAAAGGCTTTGCCGATGTGATGAATGCGTTCCAGCCGGCGCTGGGTGTGCAGCATGTCGGTCATCGCGGGTGTCCTCCTGGGTGCAAAATGTGATTAGCCAGCGCACGCCGCTGCTGCGGCGGCAACGCGCGCGGCGGCCTTGTCGGCATGGGCGAGCGCCAGACTGGTGTCGAGCATCCGGTGCGAAAAGCCCCACTCGTTGTCATACCAGGCCATGACTTTCACCCAGCGACCGCTGACCTTGGTTTGGTTGGCATCAAAGGTGGACGAGGCCGGCACGTGATTGAAATCGACCGACACCAGCGGCTCGTCGTTGTAGTCGAGCACGCTGGCGAGCGGGCCGGATTCGGCGGCCTTGCGCATTGCGGCGTTGATTTCATCGGCTGTGGTATCGCGACTCGCGATGAAATTCAGATCAACCAGCGAGACGTTGATGGTCGGTACCCGCACGGCCATGCCGTCGAATTTGCCTTTCAGTTGCGGCAGCACAAGGCCCACTGCTTTTGCGGCACCGGTCTTGGTCGGGATCATCGATTGGGTCGCCGAGCGGGCGCGATAAATGTCCTTGTGATTCAGGTCGAGCAGCTGCTGATCATTGGTGTAGGCGTGAATGGTGGTCATCGACGCCTGCTCGATGCCGACCAGTTCGTGCAGCACTTTCGCCACCGGTGCCAGACAGTTGGTGGTGCAGGACGCATTCGAAACGATCTGCATGGCGGCGCTGATGGTGTGGTGATTGACGCCATAGACAATGGTGGCATCGGCGTCATCGGCCGGTGCCGAGATCAGCACCTTGCGCGCGCCGGCCTGCAGGTGCACTGCCGCGCTGGCGCGCGAGGTGAACCGGCCGGTGCATTCAAGCACGACATCAACGCCGAGCGTGCGCCACGGCAACTGTGCCGGATCCGGCTGGCTGCAATACAACACCTCATCGCCAGCGATTACCAGCTTGTTGCCATCGTGACGGACCGGCTGTGGAAAGCGGCCATGGACGCTGTCATAGCGCAGCAGATGCGCGGCTGTGCCGAGATCGCCGAGATCATTGATGGCGACCAGCTGAACGCGGTCGCGGTAACCGGATTCATACAAGGCCCGTACGACGTTGCGACCGATGCGACCAAAACCGTTGATGGCGATGCGTACTGTCATGACTGCGCTACCTTTCACTGCCGAATGGATTCTGACTCCGGCGAAAAAATCGGGGCTGCTGAACAAGCCAGCCCCACGCCAGGAGAGACCTTACTGCTCAACAAAGACTGCGACGGTTCGCGCCGGCACAGTCAATTCACCACTCACACTGTTGAACGCGGCGGTCTTGACCACCGCATCGCTACCATTGGCCTGCACCGGATGCAGACTCAAGTCCATGCCGGCCAGCGCATCGACGGTGATCGCTTGTGCAGCGGTATCGGTGTTGAACACCACCACCACGCGGGCGAAATTGGCGCCGTCGTAGTCGCTGCCATCGACGCTGTACGCGAGCACGCCGGGCACTTGTGTCGAGCCGGTGTTATGGAACTGCACGCGGGTTTTCACGTCGTCGCCGGTGCGCAGACGGAACAGCGTCGAGCTCTGCCGAATGGCCAGCAATTCCTTGAACGCGGCATGCATGGCAGCGGCAGCGCTGGCGTCCGGTTTCATCGCGGCATTGGCGAGACGTGGCTTGATCAAGCCCCAGTTGTCCTGGTTCTTCTCCGCCACCGGCGCGCCGACGCCGTAGTTGTTGCTGACCAGACTCCAGTCGATGCCATTGAAGTGATCGCCGCTGTTGTAGCTGTCGCGGTCGTAAGACTTGCTGCGCAGGATGTCCATGCCGCCGTGGAAGAACGGTACGCCTTGCGCCAGCGCGACAAAGCCGACGGCCAGCGTTTGCGCCCGCACCCGATCCGCCAGTGTTGCGCTGCCCGGCAGGCGATAGCCGTTGATGTCGTACAGTGTCTGGTTGTCGTGCTTGTCGACGTAGTTGATGATTTCCTGCGGGTCGAGCGTGTAACCGGCGCCCTGGCCGTAGTAATCGACTTCATCGCCGCGTTTG
>DASUEK010000132.1:0-5943 GCA_036275115.1 Permianibacter sp. | reverse complement strand
GTGTTCGGCTGGAGCTATGGCGGCTACATGAGCCTGATGATGTTGCTGCAGGCGCCGCAGGATTTCCACGTTGGCGTTTCGGTCGCGCCGGTGACCGATTGGGCCTGGTACGACACCCATTACACCGAGCGCTACCTCGGCCATCCTGACGAGAACCGTGAGGGCTATCGCCGTAGCGCGGTGATGCCCTACGTGGATCAATTGCAAGGCAAGCTGTTGCTGGTACACGGTATGGCCGACGACAACGTGCTGTTCCTGCACAGCGCTGAATTGATGAACGTGCTGCAGCGCAAAAACAAGGAGTTCGAGCTGATGCTGTATCCGGGCAGCAAACACGGCATCACTGGCCGTGATCTGCGCCTGCACCTGTTCCGCCACATTACGGCGTTTTTTGAACGCCATCTGGGTGGGCCGAAAACGCTGGACGTGAACGCCACCGCAAATTGAGCAAGGCAACGACCGGCAAAATTCCGCCGTTCAGTTACAATTCACGACGGCCGATCCAGACTGCCGGCCATTGTATGTACTGCGGTACGCCACTGCCCGAGTGGTGGCGGCCAGAAAACGAACAGGAAGAGAGAGGAGCGCCGCCATGAAATTGAAACTGACATTGTTGACTGCCGCCGCCTGTGGCGTGTTGATGCTGAACGGCTGCACCGTGAACCCGTACACCGGTGAGCAGCAGACCAGCAAGGCCGTCAAATACGGCGGTATCTCGGCAGCCATCTGCGCCGCGCTCGGCAGCCGCAAGGATCGCGAGACCGCGCTCAAGTATGCCGCCGGTTGCGGCTTGATCGGCGCCGGCGTCGGTGTCTACATGGACACCCAGGAAGCCAAGCTGCGGCAAGAACTGGAAGGCACCGGTGTGCGCGTGCAGCGCATCGGCAACGAGATCAAGCTGGTGATGCCGGGCAACATTACTTTCCCGACCAACCAGTCCGCGATCAAGGATGATTTCTATCCGGTGCTCGGCTCGGTGGCAAAAGTGCTGAAAGAATTCGATGACACCACCTTGATGGTGTCGGGCCACACCGACAGCACCGGCAAGGCCGATTACAACCAAACGCTGTCGCAGCAGCGTGCTCAGGCTGTGTCGAACTACCTGCGCTCGCAAGGGGTTGCCGGCGAGCGCTTGTCGGCACGCGGCTACGGCAGCAGCATGCCGATTGCTGACAACAAGACCGAAGCTGGTCGCGCCGCCAACCGCCGCGTCGAACTGGATCTGGTGCCGATGCAGCAGAACTGATGCGCTGGCCTTTGCTGTCAGCAGTACCAAAGGCGACCCTTGCGGTCGCCTTTTTATTTGCTGATGATGCGGGCTGACTCGCGTATGTGCTGAGGGCAGCATTGCATGGAACCCCACGCTTCTGACCAAAAGGGTCTGATCCCTCCGGCGCCGGCACAGCCCGGCGGCCCAATGCCACCACGTGATGCCGCGATCGACCCGCGGGAACGGGTAACGCCGGAAGCATTCTTCGTTGCACCGGAACTGCTCGGTTTGCCGCTCGCCAAACCGGTTGACCGCGCCAAGGCGTGGGCAGTCGACGGCGTCATTGTCGGCATGCTGAGTCAGGCGGGCAGTTTTTTGCTTGCCGTGGCGCTCGCGGTGCTGAGCTACCAATTGATTACCCGACGTCGGCAACAAAACAGCGGCAACGGCCAACTCGCGACGGTCGGCAAATTGCCGGTGGTGTTGATGGCCGTTTTCATCGGCTGGGCCGTATTAACGGCGTCGGACTGGCTTTTTGACAACGACAAAAAAACCAAGGCCGAACCGGCGGCGGAGGTGAGCGAACCGGCAATCGACAGCGCGGCAACCACCGAACTGTCACCACTGGAGGCGGAAGTCCGTTCGCTGCGTGCGGAGAACGCCAAGCTGAAAGAAGAACACGACAGTTTCAGTCTGATCGAAACCGGACGCCAGTTGCTGGATGACATCGGCTTTGGTTTTGGCTGGGCCGCGGTGTATTTCTCGTTGTTGACGGCGTGGTGGCAAGGCCAGACGGTGGGCAAGCGCCTGTTCGGTGTGCGGGTGGTAAAACTCAATGGCCGGCCGCTGACCGTGTGGGAAAGCTTCAACCGCTACGGCGGTTATGCCGCCGGTTTTGCCACCGGTCTGCTGGGTTTTGCCCAAGTGTTCTGGGATGCCAACCGGCAAGCGATTCATGATCAGATCGCCTTTACCGTGGTAGTGAACAGTCGTCAGCGCGACAAAACCTGAATTTCAATGTCGGTACATGACCGCAGGACATCGTGTTGCCGTGATCGGAATGCAGTGAACAAACCATGAGGCAGTGAACCGTCGGAATGCATCGCGGGTCGCCGTGTGATCAGCACGGCAGTTGCCGCCGTTCCGACCAACCGAACGTCAGGAGGTAGCCTTGGAGCGTCGCGATTTTCTCAAGTATTCCGGCTTCGGCGTTGGCGTCAGCCTGATGCCCGGTCGGGTGTTGCTGGCGGCTGAACAATTGCAGACGCCACTGGCACTGGCCGCAAAGAAAGCCTTGGCCGATGCCGCCATGACGGCCGCAACCAAGGCCGGTGCCAGTTATTGCGATGTGCGCATCGGTCGCTACTTGCAGCAATTCATCACCACCCGGGATCAGTCGGTTGAGAACGTGGTCAACAGCGAATCGGTTGGAGTCGGCATTCGGGTGATTGCCAAAGGCTGCTACGGTTTTTTCGCTACCAATCAGCTGACTGCCGATGCGGTCGCTGCGGCCGCGCAGCAGGCAGTGGCGATTGCCAAGGCCAACAGCCGCCTGCAAACCGAGCCGGTGCGGCTGGCGCCGGTCAAAGGGGTTGGTGAAGTCAGCTGGAAAACGCCGATACAGAAAGACTGGCGGCAGGTGCCGGTCCAGGACAAGGTCGAATTGCTGCTCGCGGCTAATGCGGCCGGGCTCGCTGCTGGGGCCAGCTTCATGCGCTCGCAGCTGTTTCAAATCAACCAACAGAAATATTTTGCCTCGACCGATGGTTCTTACATCGATCAGGACATTCACCGGATCTGGGCGCCGTTCACCGCTACTGCGGTGGACAAGAGCAGTGGAAAATTCCGCAGCCGACAGGCGCTCGGGCAGCCGGTCGGGCGCGGCTATGAATGGCTGGATGCGCGCACCGAAGACAAGATCCGGGCCGCCGGAGGTGTCACCACCCTGTATCAAAACAGCTACGATCTCATCGAAGATGCCCGGCTTGCCGGCCAACAAGCGCGGGAAAAACTCACCGCCAAATCAGTGTTGCCGGGCAAATACGATCTGGTATTGGCGCCGGAGCATTTGTTTCTCACGACGCACGAATCGGTCGGCCATCCGCTCGAACTCGATCGCGTGCTCGGCTACGAAGCCAATTACGCCGGCACCAGTTTTGCCACCCTCGACAAATGGCAGAGCAAGAAATTCCAGTACGGTTCCAAACTCGTCAATTTTTACGCCGACAAAACCGAACCCGGTTCGCTCGGTGCCGTCGGCTATGACGATGAAGGTGTGCCGTGCAAACGCTGGGATCTGATCAAGGACGGCATCCTGGTCAACTACCAGGCGACCCGCGATCAGGTGCATATGCTCGGTGAAAAGGAGTCGCACGGCTGCAGCTATGCTGATTCTTGGAGCAGTATCCAGTTCCAGCGCATGCCCAACATTTCACTGGCTGCCGGCAAGGCGCCGCTGACGCCGGACGAGATGGTCAAGGACGTCAAGAACGGCATTTACATCATTGGCCGCGGCTCGTATTCGATTGATCAGCAGCGCTACAACTTTCAGTTTGGCGGTCAATTGTTCTATGAAATCAAGGACGGCCAAATCGCCGGCATGCTGGAAGACGTTGCCTATCAATCCAATACCCAGGAATTCTGGAATGCCTGCAGCGCCATCTGCGATGCCCGCGATTGGCGCATGGGTGGCTCGTTCTTTGATGGCAAGGGGCAGCCGGGGCAGGTCAGCGCGGTGTCACATGGCTCGTCGACGGTGCGCTTTGATGGCATCAATGTGATTAATACCGCTCGCAAGCTGGGCTGAGCGGCAGCGGCCGTCAACGCTGGCCCGGCGCAACTGGCCCGACCGCCGGCCGTGGTGGTGCGACAAACTTGGTAACAAATGCAAACGATTGCCCGGCAAGCCGCGTCAGTTGCCGGTGCTAGCGTACGGGCACCCCGTTAAGGCGCGTTTGCGCCATTGCCTCATACGCCACTTCATGCACCAACAACAAAACGGGCCAAGGAGACCAGAATGGAACGACGCGATTTTCTGAAAATCACCGGTATAGGTGTCGGTGCAATGACGGTGCCGGTCATGGGCCGTGCCATCGCCGCGGAAGACTTGCTTGCACCGATGGCGGTGGCTTTCAAGAAAGAATTGGCCGATGCCGCGCTCAATGCCGCGACCAAGGCCGGTGCCAGCTATTGCGATGTCCGCATTGGCCGCTACCTGCAACAGTTCATCACTACCCGTGATGTCAACGTCGAGAACGTCGTCAACACCGAGTCGGTCGGTGCCGGCGTCCGGGTCGTCGCCAACGGCTGCTACGGTTTTGCCGCCACCAGCGCGCTGACCAAAGAAGCCATTGCCGCCGCTGCCCAGCAGGCCGTGGCGATCGCCAAAGCCAACAGCCGGTTGTTGACCGAGCCGGTCCGTCTCGCGGCGGTCAAAGGCGTCGGTGAAGTCAGCTGGAAAACCCCGTACAAGAAAGACTGGCGCGCCGTGCCGATCAAGGAAAAAGCCGATCTGCTGATCGCCGCCAACAAGGCCGCGCTTGAATCCGGCGCGAGCTTCATCCAGTCGGTGATGTTCCAGGTCAACCAGCAGAAATATTTCGCCTCGACTGACGGTTCCTATATCGACCAAGACGTGCACCGGCTGTGGGTGCCATTCTTCGCCACCGCCGTGGACAAGAGCACTGGCAAATTCCGCTCGCGGCAATCGCTGGGTGCGCCAGTGGGCCGCGGTTACGAGTGGCTCGATGGCAGCGCCAGTGACAAGATTCAAGCTGCTGGCGGTGTCACCACGCTGTACAAGAACAGCTACGACATCATCGAAGACGCACGCGCGGCCGGTCGTCAGGCCAAGGCCAAACTGACGGCCAAATCGGTGGAAGCCGGCAAATATGATCTGGTGCTGTCGCCGGAGCATATGTACCTGACCACCCACGAGTCGGTCGGTCACCCGCTCGAACTCGACCGCGTGCTCGGCTACGAAGCCAACTACGCCGGCACCAGCTTTGCCACGCTCGACAAATGGCAGAGCAAGAAATTCCAGTACGGCTCCAAGATCGTCAACCTGTATGCCGATAAAACCGAGATGGGTTCGCTCGGTGCCGTGGGTTACGACGATGAAGGCGTCACCTGCAAGCGTTGGGATCTGGTCAAAGACGGCATTCTGGTCAACTACCAGGCCATTCGCGATCAAGTGCACATGCTGGGCGAGAAAGAGTCGCACGGTTGCTGCTATGCCGACTCGTGGAGCAGCGTGCAGTTCCAACGCATGCCGAACGTGTCGCTGGCGCCGGGCAAAGACAAACTGACACCGGACGAAATGATCAAGGACGTCAAGAAAGGCATCTACATTGTGGGTGCCGGTTCGTTCTCGATCGACCAGCAGCGTTACAACTTCCAGTTTGGCGGCCAGCTATTCTATGAAATCAAAGACGGGCAAATTGTCGGTGAACTGGAGGATGTTGCCTATCAGGCCAACACTCAGGATTTCTGGAATGCCTGCAGCGCGATCTGCGACGAGCGCGACTGGCGCATGGGCGGTTCCTTCTTTGATGGCAAGGGCCAGCCGGGTCAGATCAGCGCCGTCTCGCACGGCGCCTCGACCGCCCGTTTCAACGGCATCAATGTCATCAACACGGCACGCAAGATTGGCTAAGTCAGGAGAACGAGAATGAGCATGATGACCGAAGCAGAAGCCAAGCGCATTTGCGACAAAGTACTGAGCTTGGCCAAGG
>DASUEK010000131.1:0-2333 GCA_036275115.1 Permianibacter sp. | reverse complement strand
CGTGAAGACGCCGGCATTGCCCTTGTTGACCGCGTCGATCACGAACACGGCATAGGCATCGGCAATCAGCTTTAACTGTTTCAGAGGTACTACACGGTCGTCATAAATACTGGCAACACTGGCGTTGATGCTACTGAGACTACGGATGGCGATGACGGAAATCAGCGCCAACAGCACGACAGGAATGGCAAGACTGAACAGCAAGCGGGATTTGACGGTCATGACAGCATCCCTCAGACACGACGGCTATCCCTGTCGGATACTGCTCCTGATGCCGCAAGTGTAGTTCGCAAATAAAAAAAGGCCCCATACGGGGCCGGAGATGAAACCGGGATGCCAATTCTGCTGGCACCCCCGTCAGGAGATTGGTGGCTCAAGCGCTGACGGCAGCGTCAGCGCTTGATGTGATGACTTAACGGTTGACGCTGATGCGCTTCTCGACGCTGGCGCTGCGCTTGGGAATGCGGATTTCCAGCACGCCATGGTTGGCTTTGGCCGAGATCTCGTCGGTGTTGGCAGTTTCCGGCAGGGCAAACTGGCGGTAGAAGCTGCCGTAGCTGCGCTCAATCCGGTGGAAGTTGCTTTCATCCGACTCTTTCGAGAATTCACGCTCACCTTTCAAGGTCAGCACGCCGTTGCTGGCGGTGATTTCAATCTTGTCCGGGTCGATGCCGGGCAGATCGGCCAGCAGCACAATTTCCTTGCCGTTGTCTTTGACATCCACCGACGGTACCCAATTGCCGCTGAACAGCTCGCCTTTGTTGTCGCCGGCGCGCGGCACACGGGTATCGAACAGTTGGTTGATTTCGCGGTGCAATTGGTCAAACATGGACCACGGTTGGTAACGCATCAGAGTCATGGCACGTCTCCTCTTGAATCGGTTGAGTGAGGTAACGAGGCATGGCAACAGCGAAACTGCCATGCTTCAAGCTAGCATGCAGTGCGGCGTAACAGATTGACCCGGATCAACAGTGCGCGAGCACCATCTGCGTAAAGAGATAAGGGCGGTCAAACCAAATTCAAGAGCGGGGGCAAGCCAACATGGAACGGGTCGAGCTGCGGTGCTGGGGCGGGGTCGGGGAGGTCACCGGTTCCTGCTATGAGGTGTCGCTGGGCAAGGAGCGGGTTCTGCTCGATTGCGGCCTGCTGCAGGGCGGCGCCAAGGAGGATGCCCGCAATTACGAACCCTCGCCGTACGATGCCCGCCGCATCGATGCGGTGGTGTTGAGCCACTCCCATCTCGATCATTCCGGCCGCCTGCCACGGTTGCAGAAGGAGGGCTATCGCGGCCCCGTTTACACCCATCTGGCCAGCCGCGATCTGTGCAGCATCATGCTGCGGGATTCGGCCCATCTGCAGGAAGCCGATAGCGAAATCGAAAACCGCAAACGGGCGCGTAAAGGCCTGAAGCCCATCGAGCCGCTGTATACCCAAATCGATGTAGAGCGGGTCATGAAGCAGTTTCATGGCATTGAGTACGGCGTCTGGCAAAAACTGACCGAGCGCATGTCGGTGCGGCTGCACGACGCCGGCCACATTCTCGGCTCGGCGATTGTTGAGCTGAAAATTCAGGCGCCGGATCGCGAGCGCACGCTGGTGTTTTCCGGCGATCTCGGCCAGTACGGCGCGCCCATTCTGTGTGACCCGAAAACGGTCGAGCATGCCGATTTGCTGCTGATGGAAAGCACTTATGGCGATCGGGATCACCGCGACTTTGCTGCCACTGTCGAAGAGCTCGGTGAGATTTTCCGCAACGAGCAATCGCAGCGCGGCAATATCCTGATCCCGGCGTTTGCCGTTGGTCGCAGTCAGGAACTTCTGTATTTGATGGCCAAGCATTACCGCGATTGGGGTTTGCACAAGTGGCAGATTTTTCTCGACAGCCCGCTCGCGATCGACGCCACCAATATCTATTTGCGCCACCACGGCTTGTATGACGGTGACGCTGTCAGATTGCTCGGTGAAGGCGATCCGGATCGCTCGCTGCGCCGGCTGCTGCCCAATCTGCAGTTCACCCCATCGCCGGTGGAGTCACAGTCGATCAACCGCATTCAGAGTGGCGCCATCATCATCGCCGGCAGCGGCATGTGCACCGGTGGCCGCATCAAGCACCACCTGAAACATCTGGTCTGGCGCGACACGACCCAGGTGATCATGATCGGCTATCAGGCCCGTGGCACGCCGGGCAGGGCGCTGGTGGAAGGCCGCGACTTCATCCGGCTCTGGGGCGAGGCCATTCGCGTCCGGGCCCGCGTGCACACCGTCGGCGGCCTGTCCGCCCACGCCGGCCAGCGCGATCTGCTGCGCTGGTATGAAAGCTTCACAACCCTGCC
>DASUEK010000130.1:0-15765 GCA_036275115.1 Permianibacter sp. | reverse complement strand
GCAACGGCCGGTGGACAAGCCGGCCGGAGCCCGTACAATCCCTGCCATCCCGAGTGCCACGCCCCTGCCGGTTTCCGCCGGCGGGTCGAGACCATGCTGAAATCGCTGCTTGCCCTGCCCCTGCTGTGCGCCGTGTTGGCGCCGGCCAGTCGTGCCGAACCGATGCTGTTCGACAGCGACGCCTTTGATCGCCATTTCCGCCAGGTGCTGGACAGCAACCATTTGCCCGGCGGCGCCTATGCGATTGTCCGCGACGGCCAGATCGTGCGCGCTTCCGGCCACGGCGTGCGCACCATCGGTGGCAGCGAACCGGTGACCGACACCACCGTGTTCCGGATTGCCTCGGTGTCGAAAACCTTTGCTGCCGAATTGACCGCACTGCTGGTCAAAGAAGGCAAGCTGCGCTGGGACGACAAAGTCAGCGCCTTTGTACCGCAGCTGCAACTGAAATCGAGCGCACATCAACAAGGTTTGCAGATTCAACATTTGCTGAGCCAGAGCACCGGGTTTGTTTCCAATGCCTACGACAACCTGCTCGATGCCAATGTGCCGCTGCCAAAGATCCTGCCGCGCTTCCGCGAGCTGAAACCGCTCTGTCAGCCGGGCCAGTGTTACAGCTACCAGAACATCCTGTTCAGCCTGATTGAACCGGCGGTCGAGCGCGTCACCCAGCAGCCGTATCCGCTGCTGGTGCAGCAGCGTTTGTTCCAGCCACTGAACATGCAACAAGCTTCGATTGGCCTCGATGCCTTTCTCGCCAGCGCCAACCGCGCCGAGCCGCACATCAAGAAAAAAGGCCTCTGGATCCCGACCAAGGTACAACGCGGTTATTACGAAGTGCCGCCGGCGGCCGGCGTCAATGCCAGCGCCGCCGATCTCGGCAAATGGCTGATCGCGCAGATGGGTTACAACCCCGAGGTGGTGCCGCCGGATGTGGTCGCACAGCTGACCGAAAAGCGCGTGCGGACGGTGCGCGATTTGCGCCGCAAAGGCTGGCGCGAACATTTGACCGATGCCCACTACGGCCTCGGCTGGCGCATTTACGAAGTCGGCAACGAAGAGATTTATCTGCATGCCGGCTGGGTCAAAGGCTATGTCGCCGAAGTGGCCTACTCGAAACAGCGCGGCACCGGTCTCGTCGTGCTGCTGAACGCCGAAAGCAGCGCCATCAACGAAATCACCACGGCGTTCTGGGCCGGGCAACTCGGCAAGGACGTGACACCGTCACGGCAGCAGGCGGAATAACGGCATAGCTGCCGATCGGGATTGGTCTATGGCGGCGCGGCCTCAGTCACGTCCGGTATCAGGCCGACGACACATCACTCCGGTAATTTGCGCACTCGCCTGCCGGTATTAGTGCGCTGGTGGTCCTCGCTGCAGCCGGCTTTAATCCCACTCGTTCGCTCGCGAGGGATAGCCATGCGCCATACCGTTTCCATGCTGGTCGTTGGTTTTATGTTGGCACTGCTGAGTGCCTGTGCCCAGCGGCCTGCCGCCGCCACCACGCCGATCATCGCCCCTGTCATCGATCACGCCGCCTTGCAGGCACAGGTGTTGGCCGCCGAGCGCGCCTTTGCTGCCACCATGGCCGCGCGCGATCACGCCGCCTTCACCCGCTTTCTCGCCGACGACGCCATCTTCCTGTCGCCACAGGGAGCGTTGCGCGGCAAGGCGGCGGTCGCCGAGGGCTGGCGGGCGTTTTTCAGCGGCGCACACGCACCGTTCTCGTGGCAGCCGGATCAGGTCGAAGTGCAGGCCGGTGGCGCGCTCGCGCTCAGCACTGGCCCGGTCTATGACCCGAGCGGCAAACCGGTGGCCCGGTTCACCTCGATCTGGCAGCAGCAGGCACCCGGCGTCTGGAAAATCGTTTTTGATCGCGGCAATCCGCAGTGCCCGCCGCCAACAACACCGTGAGCGGAATGTGTCGATACTGAAAGCCAAAGCGGGCTGGGCATGGCTCGGTTATGCTGGCCGCTCACCGAGGCAGACACGAACCGCGCATGGCCTTCAGCACCGATACCTTTCGTTTTCTGAGCCAGCTGGCGCGCAACAACCAGCGCGACTGGTTTGACGCCAACAAAGCCGACTACGAGCAGTTTGTCCGCGAACCGGCGCTGGCATTCATCGCCGGCATGCAGGCGCCGATGGCGAGCCTGTCGCCGCAGTTTGTGGTCAGCGCCAAGAAGCTCGGCGGCTCATTGATGCGGGTCTATCGCGACACCCGGTTCAGTCACTACAAAACGCCGTACAAGATCAACATCGGCATCCAGTTTCGCCATGTCAGCGGCAAGGATGTGCACGCGCCGGGCTTTTATCTGCATTTAAGTCCGGACGAATGTTTTCTCGCGGCCGGCCTCTGGCATCCGGAACCGGATGCGCTGAAGCACATCCGCCATTACATCGCCGACAATCCCAACGCCTGGCAGCGCGCCAAATCCGAGAAAGCCTTCACACGCTACTTTCAGCTGGAGGGCGACAGCCTGCAGCGCATGCCGCGCGGTTTCGCTGACGATCACCCGCACGCCGAGGATTTGAAGCGCAAGGATTTCATTGCCGTGCACGCGTTTGATCAGGCCGAGGCACGGAAGCCCGGTTTCGCGAGGTTCTGCCTGACCCGTTACCGCGCCGCCAGTGAGTTCATGCATACACTGTGTGATGCGGTGGATGTGGCCTGGGACTGAGTCCAAGGATCGATCACGTTAAGCAGCGCACACCACCACAGCCATTCGCCATCGCCGCTGGTCACCAAGGAACCGCTGACGACATGAAAGTCGAACTGCAATCACGCAATCTGGATGCTTTTATCGCGGTCGCCAAGACACTGCATTTCGGCAAAGCCGCCGAGCAGCTGTGCATCACGCCATCGGCCTTGTCGCAGCGGATTGCCGCCCTGGAAAGCCAGCTCGGTGTGCGACTGTTTGATCGCAGCAACAACGCGGTGACGTTGACCGACACCGGCGAACGCTTGCTGCGCTACGGTCAGCAGATCGAAAGCCTGCAGGAAGCGCTGCTCGGCGATCTGCTTGGCCAGCACCCATTGGCCGGCGCGCTGACCATCGCCGGCTTTTCCTCGGTTACCCGCTCGGTGCTGATGCCGGCCCTGCAAGCGCTGCAATTGGCCAACCCGGATCTGGCGATTCATTTCCGGGTCGCCCACATGTATGAGTTGCCGGAGCTGTTGGCGCGTGGTCAGGTGGATCTGATGGTGTCGCAGGACCGCATTCCGCGCGCCGGCTATGACCACGTGCTGCTCGGCCACGAACACAATGTGCTGGTCGAGCGCGGCGAGCCGCCGCGTCAGGACGACATCTACCTCGATCACAATCAGGCCGATGATTTCACCGAGCGGTTTTTGCAGCGCCACGACGGCCGCGCCGCCAGCTGGATCCGGCGCCGGTTCTGCGATGACATTTACGGCATCATCGATGCGGCCCGGCTCGGCCTCGGTCGCGGCGTGGTGCCGCTGCACATGCTGACGCCAGCGCTCGGTCTGCGGCTGGTGCCCGGTTACGACAAGGCCTGGGCAACGCCGGTGCTGTTGCAATTTGCCCACCGTGACTATTACCCGGCGCCACTGCGGGCCGTGCGCGACGCGCTGATCAGCCAGTGCGCGCATTGGCTGCAGCAGAATCCCTGTGACTGGCCGGTTCAGCCGTTTGAATAAGCCGCGCCGGATACGCGGGCGTCGCCCGGTTCAGTTTTTCTGAAACCCTGTTCAGATCTTCGAAATTCCCCGAGCGTGGGTCACTGCGTACGCTGGCGTCGGGCCATCGTGATCGGCCCGTTGTTGCCGCCAGCCGGCGGCAACCCGAACTCAGGAGAGGGACATGTTCAGGGAAGAAACACCGCGCACCGACGCGGTGCCGGCCAGCCTTTACCGCCCGGCACGGCAATCGTTGAAGCAACTGGGCCGACTCGTCGTCGCGATGACGCTGGTCAGCACCGCCGCCCAGGCCGCCTTGGTGGAAGACAAGAAAAACCTCGGCTGGCAATTCAAGTACAACCTCAGCAGCGCGCAATTCAGCAGCGAATTCACCAAGTACAAGGACGCCGGTTATCTGCTGACCGACATTGACGCCTACCCGAGCGGCAGCAACACGCTGTACTCAATGGTCTGGCGCAAGAATGATGGTCGTGGCTGGGCGGTGCGGCGCGATTTGACCAGCGCCGAGTTCAGCGACTACTGGAACGAATACACCGGCCAGGGCATGCGACTGGTCGATGTCGAAGCCTATCCGCTCAACGGCCAGATCCGCTGGGCCGGCATCTGGGTGCAGAACACGGAAGGCTACGACTGGTCGTCACACCGGGGCCTGACCGCGGGCGAATACGCCAGCTTGTTCACCAGCAAAAAAAATGCGGGCTGGCGTCCCGTTGAACTGGATGTTTACAACACCAGCGACGGCCTGCGTTACAACAGCATCTGGCAGCACAACAGCGATGGCCGTGATTGGGCCGCGCTGCGCGACATGAGCCGCGAGAGTTACCAGATCGAAGTCGACAATCGCAGTGACGCCGGTTATCACGTGGTCGATTTCGAGTCCTACGACACCCCGAACGGCCAACGTTACGCCGCGATTTGGGAAAAGCATGGCAATCTCGCCCACGCGGTGCGCACCGATCGCGATCAGCAGACCTTTTTGAACTATTGGTATGACTACGCCGATCAGGGTTACCGACTGGTCGATTTCGAGCGCTACAACACCGACGATGGTGTCCGCTACGCCGGCGTCTGGCAAGAGAATGACAGCCGTTACCGCAACCCCGATAAAACCGCGATCAACGATGCGATCACGTCCTATCGCAGCTTGAACAACCTGCCCGGCATCTCGGTGGTGGTGATGCAGAATGGCAGCACGATCTACCGGCGCGGATTTGGCTTTGCCGACGTCAACGACAACAAGACTGCCCATGCTGCCACCGTTTACAACGCGGCCTCACTGGCAAAAGTGTATGGCGGCACGCTGGCGGCCAAGCTCGAACAGAATCAGGCCCGGCACAACGGCACACCGCTGTTGATGGATCTGGATCTCGATGATCTGACCTCAAGCTATTTGAACGGCATGCCGGCCGCACACCAGCACACCGTTGCCGAAACGCTGTCGCACCTCGGCTGCGTGCCGCATTACAGCACCAACCCAAGCATTGGCGATCAGACCACGCATTACAGCAATGCAACCGCCGCCGTGCAGAGCATCTGGAATGGCGGTGTCGTCAACAATTGCACTGAGGGCAACACCTGGAGTTACTCCACTCATGCCTTCACTTTTGTTGGCGCCGTGCTGGAAGAAGTCAGCGGCCGCACCATCAATCAATTGCTGGAAGATGAGTTGTTCACACCATACGGCCTCAGCAGTACCCGGGTGATGTACGAGAGCAGCAATTTGCCGAGCAACAGCTTGCGCGCCACACCGTACCGCGAGCGCGACGCGATAGGCACGCAAGGCCAACCGGGATTTGATCCGCCGCATCCGGTCAACAACCCGAATATCGAAAGCAGCTACACCAATTCGAGCTGGAAAGTGTTGGGCGGCGGCATTGAAACCAACACGCTCGATCTCGCCAAGTTCGGCTGGAAAGTGTTGAACGCCGAAATTGTCGATGCCGACACCCGCGACAACCGGCTGTGGACCCGGGTGAATCCGAACCGCACCCACGGGCTCGGTTGGTCCGTGATCAACTCAGTCGCCGGTCAGCGCATCGCCGAGTGGAACGGCAGTTGGGACGGCGCACGGACCTGGCTGCGGGTGTACCGCGACGATGGTCTCGTGATCGCGATTCAGTCGAACCGTCGCCGTCACGCCATGCAGGATCTGAACACGCTCGCCGACACCATCGCCGGCATTGTGCTGGCGCCGTAACGGCGGCACGCAGCGTAACCGTGGACCGAACAAAATGCCGGGGCATGCCCCGGCTTTTTGCTTTCCGCGCGAACGGATCGGCCGGCGACGACGGTCACGTTAACGGTGATCGGCTTGGGCTTGTCGGGGCTATAACGGCAGGCTGCCGCTGTCGCCGCCGCGGGCCGGTCTGGCCAGTTTCCGCCACCCCGGATGCTGCTGGACCGCATGCGATCACTGCAGGCAGACTGGCGCTCGACCAAGGATTCAGGGAATCGTTGTCTGGTCGGCACATAACAATCATCAATGACGATGTATGCAAGGAGAGTTGCATGAAACAGAACGCCAAAGGGCTCACGCTGATCGCGTGTGCCGGCGCCTTGGCCGCGCTGCCGGTACTGGCCGGCGAAACGCCGACTGCAGTTGGCAGCGCCGCCGTGAAGGGGGGTGTCGACAAGGAGACCGGTCAACTGCGCCGGCTCAACGCCGATGAAGAGCGCGAACTCAGCCTCAGCAAGAAGCCGGAAGTGGCGGCCGAGCTGAACAAGCGTCTCGGTATCCCGACGGTTACCGTGGTGCATGCACCGCGCGCCGATGGCACCCAGATGATCGAGATCGGTCTCGATCAACTCGACTTTCTGGTCGTGCAAACCGATGCTGACGGCAAGCCGGTCGTGCAACACCGCAGCAACGCCTCCGCCACGCAACTGCCGGAGGAAAAATAATGAAGAACTTGCTCAACACGGCGCTTAGCGCCGCGCTGCTCGCTGCCGGTAGCCAGGCTTTCGCTGCCGATTTCATTCTCGTCAACGCCGATCCGGCTGGCGTCGGTTTCAATGATCCAACTCCGGTCGCACCAGTCGGTGGCAACAATGGCGCAACGCTCGGTGAACAGCGTTTGAATGTTTACTACCGCGCGTTCCAGCTCTGGGGTCAGGTGCTGGAAAGCCCGCAACCGATCGTGGTGCAGGCCACCTGGGCGCCGCTCAGCTGCACCGCCACCGGTGGCGTGCTCGGTTCCGCCGGCACCACGTATGTCTTCAACAATTTCCCCAATGCGCCGCTCGCCAATCACTGGTATCACAGCGCACTGACCGACAAATTGTCGGGTGCCGATCAGGTACCGGGCCAGGCTGACATCCGCACCTTCTTCAACGTCAATCTCGGCACGCCGGGCTGTCTGCAAACCAGCTCGTGGTATTACGGCCTCGACAACAACGAAGCACCGAACCAGATCGATTTCCTCAGCGTGCTGATGCACGAAGTGGCGCACGGTCTCGGCTTTTCGAACTTCGTCAACGAAGGCAACGGTACCCTGCTCGGCGGATTACCGGATGTGTATGCGGCGAATACCCGCGACAACCTCACCGGTCTGCAATGGAACAACCCGGCCATGACCAACGCGCTGCGCGCCAACAGCGGCAAGAGCGTCGACAAGATGGTCTGGAACGGTGGCGCCGTCGTGGCCGATGCGCCGAACGTGCTGGCCGCTTACACCGGCGTGCGCTTCACTGCGCCGGCCGGTGCAGCCGGCGATTACGATCTGGCGTTTGCGACGTTTGGTCCGGCACCGGTGGTCGGCAGTTTTGGCGGCACGGCGGTCTACACCGATGATGGTGTCGGCGCCGTCAACGACGCCTGCGAACCGATCGTCAACGCCGCGGCGGTTGCCGGCAAGTACGCGATTGCCGATCGCGGCACCTGTGCCTTCACCATCAAGGTGAAGAACGCCCAGGATGCCGGTGCCATTGGCGTGATCATTGCCAACAACACCAGCGGCCTGCCCGGCATGGGTGGCAGCGATCCGAGCATCACCATTCCGAGCATCGGCGTACCGCAGTCCGTCGCGCAGCCAATCAAGGATGCCGGTGGCGCAGCCGAGTTCGGTTTGTTCAGTGATCCGTCGCGCCGCGTCGGTGCTGACCTCGCTGGCAATCCGCGCCTGTATGCACCCACCGTGTACGCCGCGGGTTCGTCCGGCAGCCACTTCGATGTGTCGGCCTCGCCGAACCTGTTGATGGAGCCGTCGATCAATCCGGACCTGCGTTCGGCCACCAATGTCGATCTGACCGCAGCCCAGTTCGCCGACATCGGCTGGGACATCGGCAACTTCAGCGTCGCCGGTTGCGATGCCGGCGTGCCGGCCGTCGCCGACAACGGCGATGTGCTGCTGGCGCCGATTCTTCAGTGCGCCGACAGCGCCAAGAACAAGGGCCAGTTCCAGGCCTGTACCACGCAGTATCTGAACCGGCTGAAAGACGCCGGCGTGATCAGCGGCGCCGTCAAAGGCCAGCTGAGTGCGTGCGCGGCACGGCTGAGGTAATCAGCAAAAGCGGTAATGAAAAAGCCGGGGCAAGCCCCGGCTTTTTTCTGCGCGCCACGCTTCAGCGCAATTGCAGCAAGCGTCGACAGTCTTGCGTCAGCTCGATCAGCGCAACGACGCCGATAAACACCAGCACGCCGTGCACGGCCTGGTTGATGTAGCCGACGATACGCGCGGGTTCGCCCTCCACAGTGGCATTTGCGAGCACGACCAGTTGGTCTTGCTGGAACAGCATGTAGACCAAGCCCAGACTGATGACATTGACCAAGATGCGCAACAACAACCGATCCCATTTCCAGTACGGACTCAGCCAGTTGGCGGCGGCGAGCACGAAGTCCATGACAGCAATCAGCAAGATGCCCCACCAGTACAGCTGCCAGGCATCTGACAGTTTGAACGGCACAGCAACGCCATCGTGATACACCGGCGTCGGGAAGCTGATGAGACCCAGCCACCAGCTGATGAACACCGCACCGACCACCAATTCGAAACCGCTTTCGCAGCGCGGGATCTGCAGGCTGTCTTTGATCGGCGCCAGCTTTTCCGGTTGCCAGTTTTCGAACAGGCAGAAGCGCACCTGTTCGCGTTCCAACAAGCTGAAAATCAGCGTCAGCACCGCGGCATAAACGAGTGCCGTGCCGGCAAATTCGAAGAAGCCCTGAATGATGGCCTGGATCGGATGACCACTGGTGACGGCGGCAATGCCGACCAACACGACGTGAACCAGCGCGACAATCATCAGCACCAGCCGCAGGCTGAACCACCAGTACGGAAACACCGTCGGGCCGATCAGCTGCTGCTGCGGCAGGTACTGGCTGGCCACCAGCATCGGATGGCCGTTGGCTTTGATCAGCGCGCGCAGCTCGTCGTCGTTGAGGGCGCGACCGGTCTGGTTTTCCTGTTCTTCGATTTTCGACAACAGGCTGTCTTTCAGTTCGGCGGTGATGTCGGCGGCCTGCGCTTTCGGCAGGTAGTTGCTGACCGCGTGCAGATAGCGTTCAACCAGTTCCATGATGGCGACTCCTTGTTCCGTTCGGTTCGGTTTAGCTCGGCTTAATTGGAAGGCGAGGCCGGCACGGCATGCGCGGCATCGTGGTGAATGCGGTCGAGCGCGGCATCAAGCGCGCGCCATTCGTTCAGCAGCTGGGCCAGCACCGGTTTGCCGTCGTCAGCCAACCGGTAGAAGCGCTTGTTGCGCTTGTCTTCCTCGCGCCATTCGCTGACCAGCAGGCCTTGGCTTTCGAGCCGGCGCAGCAGCGGGTAGAGCGTGCCCTCGTCGATATCGAGACCCTGCTCGGCCAGGGTCTTGCGCAGCGTGTAGCCGTAGTGCTCGTGCTGCAGGGCGACCAGTACGGCGAGCGTCAGGCTGCCGCGACGCAGCTCCAGCCGGAGCTTTTCAAACAGATCGGGTTCCATGGGCTTGTCCTTGCTGGCGGGAGCCAGTTGCCTGTAACTCATACACTGTGTGATATACAGCATATGACAAACACTGTAGATCACACAGTATTCGGTTGGCAAGGCGATTTTTCGTCCGTTTGCTTGGACGCTTCCGGTCAATGGCAGGACATACCGACCAAATTTCAGCCATTTACCCATTCAGGCGGCTAAAAATTGGTCAGTCCACCAAAATTTACACAGGGTGTATGTTTCGTTTACAGCCCGAGCAACGCAGTTGCCGACGCAGCCGATCAGGAGCGGTTGCCCGGTATGGAGACGCGGCTGAGGCGCCACTTACGAGCGCACACAAGAACGATGGACAGAGGGAGTCAACATGCAGCAAATCAACCGTATTGCGCTGGCGGTCACGCTGGCACTGGCAGGTACCCAGGTCGTCGCCGGTGAGAACACGGCCAAAGTGATGGCAGGCTTGAAAGCCGGCCGTGCCCACGTCGCCGATGAGCTGATCGTGCAATACAAATACGGCGTCAGCGACAGCCAGCGCGGTCGTGCGCTCGGCCGGGCCGGCGCCAACGAAGGCGAAGTGCTGATGCGTGGACACCAGCGGCAGGATGGCCGCGGCGACATGCAGCTGGTCAACATCCCGGTTGGCAAGTCGCTGGCGCAGGCCATCCAGGAACTGGAAGCGGATCCGGCGGTGGAATTTGCCGAGCCGAACTGGGTTTACCAGCACGCAGCCGTATCGAATGACCCGCAGTACACCAGCGGCGCGCTGTGGGGCATGTATGGCAACGCCACCAGCCCAGCCAACCAGTGGGGTTCGCAAGCGGGCGAGAAGTGGCTAACGAAAACCGATTGCAGCGATGTCTACGTCGGCATCATCGACGAAGGCTACATGTACACACACGAAGATCTGGCCGCCAATGCCGCGACCAATCCGGGCGAAATCGCCGGTGACGGCATCGACAACGACGGCAACGGTTACGTTGATGACGTTTACGGTTGGGATTTCGCTGGCAATGACAACAGCGTGTTCGACGGCACGGGTGACGATCATGGCACCCACGTTGCCGGCACCATCGGCGGCGTCGGTGGCAACGGCAAAGGTGTTGCCGGTGTCTGCTGGAGCGTCAAGCTGATGAACGCCAAGTTCCTCGGCAGCCGTGGCGGCACCACGGCGAACGCCATCAAGGCAGTGGATTACTTCACGGATCTGAAAACCCGGCACAACCTGAACCTGGTCGCGACCAGCAACAGCTGGGGCGGCGGCGGTTTCTCGCAAGGTCTGCAAGATGCCATCGAGCGCGCCAACAACGCCGGCATCTTGTTCATCGCGGCCGCGGGCAATGATGCCTACAACTGCGATTCCGGTTCGAGCTGCTACCCGGCCGAGTACCCGAACAACAACGTCATTGGTGTCGCCTCGATCACCAACACCGGCGCAATGAGCTCGTTCTCCAGCTACGGCGCCAGCACCGTCGATATCTGCGCACCGGGTTCGGCGATCATGTCGACCGTGCCGAAATCGTCGAAGGGCAAGGTGATCTCGGGTTACGCGAGCTACAGCGGCACGTCAATGGCAACGCCGCATGTCTCCGGCGCCGCCGCGCTGTACAAGTCGCTGCACCCGAGCGCCACGGCCGCGCAGGTCAAGAGCGCAATCCTCGGCAGCGCGGTTGCGACTCCGTCTTGCAACGGCAAGGTGACCAGCAATGGTCGGCTGGATGTCAGCGGCTACTAACCCAGCCGGTTGACGCCTCCACAACAAAAAGCCCGGCATTGCCGGGCTTTTTGTTGGCTTGTTGCAAACCGCAGCGGTCAACGCCTTGTTCAGGCGGCAGCGGCAACTTTGCGCTTGCGCCGCTTGCGCTTCGGCTTGTCCACTTCCGCCATCGCTTTGGCTTCGAACTTGGCGAAGGCTTTTTCCTGTTTCGCCTTGAACGAGGCCAGTTGCTTGGCCTGCTTGGCCTTCATCGCAGCCAGCTTTTTCTTGGCTGCGGCCAGACGCTTGGCGCGGGCTTTTTCGGCACGCTGCTCGGGGGTCAGCTTGACTGCACGCCGTGTTTTCTTGACTGCTTTCTTGGCGGCTTTTTTCTTCACTGCTTTTGCCATGGTCGGAATCTCCATTCACTGACGTTGTTGACACCGGGCAGGCCCGGCTGGGGCGAAATATAGCGCGACTTTTCCCTGCATGCGAAACTGCCTGCGCCCACTCGCCAAGGATTGCCGATGTTCATCTTGCCGCTGGAGTTTGCTTACAAGACATCGGCTCGCGCCTGGCTCACTTTTGCGCTGGTTGCGCTGATGGCGCTGATCCATTGGCGGGTTGAAGTCAATGCCGACCGGGTCGGTGAAGCCATCAGCCAGTATTGCGACAGCGACCGGGGCATTGCCTTCAGCAAGGCCTTGCTGCGCCAGACCCGCACACCGGACGGCGAATTCAATCCGCAGTGGCGCTGCGACAGCGTGCTGCCGGTGCTCACCATGACCGGCAATCAACCGGCCAGTTATGACTGGCTGCTCGCCAACGGCGATGTCGATTACCTCGACAACGACGAACAGACCGCATTGCGCCAGCTGCTACAGACCGAAACCCATGCGGCGCGGCCGTTTCTGCCACGCCTGCTGCAGGAAAAACTGGCGCAGCCGGCACAGAGCTGGAATCCGGCGCGCATGCTGACCGCGGCATTTGCCCATGCTGACTGGATGCACCTGTTCTTCAACATGGTGTTCCTGATCGCCTTTGGCTGCATTCTCGAAGTGGTGGTCGGCCCGATTGTCTATCTCGGTTTCATTTTCGCCGCGGCGCTCAGCACCGGCGTCGCCTATGCGCTGGTGACCCAATTGACTGGCGACGGCTTCGGCATGACGCTGGGTTTTTCCGGCGCCGATTTTGCGTTGCTGGGCGCCCTGCTCTATTTGATGCCCTTGGCGCCAATCAAATCGATTGTGTTCATCGGCATCATCCCGCTCCCGATGCGGCTCGGCGTCTGGGTGTTCGGCTTGGTGTTTCTCGGTGGCGAATTGTGGTTTCTGTTCCGGCACGGCCCGTTTGACGAAAGCGCTGGCGTCAATGTGCTTGCTCATGCGGTTGGCGGTGTCACCGGTTTTCTGCTCGCCGCACGCTATCTGCAGCCGCTGAAACGGCAGCTGACCCACTTGCTCGATCGCGCCCACACCCAGGAATGGTCGCAGCGCTGATCAGAACCGGTTCCAGCGGTACGGCGCCAGATCGATGCCTGTTTTGGCGCCGCTCATGCGCTGCGCGATCCACTGACCGGTGATCGGCGCCTGGGTCAAGCCGAGATGGCCGTGACCAAAGGCGAGAAAAATCTGCTCGTTCGGCACCTGATCGATGATCGGCAAGGAATCCGGCGTGCACGGCCGGTAGCCACTCCATTCCGCTTGATAGTCAGCGGGCAACAGCGGAAACAGCTTGCGCGCTTCCGGCAACAGCCGGCGAATACGCTGGTAATGCGGTTCACCATCGAGCGCGGTCAATTCCTTGATGCTGGTCATCCGGATGCCGTGCTGCATCGGCGAAATCACCATGTAGCGCTCGGCCCACAGCGTGGGCCGGTGCACAACCGGAGCTGGCGGCGGCGCAAACATCAGGTGGTAACCGCGCGCCGGAATGAGCGGCACGCGCAGATCGAATGCGCGCAGCAAGCGATTGCTCCAGGCACCGGCAGCAATCACTATCCGCGCCGCATGAATGCGGCCGTGATCGGTATCGAGCCGGTAGCTGTTGCCGACCCGGGTCAGCGCGGTGACCGTGGCGCGTTGATAAGCGACACCGCGCTGCTGCAAAGCGTCGGCGAGCCGCTGACAAAAACCGGCCGGGTCGCGCATGGCGAGTGCATCGTGTTGAAACACCGCCTGTGAAAAATCTGCGCCGATTTGTGGCTCGAGCTCGTGCAGGGCGTGCCGGTCCAACACCGAGAACGCGACGCCGCGTTGCTGCATCAGCTCGCGTTCCCATGCCGCCTCGGCAAAGCTCTCCGGTTCGCTGTAGACATGCAGATAACCGCTGTGCGCCAGCAGATCGTTCGCGCCAATCGCCTCGGCAAGCTGCAGCCAGCTGGCCCGGCTGGCGTGGTTGATTGTGTGCAGCGCGTCGATGATCGGCAGCAGTGTTTTGCGCCGACTGGCGAGCAGAAAACGCAGCAACCAAGTGCTGTAGCTTGGCAGCCGCGACCAATCGAGTTTCAGCGGCGCCAGCGGATCAAACAGCATTCGCACCGCTTTGCCGAGAATACCGGGCGTCGCCTGCGGCATCAGGTTGCCGACGGAAATCGAACCGGCATTGCCGAACGAGGCCGCTGCGCCCGGTCCGCTGGCATCGATCAAAAGCACCCGCTCGCCCTGTTGCTGCAACGCATGCGCGCAGCACAGCCCGACAATGCCGCTGCCAATCACGGCAACATCGGTTCGGGCATCCATCAACACTGACATGACTGAGCCATCTCGGGTAATTGGTGCAACGCGTTGCTGAGTGTAGGCGTTGGCGAAGTGTCGGCGCCGCTCGTTGCGATGTGCCACCAACGAAGTCCGGCAAGGGCATTTTGACGTCGCGCCATGCAGGCGGCTTTGCGCAAACGCAAAACCGGATCGGTGCGCCGCGTCGGCCTGTCGCCGGCAAAGTTGGTCACCTTGCTCGCATGACGACCGGATCAGCGCTGCAGTGGAAGCGCAGCGTCCACGGTCACGGTCAGATGTGCGGTATCTGGCGCCAGCCAATTGATCAGGTAGCGCCGCTAGCGATGCTGGTCGCCAGTTCAGCCGCCCTCCGCCTGTGCCGCGTCGATGCGTTTGGCTTTGCTAGCCAAAACCACGGCCAGCCATGTCGCCCCTGAGTTCGGCTCGTTACCAGTCATATGGTCCGTACCCGGCCAATGCCCGCGAACACGGCCGGGCCTGAAAGCGCAGAAATCACTTGCGCCATTAAATGAGAATGATTATCGTTAGCTTATTGAAATCACTCTCCTGCGGTTTCCACCACGCCGGCCATCCTCGTCTGAGCCGGCGTGGTCTTTTTCATGCCGGTGCTGGCCCTGCACACTGGTTTTCAACGGAATCTGCTGTTATCCGACTGAAACTGGCAGCGAACGGTCGATAACTGGCGAGAAACCGGCAAAACCCATCAGCCCTATATTGCCGACAACAAAAAAGCGCCCCGAAAGGCGCTTTTTTTGGTTTTCCCGACCCGGAAACCCCGGTCAGCTTGTCACGGCAGTTCAGCGGCGACGACGGTTCAGAACCAAACCGACCAAACCCAGGCCGAACAGGGCAACCGTGGCCGGTACCGGCACCGGGATCTGGACGATCAGGTCCTGGCGGTCGTACTTGTCACCCTGGTTATCAACCAGCACAGCCAGATTGGTCGCGCGCGGGCCTGTGCCATCAAGGCTGGCCAACCAGCTGGTGGCCAGCGAATAGGCGCCGCTGGTGCTGCTGAGCCGGAACGCACCGGCGCTCAGGCTGTTGGTGCTGGCCGACTCGAACGCCAGTTCCCAGAGGGCGATTTGGAACGCGGCGGCGCTCAGATCGTTGTTGACGCTGCCGTAGTAACGGCCCCACAGCTCGCTGATGGCGTCGGCGTCATAGCCGGCGGCCGACAGGCCGGTCACGGTGTAGGGGTTCGAGAAGCTCTGCAGGTTGACGTCCGGCTCCAGGCAGAAGCTGTAGAACTGCTGCCAGGCGGTGGCGCCAGCGCTCAGATCATGCGAGTAGTCCATGACGTACTGGCCGGCATAAACCGAACGCGAGCTGTTGCCAACCACAATGCCGGTGCTCTGATACCAGCCATTGGCATCGCCCGCGACCGGGCTGGGAGTGAACACCGAACCCGACTGATTGC
This sequence comes from Permianibacter sp., assembly GCA_036275115.1. Lineage (GTDB taxonomy): Bacteria > Pseudomonadota > Gammaproteobacteria > Enterobacterales > Permianibacteraceae > Permianibacter. The sequence continues at coordinate 344 of DASUEK010000130.1, read as the reverse complement.
CCACCTGTACGACATCACCAAAGTTCAACAAGTCAGCCTGTGCCTGAGCGGCAACCAGAGCCAGACCAGCGACGACAACTTTCTTGAATGACATGACCCCATCCTGTTTGGGTAGTTATTGTGCAACCTGTACAAGCAAACAGCGGGCCAATGGTCGGACCAAGAAATATGCGTTTTTAATCAGAGACTTAAAAGATCACCGCTGTCAGCATTTTTTCTTGTATGTAAATTTCATTGACTACACCTGTAAATAACTCCGTGCGCTCAGGTCAGCTCCTGGAGCGCCCACTGGGCCAGTTCGGCAAGCCGGTCATGACCGGTCAAGGCGCTCACTTCCGGCCGCA
>DASUEK010000129.1:0-9119 GCA_036275115.1 Permianibacter sp. | reverse complement strand
GCCGGCCCCGGTCATCTCCAGCTTGTGGGCAGCGGCATAGGACAGATCGATGATGCGACCGTCCTTGAACGGACCGCGATCATTGACCCGGACGATGATCGATTTGCTGTTGTCGAGATTGGTCACCCGGACATGCACCGGGATCGGCAAGGTCTTGTGCGCGGCGGTCATCGCGTACATGTCATACGGCTCACCGCTTGAGGTGCGACGACCGTGAAACTTGTTGCCGTACCACGAGGCGATACCACGCTCGACAAAACCATCGGCCGAGTCGAGCACGTGATAGGTGCGACCGAGCACATGGTAGCTTTTCGGATTACCGTAGCGGCTGCGCGGCTCCTTGCGCGGCGTCGGCTCCTGCACGTGGCGCAAATCCGGCGCAATTTGCGGTCCACTGTCAACCTCATCATCAAATGAGGTTGCACATGCCGCCAGCAACACCACACTGGCAGCGCCAAGCAGTATGCGCAGCGGCGATCTGATCATCGCGTCGCTCCGCGCAACGCCAATGCCTGATTCGGTTGTTCGAGATAGGCCGACTTCAATTGCTGGGCAAACTCCAACACGGCGCGGGCATACAGCGGGCTGCGGTTGTAGCGGGTAATGACCCGAAAATTGTTGAAGCCGAGATAAAATCGGCGACCGGCGGCTTCATCAAATGCCAGCAGCGTCGCGCGCCAATCGCTCTGCATGGGCAGCGGCGAGCGCATGCCGGCAGCAAACAGATCCGTCAGCGGTTTGACATCACGTTTCGGAAACAGCAGTTCCGGTGCCGGTTCGTTCGGCAGTTCGACTGGCAGCATCAGTGCGCCACCGGTTTGCCAACCGTGCAAACGGAAATAATTGGCGACGCTGCCAATGGCGTCGGCCGGGTTCTTGAACAGATCGATGTGATTGTCACCATCAAAATCGACCGCCCATTTGCGGTAGCTGGTTGGCATGAACTGGCCCATGCCCATGGCGCCGGCATAGGAGCCCATCGGCTCGGTCGGGTTCCATTGCTGCTCGCGCACCAACAGGAAGAACTGCTCCAGCTCGCCCGTGAAGTACGGGGAGCGTGGCGGATAATGGAACGCCAGCGTGTGCAAGGCATCGAGCACGCGATGACGGCCCATGATCCGACCATAATTGGTTTCAACGCCGATGATCGCAACGATGAACTCGGCTGGCACACCGTACTCTTGTTCAGCCCGCGCCAAGGTGGCGGCATGTTCGCGCCAGAACGCCAGGCCATTGTTGCGGCGGGCATCGGTCAGGAAAATCGGCGCGTAGTCTTTCCACGGTTTGACCGCTTCGGCCGGTTTGGTCATCAATGCAATGATGTCATCGCGCTTCTCGGCTTGATCGAGCACGGCGCTGATCTCACGCTTGCTGAAACCGTGTACGGTCATGCGCTCGGCAAACTGTTGCTGTGGCGTCACCGCACAGCCCGCGAGGCCCAGCAAGGCGACGCTGGCCCAACCCGCCCACCCGGTTGTCAATGAAAAACGGCTCATGCCGAAACATCCTCTTGTTTCAAAGACCGCCAACACGGCGATCCGGAATCATCAACTGGTCAAGAGACGTCGATGGGTATGCACCGACATCAATACGCCAAATCCGGCCAGCAAGGTCACCGACGCGGTGCCGCCGTAACTGACCAACGGTAACGGCACGCCCACCACCGGCAAAATGCCGGACACCATGCCGATGTTGACGAACACATAAACAAAGAACGTCAGCGTCAAAGCACCGGCCAGCAAGCGCGAGAAAGTGTCCTGCGCCTGATTGGCGATATACAGGCCACGCAAAATAATGAACGCAAACAAGCCAAGCAACAACAAGCCGCCGAGCAAACCGAACTCTTCGCCGATCACGGCAAAAATGAAGTCGGTGTGACGCTCGGGCACGAACTCGAGTTGCGACTGGGTGCCCTGAAAATAGCCCTTGCCGTACAGACCACCAGATCCGATGGCGATTTTCGACTGGATGATGTGATAGCCAGCCCCGAGCGGATCGCTTTCCGGATCGATCAACGTCAACACCCGCTGCTTCTGGTAATCATGCATGTAGAAGTACCAGAGCGCCGGCGCCAGCGCGGCAGCGCCGACAACCAGCCCCGTCACCAGTTTCCACGACAAGCCGGCCAACCACAGCACAAAGAAGCCGGATGCGGCGATCAGCAGCGACGTACCGAGGTCTGGTTGTACCGCGATCAGCACCACCGGCAGCAGAATCAAGCCACCGGCGATGGCGATCTGGCTGAACCGTGGCGGCAGCGGCCGCTCGGCGAAATACCAGGCCAGCATCATTGGCACCGCGATCTTCATCAATTCGGACGGCTGGAAGCGGATGAAACCAAGATCCAACCATCTCTGGGCGCCTTTGCCGATAACGCCGACCACATCGACGATGATCAGCATGATCACACCGGCCACGAACAGAATCGGCGCCCACAGTTTCAACACCCGCGGCGGCAGCTGGGCGACAAACACCAACGCCGCCAGGCCGATGCCAAACCGCGCCGCCTGCCGCATCATCGTGTCGTAACCGCCGGCGCTATACACCACCAGCAGAGCAACCGACATCAATACCAGCAAGCTGGACAGCAACATCCAATCGATGTGAAACCGCCACAGCAGGCTGTAGCGCTCTTTGTGCGTGTGCACGCGTCCACCGAAATCCGTCATGGCGCGGCCCCCTGCTTGGCTTTGGCATCCAAATAATGATCCATCACCCGACGGGCGATTGGCGCGGCACTGGAGCCACCGCCGCCGATGACGTTTTCCACCAGCACCGCCACCGCAATCTCGGGCTGGTCGTACGGCGCAAAACCGATGAACAGGGCGTTGTCACGGAACCGCTCATCCACTTTGGTGGCATCGTATTTTTCGTTCTGGCCATAGGAAGCCACTTGTGCGGTGCCGGTTTTGCCAGCCGCGACATAGTGGATGCCCTGGAAGGCTTTCTTGGCGGTGCCGGTTGGTGCCATCGCGACATCACGCATCGCTTCGCGCACCAGGGACAGGTACTGCATGTGCTGAATCTGCGGTTGCTCGGCCGCCAGAGTGGCCGGCACCGATTGCAGCGATTCGCCATCACCGATTTCATTGACCAAGCGCAGTTCGTAACGATGACCGCCATTGGCGAGGATCGCGGTGGCGTTTACCAGCTGCAAGGACGTGGTGCTCCAATAGCCCTGGCCGATGCCCACGCTGACCGTTTCGCCGGGATACCAAGCCTCTTTGCGCACGCGCCGCTTCCATTCCCGGGTCGGCAACAAACCGCGCACTTCCTCATCGACATCCAGACCGGTCAATTGCCCAAAACCGAACCGGCGCATCTGGCTCGACAATTCATCAATGCCCATACGGTTGGCGAGATCGTAAAAGTACGTGTCGCAGGACTGGATGATCGCTTCTTTGGCATCCACCCAGCCGTGCGCCGGCAAGCCCTTGTTCAGCACCCAGTCGCGATAACGGCGATCATCGCCGGGCAATTTGAACCAGCCCGGATCCCAGACTTTGCGTTCCACCGTGGTTGCGCCGCTGATCAGGCCCGCCAGCGCCAGATGCGGCTTGACGGTTGAGCCGGGCGGATAAACGCCGAGCAGCGCGCGGTTATACAGCGGCACGTCAGGCGATTCGAGCAGCGCCTTGTAACTCTGCCGATCAATCCCGGTAACAAACGGGTTCGGGTCGTAACCCGGTGCACTGACCAGGGCCAACACGCCACCATTGTTCGGGTTGACCGCGATCACGACGCCGCGCTGATCACCGAGTGCGGAGATGGCGGCCAGCTGCAAACTGCTGTCGAGGTGCAAATGCAGATTGCGTCCCGGTATGGGCGCAACGCGGTTGAGCACGCGCACCACCCGGTCGTGGACATCGGTTTCCACTTCCTGAAAACCGGCAGCGCCGTGCAGCACACTCTCGTAATGCTTTTCCAGACCGAGCTTGCCGATGTGCTGGGTAGCGGCGTAGTTGTTCTGATCGAGCTTGTCCCATTCCTTGTCGTTGATGCGCCCGACGTAGCCGATCGCATGCACCAGTTGCGGGCCAAACGGGTAGTGCCGAATCAACCGGCCGGTCAAAGTGACGCCGGGAAAGCGGTGCTGGTTGCTGGCGAAAACGGCGACTTCCTTTTCGCTCAGTCGGCTACGGATCGGCACCGGCTGATCGCGCCGGTGCTGTTTGCGTTCGGTTTCGAAACGCTCGCGATCGTCATCGCTGATGCTGATGAGCAGTGCCAGTTGGTCGAGCGTGGCGGGCAGATCCGGCACTTTGGCCGGAATGATTTCGAGCGCAAAACTGGAACGGTTTTCCGCCAGCAGCACGCCATTGCGGTCGTAAATGAGGCCGCGCGTCGGTGCGATCGGCTGGACGCTGATCCGGTTGCGATCCGCCAGCGTGCGGTATTGGTGGTGCTCGACAATCTGCAAATAGAACAGTCGACTGGCCAGCACCAGCAGCAGCAAGCCCATGACAACGGCAGCAATGGTGGCGCGGACGAAGAACAGACTGGTTTCCGCCACCGGATCTTTCATGCGCATGCGGCGGTTCATGGCAGCCGGTTCTCACTCACGAATGACGTCACGACACTCTCGCTGCCGGTCTTGTTGCCGGCCTGTTTCACTGCATTTCGAACTCAGGCCCGGTGGTAAGGATGACCACTGAGCAAGGTATGGGCCCGGTACAGGGCTTCTGCCACCACGATGCGCACCAGCGGGTGCGGCAACGTCAGTGCCGACAACGACCATTTCAATTCCGCCTTGGCGAGCAGTTCCGGCGCCAGACCATCCGGACCGCCGATGATGAGCGCGATATCGCGGCCATCCTGACGCCAGCGCTGCATTTCGCCAGACAGCTGCTCGGTGCTCCAGTTGCGACCTTTGACATCCAGCGCCAGCAAGCGTTCAGCCGGTTTCAGCTGCGCGCTGATGAGTTCGGCTTCCTGTTGCATCAGTCGGCTGATGTCGCTGTTCTTGCCACGCTCCGGCAGCTTGAGCTCGACCAGCTCCAGCCGACACTCGTGCGGCATCCGGCCGGCGTATTCCTCATAGCCGTCATTGACCCAGCCCGGCATCTTGGTGCCGAGACAAATCAGCCGGATGCGCATCAGCTATCGCTCGGCGCCGATTTGGCCACACCCCAGTCCGGATCCCAGAGTTTTTCCAGTTGGTAGTAATCGCGCGCTTCGCGCAGCATCACATGCACGATCACATCGCCGAGATCGACCAGAATCCACTCGCCGCCTTGCTCGCCTTCGACGCCGAGCGGCATCACGCCGGCGGTCTTGGCTTGCTCGACGACGTGCTGGGCAATGGATTTGCAATGACGGGTCGAGGTGCCGCAGCAGATCACCAGAAAGTCAGCCATGCTGGTCAAGGCACGCACATCCAGCGCCACGACCTCGCGTGCCTTCATTTCGTCCAGTTCCCGCAACACCTGATCGCGCAGCGCGGTCACCGCTTCAGCTTGCATACAAATGGTGCTCACGAATGTAATCGGCCACCGCCGGCGGCAGTCCGATCGGATGAGGTTCACCGGCGTGGAGCGCAGCGCGAATGGCCGTCGCCGACGCCGGATGTTCCGGCATGGTGCAGAATAACACGTCGCCCGGACCTGCCTTGGCAAGGTTCGCGGCCGACAACGGTTGCCGCGCCGCCCACGCTGCTTGCAGTGACTCCGGCAACGGCATTGGCTGCGGGCGCGGCAGCACAATCAGAATGGCCAGTGCCCGAATCGCGTCCGGCTCACGCCAGCTCGGCAAACCGCAGAATGCATCCCAGCCCAAAACGAGCGCCGGCCGCTCACCGGCGGCAATACAGTCACGCAAGGTCAACACGGTGTAACTCGCGCCCTGCCGACGCAACTCACGATCATCACAACGCAGCTGCGGTTGATCGCGCAGCGCACACCTCAACATCGCCAACCGGTGTCGATCGCTGGCACCGGGCTCGGCACGATGCGGCGGCAAGGCCGCCGGCATCAGCGCAACAGATTGACCGGCCGCGGCAGCGACCGCGTTGGCTACCGCCAGATGCCCTTCGTGTACCGGATCGAACGTACCGCCGTACAGTATCAACGTCGACTCGCCGCGCGCCGCCACCGTCTCAGGACTTGTGCCCGAAGCTGCTCCCGCACTCATGCCAGCAGGTCCACCGGCACGGCTGCCAATTGCAACAGCAGCTGCTCCAAGGTCAGCCAGGCATCACCTGTGGCCACGCCTTTCAGTTGCCGATCCAGCGTGCCGACCGCGACCAGCAATTGTTGACAACCGCGCACGCCTAGCCGCTGGGCCGCGCGCTCGAACAGCGGCAACCGCGAGCTGAAAATGCCGACTTCTTTCCAGGCATCGCCGATGCGTTGCCCGCGCGCTTTCAGATGCGCAACGTTGACCAAGGCCCGCACATCACGATGCAGCAAACCGAACAGGCTGCGGATATTGCCCTGACTGTCTTCATGTTGAAGTCCGTGCAACATGCGCAGGCAGCGACTGGCATCACCTTTCAATGCCGTATCGATCAGATCAAACTGGTTGTAGCGGGCATTGTCGGCCGCCACACTTTGCACCTGTTCGAAACTGATCGTGCTGCCAGGAAATATCAGTTGCAGCTGACTGATGAGTTGATGAGCGGCAAGCAGATTGCCTTCGCACAACTGCACCAGCAGCGCTAACGCCTCCGGTGAAGCCTGCAAGCCGGCCGCGCGCAAACGCTGCTGCAACCAGTTCGGCAGCTCTTGAATGCCGACACTGGCGAGCGTGACCAGACAGCCACGATGCTCCAACGCCAGCAACCATTTCGCTTCCGCCTCTTTGCGATCGAGTTTCGGCAGGCTGATCACCAACAGCGTATCGTCGCCAAGCCGGGCGGCCTGTTCCTGCAACGCCGCTTGCGCCTCGCGGTTCGGCATCGCGCTGAAGCGCAGCTCCAGCAGTCGCTGGCTGGCAAACAGACTGAGCGTGCCGGTATTGGCGAACAAGGCGTCAAAATCGAAGGTTTTGTCAACGACGTGACTTTCGCGCTCGCTGTAACCGCGCGCACGGGCCGCCGCCCGGATCGCGTCCAGCGCTTCTTCGACCAGCAGCGGCTCGTCACCGCTGAGCAGATAGAGCGGCGCCAACTGCCGCTCCAGGGCCGACGCCAGCGCCGTTCCGGCCAGTCTCATGACTCAGTTCACCTGCTCGCGGTTGGCAGGTACATCGGCGGCCTGATAGGCCAGCTGGCGCAGCAAACGTGAGACGATATCGCGGCGCATTTCCTGCACCAGCAGCGCTTCTTCTTCGGCCTTGCCGAGCAATTCGGTGTTGCTGAAGTTGTATTCGCGCCGGGAATCGAGCGTGCGCTCGCGCGCATCCGCCAGCGCTGCCGGTGGCGCCAGCACATATTCGACTGACAGGATCAATTCATAATCGGCAGCGCGACCGGTGGTGTTGACGGTCTGCACGCGTCGCGTCAGCTTCTCGCTGCGCAGCTGCACAACCATGCCGGCATCGCTGGCGGCATCCACCACCCGCATTTCCGCTTGCCGCAAACCGTCAGCCAACAACTGCTCCAGCTCACCGAATGGTGTCGCACTGATCACGTGAACGGCGAGCCCGGCGACGCCGGGCTGCACGCCACGCAAATGAAAACCGCATGCCGACAGCGCCAGCAACGCCAGCGCAACACCAGCCAGACGCCAGCCGCCGGCAGCCATCAAGCCACCACCAGATTCAGCAGCTTGCCCGGTACATAAATGACCTTGCGAATGACCTTGCCGTCGAGCTGACGCTGCACGGCTTCCTCTGCGAGTGCCGCCGCTTTCGCCTGCTCCTCCGTCGCTGCGGTCGCCAGTTCGAGTTTCGCGCGCAGCTTGCCGTTGACCTGCACGATTACGGTGACGGTATCACGCACCAACGCCGATTCGTCCACTTCCGGCCAGGCCTGCAGATACAGTGGGCTGTCGTGGCCGAGGTGGCGCCAGAGGTCTTCACAGATGTGCGGCGTGATCGGCGACAACACGGTCACCGCCGTTTCCAGCGCATGCTGCACCACCGCGCGATCCTGTTCGTCCATCGCGACGAACTTGTTGACCGCGTTCAGCAGCTCCATCACCGCCGCGATGGCGGTGTTGAAGGTGTAGCGGCGCTGCATGTCGTCGCTGGTTTTCTTCAGCGTTTCGTGGGTCTTGGCGTAGAGCTCGCGTTGCGACGGATTGAGCGCGCTGACGTTGAGCGGCGCCACCAAGCCGTTGATGCGGTGGCCGTACACGGCTTTCCACAAGCGGCGCAGGAAACGGTGCGCGCCTTCAACGCCGGCATCACTCCATTCCAGCTGCAATTCCGGCGGTGCCGCGAACATCATGAACAGACGCACGGTGTCGGCACCGTACTTGTCGATCATCGCCTGCGGATCGACACCGTTGTTTTTCGACTTCGACATTTTTTCGGTGCCACCAATGTGCACCGCCTGGCCATCGACTTTGTAGCGGGCGGCAACCGGCCGCGCCTTGTCGTCCAGCTCGACCTCGACATCGGCCGGGTTGTACCAGGTTTTCTTGCCGTCCGCGTCGAGCCGGTAGTAGGTCTCGGCGATCACCATGCCTTGGGTCAGCAGGTTGGTGAACGGCTCATCGGAATCGACCAGCCCTTCGTCGCGCATCAGTTTGTGGAAGAAGCGCGCATACAACAGGTGCAGAATCGCGTGCTCGATACCACCGATGTATTGATCGACCGGCGTCCAGTACTTGGCGCGTTCGTCGAGCATCTTGTCGGTCGCATCCGGGCAGGAATAACGCGCGTAATACCAGCTCGACTCCATGAAGGTGTCGAAGGTGTCGGTTTCGCGCTCGGCTGGCTTGCCGCAGGTCGGGCAGCTGCATTTTTTCCAGTCGGTCATTTTCTTCAGCGGCGAACCGTCGCCGGTGACGGTGACGTCAGTCGGCAATACCACCGGCAGCTGATCATCTGGCACCGGCACTGCGCCGCAATGCCCGCAATTGATCACCGGGATTGGGCAGCCCCAGTAACGCTGGCGCGACACGCCCCAGTCGCGCAGACGGAAATTCACTTTCTTCTCGCCCGCGCCTTTGGCTTTCAGGAAGGTTTCAATCGCGGCGAACGCGCCGGCAAAATCGAGTCCGTTGAACTCGCCG
>DASUEK010000128.1:0-20496 GCA_036275115.1 Permianibacter sp. | reverse complement strand
GACATGGGAACCTCGGTCGTGACAGGGGGCCGGTCGGTGGAGCCGGGGCCGGCGGGGATTTCGCAGACGGCGTTCATGATGACCTCCAAAGGGGCTATCGGTTGGCAACGGGATAGCCCGTCGGAGGCCACTGTCCGCCTTGCCATTGTGGCAAGGTCAAGCCCTTTTTGCAGGAGCCCGGTTGGCCCGGTGCCACGTCGGGTGAGGCTGCATGAACCGGTCCATGGTCGTCACCGAAAAGGACAGGGGCTTGTCCCGGCGCAAGGCAGTGCTCGCGAGATTGTCCGACCCTTGGCTACACCTACCGCTGTCGGGCACCGGTTAAGGCACCGGCTTGACCCTGCCGCCGTGGCAAGCCGGACACTGCCGGCCGAACCGGACCATGGCGGTCCGGCCCGAATGAGGAGTGCTGTCATGTATACCGCCACCGTCAACGGCATGACCTGCGGCCATTGCGCCCGCGCGGTCACCCGTGCGATCCAGCAGCGGGATCCGGATGCCGTCGTCCAGGTCGATTTGCCGCAGAAACAGGTCAAGATTGCCGGCGATTTGTCTGAGCAGGACGTGCGCGCTGCGATTGTCGAAGCGGGCTTTGAGCCAGGCCCGATTCAACAGCAGTAAGCGTGTGCTACCGGAAAAACAAAAGGCCAGCAATGCTGGCCTTTTGTCTGACGGTTGTCGTGCTACGACATGGCGCGCTCAGTTGAATTTCAGCGTCCATGAATTGATGTAGCCGACATCCTGCGAGGCCCGGTCACGAGCACGCAGTTTCCAGCTGCCGTTCTTCTGTTCGGCGCTGGCACCACTGACCGTGTAGCTCTTGACGATATTGTCAGCGCTGCCGCCGGTCCGGTTGTGCAGGTTGTAGACGCTACCATCCGGCGCAACCAGATCGACGATCAGATCGCCGATGTACGGGTGCACGATGTTGACGTCAACGGTGACGGTGCCAGCGCTACCGGACGTCGGCACGCTGATCGGGCTTTGCACGCCGGTGGTGTTGTTATCCGGAATGTTGTAGTCGGCCGTGTTGCTGTAGCTCTCGCTCGGCGGCGGCGGGGTGGTGTCGCCACGGAAACCGGCCATGGTCGCTGCGGTTTCGTTCAGCACGCGGGCGTTGTTCGACTGCGACGTCGTGCCCATCACCTGGCCATCCGTGTAGGTACGGTTCGGGTTCGACCAATAGTTGATGCGCGGGCAACTGCTGCTGCAGTTGTACGCCATCACGGTGCGCCAGGCGCTGTTCGGCGCACGGTAGCCGTGACCGTAGGCATACGGCGTGGTAGTCGGGTCGGCGGCGGGGTCGTGGCGGGCGCCTTGCAGGTGACCGATTTCGTGCGCGAACGAGTAGTAACCGGTTGCGCAGTCGTAGTGCACCACGGCAAATGCGCTCGACTCGGTGGCGCCAATTGCCTTGGCAATACCGCAGGCTTCGCTATTGTTCAGCACCAGCACGCCGATATCGGCGGCGACGTTGTCACGCTGGCTGTGGATGCTGTCCATGTAACCGTCGGTCTTGCCTGCATAGCGATCACGGTCGGTGGTGATGCTGGTCGACTCGGTGTACGTCACCTGCGACTTGGCAGCCAACTCCATCGTGATGTTGATGCCGGAATTGGCGTAACCCTGATTGGTTTCCGCCATCGCCAGATCGATCAGGCTGTTGATATCGGTTACGGCCGCGGCGGCGCCCTGGGTGTAGTTCACCAGCAAGCGAATGGTGGTGTTGGCAGCGATGCCGATGTTGTTGCTGCCGACACTGCTGCGGCTGAGTTTGTTGAGCTGACGGTCGGCCTGACGCTGCACGGCGTCAAACATCGAGGCGTATTCCCCTTCCGGGTGGTCGGCCGGGAACTGGCTTTCGTCGATTTTGGCAACGACGTGATCGCCATTGCTCAGCGGGCGAATGCTGTACAGCTTGCCATTCAAGCGGACGTTGCCGGTCACGAGGCCGTTGCGCTGCACCAGAATCGCTTCGTCACCGCTGCGGCCGGCACGCTTGTTGAGATTCTGGACATCGCCGATCCAGACATCACCACCGTCGGCGGTGCGATAGGTTTTTTTGAGCTTGGCATTGGCGGCGACGCCGTTCATCAGGTTCAGGTGCAGTTCCTGGCTGTTCTTCAACGCTGCGCGGGCGCGCAAACCTTCATTCAGCGCCTCGACTTTGCGGTCGGCTTTTAGTCGGTTAAGTTGCACCAGATCGCGCGCGCTGGCGGTTTTGGCACTGGCTTGTTGGGTAACAAAAAGATCATCTGCGGCGTGGACGCTGCCAGCGGCCAGCAGACCGCCGGTCAGCGCAAGGCTGATCAGGGAGCGGTGCTTCATGGGTGAACCTCTGTGGGTGTTTGTTCTGTCTCTCGTTGTCGTTCGGCATCTGGTTGATACCTGTTTGCCGACAACGCCTCCTGGTTCGCCGCAGACTACCCACTTGCGGCGACGCCGTTTGATATCACCGCCACTCATAAGGAAGCAATCGCTACGTGACGATGCTGTGACAAAAAAGAAAGAAATCGCTGCTTTGTAGCGTTGTGATTGGCTTTTGTATCGAACTGTATGCGGCGAAATGTATTTGTCCGAAACTTGTCATGGTGTTGATGTGGCCGGCGTGATTCCGGTTTGGCCGCTTGTGCTTGTACCTGCGCGCAGCGCGCGAGGCATTGGCTTGTGGGTGGTGCGATTACAGCCGCTGACGGCGAAGTCCCGGAAAAAGAAAAAGCGCGCCGAAGCGCGCTTTTTCTTTTTCCTGAAGGCTTATTCCAGCCAGCTGTTGACCTTGACCAGGTCGTCTTCGACCAGTGTACCGGCTGCCGCTTTCAAGCGGAGCACGTTCAGCGCGTAATCGTAACGCGCCCGCCACAGGTTGCGTTTGGCCTGATACAGGTTCGACGTCGCCTGCAACACGTCGACAATGGTGCGGGTACCCACTTCAAATCCCGCTTGCGTGGCTTCGAGCGCGCTCTGTGCCGAAATTTCCGCTTGGGTGAGCGCTTTCACCGAGCTGATCGCGGCTTGCAAGCCAAGAAACGCGCTACGGGCATCTCGCACGGTCTGGCGATGCTGCTTTTCCATGTCCTGCGCCGCGACCACATAGTTCGCCGATGCCTGGTCAGTCGACGCGCTGGTGCGGAAGCCGGAGAAAATCGGCACTGACAAGGTGATGCCAACGGTGGTTCCGTCTGAGTCTTGTGAGCCAGGAAACGAGCCCGGTACACCATCCTGTGTCGAGGTCGACTCTTCGCTGGTATCGGTATAGCTCGCGGACAAATCCAAAGTTGGGTAATGGCCTGCACGCTGACGTTTGACTTCCTCGCGGGCCACTTCCACGCCGATACGTTGAGCAATGAGGCTCAGATTGTTTTCCTGTGCGACTTTGACCCAGTCGTCAGCACTGGCCGGTTCCGGTGAGCTCAGTGGCAAATCGGTTTTCAAGCGGCTGATGCTGTCGTAATACGCGCCGGTGATCTGGCGCAAGGATTCATTGGCGTTGTCCAGCGTGTTCTGCGCCGAGATCATATTGGCTTGCGCCTGATCGTAACGTGCTTGCGCCTCATGCACATCGGTAATGGCGATCAAGCCAACATTGAAGCGTTGCTTGGTTTGCTCCAATTGCTTGCCAATCGACTCCAATTCCGATTGTGCTAACTGCACGCCGTCTTGTGCGGAAAGAACGTCAAAGTAAGTCTGTGCAGAACGCACCACCAAGTTCTGCAGCTCACCCTTGTAGCCAATTTCTGCTTGCTCCGCGCGTTTCTTGGCTTGCGAAAGTCCAATCCAGGTGTCGTGATGGTAAATCTGCTGATCGAGACGCAGATTGACGCGGTCGACATCGGTTTCGCTGGAACCGCTTTGCGTAATAGGTTGTAGCGTCTCTTCGCCAATGAATGTGCGACTTTGGTCACCGTCGGTATTGGAACGGGATGCGGTGGCGCTGATCTGCGGCAACAAAGAAGAACGGGCAATCGCTATTCCTTCTTTCGCCGCATTCGCCCGCGCTTCGGAGGCGAGGAAGGTCGGATCGTTCTGCAGCGCGGCGCGGTAGACATCGAGCAGGTTTTCGGCCTGGCTGGGCGCACTGATGAGCAGGGTGAGGGTGGCGGCAAGGGGCGTCAGGGCGTGCTTGAGCGTGCGCTTGAACATCAGGTTTTCCTTCTTGGTTCAGTCTTCAATCTGGCATTAACGGCGCCTGCCGAATGGCCGGCAGGTTCTCGGCCCGTTACCGATACCGACAGTATCGACGCAAAGGACCGACAAATCGTTTGTCGAAGCGTGACAGATCGTTTCCGCTGTCACGCTTCCAGGCAGAAAAGGCTGTTATGAAGGCGGCGCCGGTGCTGTTCAAGACCCCGGCGCCCGGCGGACGCCATGGAATCAGAACTGGAACTGCGGGCTTTGCGGGGCGTTGATCAGCCGCGCCACCACGGTTTCAAACAGACTTTCCTCGGTCCAGCTCTGGTCACCGGTGCGGGTGATGAGCTTGGCCGTCATGGCCGGCAGGTCACCTTCGATGCAGAACAGCCGGCCGCCAATTTTCAGGCTGCGTTTGAAGCTGTCCGGAACCTTGACCAGCGAGCCGGTAATCGCAATCACATCGTACGGACCGTAATGGTCCCAGCCGGCCGACGCATCGCCGACTTCCAGCGTCACCTTGGCGCCGAGGTTCAGACTGCTCAGCTTGGCCTGGGCGCTGGTGATGAACTCCGGCACGATGTCGACGCTGTACACCTGACGGGCCGAGCTCGCCAGCAGTGCGGTGACGTAGCCGCTGCCGGTGCCGACTTCCAGCGCGGTGTCACCCGGCTGGACGTTCAGGGCCTGCAACAAGCGGCCTTCTTCCCGCGGCGGCATCATTTCCTGACCGTGCCCGAGCGGAACCCGGACATCGGCAAAGGCCAGCGACTGGTACTCGCTCGGGACAAACTGTTCGCGCGGTAGGCTGGCCATCAGGTCCAGCACACGGCCGTCCAGGACGTCCCACGGGCGGACTTGTTGCTCGACCATATTGAAGCGGGCTTTTTCAATGTTCATGGCGTTCGGGCTGGTGGTTGGGGTCATTGCCGACCGTGCTGCCGGACAACAACCGAAGGTTCCGCACCCACCCCGGCACGCCTGCACAATGGCCGGCAGGTTAGGAGTCGGGGGGGCGACAAACAAGGCGGCAAGTGTAACAGATTGTGGGCATTTCGCAGCCGTTTGCCACGCTTTTGCCTGTCATCAGCACGCGGATTGCCGTCGCTTTGCGCCCCGTCAATTGAGGCCGGGACTGGCCCGAGTTGCGGCAGAAAACCGGGGCAAAAAGCCCTGCGGTTTGCCGGGGTTGGCACCCGGTCGGTATGATGGCCACCTGCTGCATAACACCACTCGCCGACCCGATTTTTCGGTCGTTCGCCTGTCGCCCTTCCCGAGGTTGTTGCTGATGAATGCCATGCCGGACCAATTTCTCGCCCAGACTGCCACCGTCTCCGAGGATTGCACCCGCCCGTTTCCGCGCTCGCGCAAGATCTACGTGACCGGCAGCCGGCCGGACCTGCAGGTGCCGATGCGCGAAATCAGTGTCACCGACACCCCGACCGAGCGTGGCCCGGAAGCCAACGCGGCAATTACCGTGTATGACAGCTCGGGACCGTACACCGACCCGAATGCCCGCATTGATATCCGCCGTGGTCTGCCACGCCTGCGCGAAGGCTGGATCAACGAGCGCAACGACACCGAGCTGCTCAGCGATTTCAGTTCGCGCTACGGTCGTGAGCGCAACAACGACGCCGCGCTCAAGCACATGCGCTTTGAGTTCCTGCATACGCCGCGCCGGGCCAAGGCCGGTGCCAACGTCAGCCAGATGCATTACGCCCGCCAAGGCATCATCACGCCGGAAATGGAATACATCGCCATTCGCGAGAACTCGCGCATCGAGGCGGTGCGTGAAGCCATGTTGCTGAAACAACACCCGGGCCAGTCGTTCGGCGCCGCGATTCCGAAGCTGATCACGCCGGAATTCGTTCGCGATGAAGTGGCGCGCGGCCGCGCCATTATTCCGGCCAACATCAACCACCCGGAACTGGAGCCGATGATCATCGGCCGCAATTTCCTGGTGAAGATCAATGGCAACATCGGCAACTCGGCACTTGGCTCCAGCATTGAAGAAGAAGTGGAAAAACTGGTCTGGGGCATCCGCTGGGGCGCCGATACCATGATGGATCTCAGCACCGGCAAAAACATCCATGAAACCCGCGAATGGATCATCCGCAATTCGCCGGTGCCGGTCGGCACCGTGCCGATTTATCAGGCGCTGGAAAAAGTGGGCGGCAAAGCCGAAGAGCTGACCTGGGATATTTTCCGCGACACGCTGATTGAGCAAGCCGAGCAGGGCGTCGATTACTTCACCATTCACGCCGGTGTGCTGCTGCGCTACGTGCCGTTAACCGCCAAGCGGATGACCGGCATCGTCTCGCGCGGCGGTTCGATCATGGCCAAGTGGTGTTTGGCGCACCACAAAGAAAACTTCCTGTACACGCACTTCGAAGAGATTTGCGAAATCATGAAGGCCTACGACGTCAGCTTCTCGCTGGGCGATGGCCTGCGGCCGGGATCGATTTACGATGCCAACGACGAAGCGCAATTCGGTGAACTGAAAACGCTGGGCGAGCTGACCCAAATCGCCTGGAAGCACGATGTCCAAACGATGATTGAAGGCCCCGGCCACGTGCCGATGCACCTCATCAAAGAGAACATGGACAAGCAGTTGCAGCTGTGCCACGAAGCACCGTTCTACACGCTGGGGCCATTGACCACCGATATCGCGCCCGGTTACGACCACATCACCAGTGCGATCGGCGCCGCCATGATCGGCTGGTTCGGCACCGCCATGCTCTGCTATGTGACGCCGAAAGAGCATCTCGGTCTGCCCAACAAGAAAGATGTCAAAGATGGCGTGATCGCCTACAAGATCGCGGCTCACGCCGCCGACTTGGCCAAGGGCCATCCGGGCGCGCAGGTGCGGGACAACGCGCTGTCGAAAGCGCGCTTTGAATTCCGCTGGGAAGATCAGTTCAATCTGGCACTTGATCCGGACACCGCGCGCGAATTCCACGACGAGACGCTGCCGAAAGACGCCCACAAGGCGGCCCATTTTTGCTCGATGTGCGGGCCGCAGTTCTGTTCGATGAAAATCACCCAGGACGTACGCGACTACGCTGCCGAAAAAGGACTGGAAACGATCCACACCCAGACCATCGACAACGATGTTGAAGCCGCCATGCAGCAGAAGGCGCGCGAGTTCCGCGAATCGGGTGCCGATGTGTTCAACAAGGCCTAATCCGGTTTCGCTTTTGTCAAAGGCAGGTGCAAGCCTGCCTTTTTCTCGTCTGCATATCGGGCATCCGGTTCGGACATTTTCTGCGAGGAGCTGGCAATGAAGCCGCAGTTCGGCAGCAATGATTACACGGTGCTCAAGCGTGAGCCGCTCTATCAAGGCTATTTCCGGGCCGAGAAATTTGTGTTCACCCACAAGCGCTTTGCCGGCGGAGTCAGTGAGCCGGTGACCCGCGAAGTGTTCATGACCCGCGGTGCGGTGTCGGTGCTGCTGTATGACCCGGCGCTTGATGCTGTGGTGTTTGTCGAGCAGTTCCGGATCGGCGCCTTGGCCAGCGAACGGACGCCGTGGCAACTGGAGATGGTTGCCGGCATGTTGGACAAGGATTTGCCGCCGGAAGAGATTGCCCGCCGCGAAGCCATGGAAGAGGCCGGTTGTACGGTGTCGGCGCTGCATTTCATCGGCCGCTTCTTCACGACCCCCGGCTGCTGCAATGAGAGCTTTCACGTTTACGCCGCCAAGGTTGATGCCTCGGCGCTGGCCACGCACGGCGGCCTGCCGGAAGAGCACGAGGACATCCGCATCCACGTGGTGCCGCGCCAGACCGCGTTTGACTGGCTGGATGCCGGCCACATCGAAAACGCCATGACCGTGCTGGCGTTGCAGTGGCTGCGTATCCATGGTGTCAACTGGTAATCGTGGCGTTGACTGGTAATCGCAGCCTTCATTGCTGCCTATTCGCAAAGCCCCGGGTTTCGCGCTAAGGTTGCCAACATGACTGCCGTGATGTATCGAGCCCAACAACCGCAGCGCCGTTATGTACCGGATCTCGACCGGTTACTGGCTGGCTGCGAACGCAATTACCAGACGCTGACTGCCATGCTGGCGGTCGGCGACGTGGTCGGCCGGCCCGGCGGCAAGCGCGCGCTCGAACTCATCACGTTGGAAGAAGACCGTTACACCACCACGCTGCGGGTTCAGGAACTGGATCCGAATGCATTGGGCAATGCGTCACACTGGTTGTCCGGGGTACGGCGTATGAATGTGCGTTTGTACCATGATGCGCGCTTGGCGGAAGTGCTACAGTGGCACGACCGACGGGTGATGCAGGGCGTCTATCCCTACCCGAATGCACAGATGGCTCAACGCGACGAAAAACAGCGGGTCACCGATTTTCTGACCGACTGGCTGGCTTCCTGCCAGCGCCGGCGCGTCCCTGTGCATTGCATCCGGTCATTGGTTGTGCGGCCCGCGGCGGCGCGCACCGGAGCTCTCTGAATGCGACAAGGATCTGTCCCCGTTCAAACCGTCACGCCGCGCCAGCCGGACGTGGTCGAGTTCGTCCAAATCACCGACTGCCACCTGTTCAAGGATGATGGCGGCAAGCTGCTCGGCTTGCAGACGGCGTTCAGCCTCAATGCGGTACTCGACGACATCGCCACGCTGCCTGCGCAGGATCTGCTGCTGGCGACCGGTGATCTGTCGCAGGACGGCACCCCCGAGTCGTACCAGCGTCTGCGCGACGGTGTGAACCGCTTCGCCATGCCCGCCTTCTGGATCCCCGGCAACCACGACGAACCGGCACTGATGGCAACCGAGCTGGTCGGCGGCAACTGGTCGGCGGCCAAGCGCATTCTGGTCGGCAATTGGCAGCTGATTCTGCTCGATTCGATGGTGCCGCGCCGGGTTTACGGCAAGTTAAAGGATGATCAGCTGGCGCTGGTCGAACAGGCGCTGAAGGACTACCCGCATCATCATGCGCTGGTGGTCCTGCACCACCATCCGGTCCCGGTCGATTGTTTCTGGCTCGATACCATTGGCCTCAACAATCCGGAACCGCTGCTCGCCATGCTGCAGGCACACCAAGCGAAATCGGCCATCCTCTGGGGCCACATCCATCAGGCGTTTGATCGCGAACAGGACGGCATCCGCTTGCTGGCAACGCCGTCCACCTGCGTGCAGTTCAAACCGCATTCGGAAGATTTCCAGGCTGACACCGAAAGTCCCGGCTACCGTTTGCTGCGCCTGCACAAAGACGGCCGCATCGAGACCGAAGTGCGTCGCATCGATCATCTGGAATTTACCGTCGACTATTCGGTGAAGGGCTACTGAGCCACGGCGAGCGCGCGCCGGATTCGCTTTCTTTCACAGCGGAATCGTTCTCTGTTGCAAAGCGGCAAAAACTTGCCGCTTTTGGCGCCATTGCGCGGCGTACCGCGCGTCTGCACCGATTCGGCCCGGCTCGGATCCGGAATTACACAAACGTACCTATACTTGCCGGACGGTTCCTGCCAAGGAGGACGTTGCCATGCTCGGATTTCGCGACTGGCCCTTTCGGCGCAAGCTGCTTGCGCCCATCGTATTGCTGGCATTGATGCTGATCATCATGGCCTGGCTTGGCATGCGCGCCAGTGCGCAGATGGGCGCGCTCGCCAACGATGTGTCTGGCCGTTTGTTGCCAAGCGTCAACCTGGTGCTGGAAGCCGATCGCGATCTGTATCAGGCGCTGGTTGCCGAACGGGCTGTGCTGGCAGGTCTCGGTGATGCCGACAAGCATCGCAACAGCTTCAGCGAAAATGCCTCACAGGCGCGCGAACGGGTCCAGAAAGCCGCGGCGCTGCATCCGGACCAGGGCGAGATCCAAACCGAGCTGCGCAATTTCGAGCAGGCGTTTGCCCGCTGGAAACAGCTCGCTGAAGGTTTGATCGCGGGCAGCGGCGACAGCAGCGCCATCAGTCAGGCGGAAACCGAATTTCAGCAAGCGCGCGATGCCATCGATCGAATGGGTGGCCTGATCATGGACGAGGCCAAAGCCGCCGATGAAGCGGTACTGGCAACGCGCGACAGCAGCGCGGCGCTGCAAAGCATTGTGCTGATCATCGGGCTCGGTATCTGCCTGTTGCTGGCGGTGCTGTTTCCGCCGATGGTGGTGCGGCCGCTGGCGAATTTGCTCAGCCGTATTGAAGACATTTCCCATGGTGATGGCGATCTGACCCAGCGGCTCGACGTGCAAAGTCGCGACGAGCTCGGTCAGGTCGCCAATGCGTTCAATCAGTTCGTCGCCAAACTGCAGCAGACCTTGCAACGCGTGATCGGGCACGCCAATCAGGTCGGTCAGGCCGCGACCCAGCTGGCCGGAATCACCCGGCAGGCCGGTGAACTGACCGCGGAACAGCATCAGGCAACCGAGCAGGTCGCGACTGCCGTGCACGAAATGTCGAGTACCGTGCAGTCGATCGCACACACCACCTCGGCTGCCGCCGCTGCCGCGCAAAGCGCCGATGCCGACGCCAAAGAAGGCCGCGCCGTCGTGCGCCAGAGCGTGCAGGCGATCGAGGATTTGGTTGGCGATGTCAGCGGCGCTGCCGACACCATTCATCAACTCGAACTGGAAACCGCCAACATCGGCAAGGTGCTCGATGTCATTCAAAGTATTGCCGAGCAAACCAATCTGCTGGCGCTCAATGCGGCGATTGAAGCGGCGCGCGCCGGCGAGCAAGGCCGCGGTTTTGCCGTGGTGGCCGATGAAGTGCGTACGCTCGCTGCGCGCACCCAGCAAAGCACCCACGAAATCCAGTCGATGATCCAGAGTCTGCAGAGTGGCGCCCGCAATGCGGTCAACATCATGGAGCGCGGCAAAGCCAAGGCCGATACCACCGTCAGCCGCGCGCAAGCAGCGGAACAGTCGCTGCGGCAAATCACCGAATCGGTACTGAAGCTGACCGACATGAACACGCAAATTGCAACGGCCGCGGAAGAGCAGACCGCGGTGACCGACGAAATTGCCCGCAACGTCGAGACGATACGCGGCACCGCCAGCCGCAGTGCCGACACCGCCAAGGCCAGCGCCGAAACCGGCAAACAATTGTCAGGCTATTCCACCGCCTTGCAGACCGAGGTGGGCCATTTCCGGGTGTGAGACCGTGTCTTGCTTGAAATAAAAAACGGCGCCTTGGCGCCGTTTTTTATTTGGTGATTGGTCAGCTCAACGCGCGAATCAGCGGATTGAACCAGCGGCCGATCGGGCCGGTCAGCCGCAGCGGTGCCGATTGCACGGTGAGGCACAGACAATCTTCGTTCTGCACCGCGGTCGGGGTGTGGTCGACGGTTTCGTCGACGACCAGAAAATCACCGTCCTGGTACAGCCCGCGCTGATCCGAAAACGAACCATTCAGCACCAGCGTGATCTCGGTGCCTTCGTGGGTGTGTTGCGGCACTTTGCCGCCGGCGCGAATGTGATGCAGCGCGATCAAGGTGCCGTCCGGCAACTCTTTCAGCGTGGCCTGTTTCAAGCTGGTACTGAGCCGCGTCCATTTGCGCGGCAGACCATCCGGCAACAGTTTCTGCAGTGGTGGTGGCAAGCCGCGGCTGTGGGCCGTGCGGCTGACACTGACCGGTGCTGGCGCAGCCTGTTCCGGCTCGCGCTTGTCCTGCTCCAGCCGGCGCAACATTTTTTGCCAGCTATCGCTCGCCAGCGTGGTCGGCGGCAATTGTTCAAGCAAACCGCCGCCGAGTGCGTTCAGCGAACTGAGCTGCTGCCGACATACGGCGCAGGTCGCGACATGGGCGGCGGTGGCGAGCGCTTGGGCACTCGGCATGTGACCGCTGGCGTAAGCCAGCAACCAATCGGCATGCGGATGATGGGTGACAGCCATAACTTCTTACCCTTGAGCAAAACTGGCATGCAGCCGCTGCAGGGCGAGCCGGATGCGTGACTTCACGGTACCCACCGGCACACCGAGTTCGGTGGCAATTTCCTGGTGGGATTTGTCTTCGAAATACGCTTTTTCGATCACTTCGGCCTGTGCCGGTGGCAACTGCGCCATCGACAAACGCAGTTCGCCGCCGCGCAGGATTAGATCGGCCTGCTCGTCGGTCGGCATCGCATCGTCTTCCAGCACCGGCCACAAATCATCAACCGGCAGCAACTCGGTCGGACCAATGCGGCGGCACTTGGCATCGATGTAACGGTTGCGGGCGATGGTGAACATCCAGGTGCTGACACCCGCCTTGCTGCTTTGGTAGGTCTCGGCGCGGCGCCAGACCAACAGCATGGTGTCCTGGGTCAGTTCTTCGGCCGATGCGGCATCGGCGCCCAGGCGAACGAAATAGGCCTTGATACGCGGACCAAAGTAATTGAACAGCGTGGCAAACGAATCGGTGCAGCGGTCGCGGGCGACGCGCTCGAGGCAAGCGGCAAAGGTGTCGGCCTTACCCTTGTCTACGTTGTTGACGACCATGCGTGGCGCAAACCGGGCGGCGGGGGAGGAGGCCCCATTGTAGCCCGGGCGGGACTCGCGATTGTTGTTGCTTGCCATCGGCAGGTTCCGAATTGGTTGACCTTGACGTGTTTTACGTCAGGCCACCCGTGCTGGATCACCGCTGCCGATACCTGCGGACAGTTCTGTGCCGCTGGTCGGCTTTTTCGCACAGCCCCCTCCCGGCCAGTGATCGTTTTGCCGACTCCCCTCCGTATCCACGCCCCGACCGCCGGCTGTTGTGTGCGGGAAAACGTCAAGGATTACAGGGGGTAACGCAGTCATGTCTAAATTAAAGAATCCATCGCCGGTGGCCAAGCCGCGGTTTGGCTGGCTGGCCGTTCCACTGCTGGCGTTCGCGCTGGCCGGGTGCAGCGCCTTCGATGACGACGATGATGATGATCCGCCGCCGGTCACTGCCCCGGCAACCGCCAAGGTCCGGGTGGTGCACGCCTCGCCGGACGCGCCGCCCGTCAACATCGTGGTCAGTGGCAGCACCACCTTGCTGAGCAACTTCGATTACGAAGCCATTTCGCCGCTGGTCGAAGTCGGCACCGGCGACTTGCAGGTCGCGGTTAACGGCATCCTGCCGGGCAGTACCCCGACCGTGATCGGGCCGGCCACGCTGACCTTGGCCGCTGACAAGATCTACACCGCCGTCGCGGTCGATTACGTCGCCGACATCGGTCTGGAGCTGATCGAAACCGACGATACCGCCGTTGCCAGCGGCCAGACCCGGGTCACCGTGTTCCATGGCGCGCCGGCCGCGCCGCAGGTCGATGTTTACGTCACCGCGCCGGATGCCGCGCTCGCCGACGCCACCGCGCTTGGCAGCTTCGCGTTCCGCCAGACCCTCGGTCCGGTCACCGTGGCCAACGCCGATTACCGCATTCGGGTGACGCTGGCCGGTGACAAGGACACGGTCGTGTTCGACAGCGGCACGGTGCCGCTCGCGGGTGGCGATCTGCTGCTGGTGGCGAGCGAGAACATTCTGAACAGCGAATACGGCAGCGACTATTCGCCGATCAATCTGCTGGTCAGCGATGGCAGCAATCCGAGCAGCGTCATCCGTGACGTCAACACGCCCGCCGCGCTGCGCGTGGTGCACGCCTCGCCGGATGCGCCGGCAGTGGATGTCGTGGTCAACGACAACTTCGCCGAGCCGCTGGTCAATGCGCTCGCCTATCCGGATTTCACCGGTTATGTCCGGGTGCCGGCCGACAGCTACAACGTCAAAGTCGCCGCCGATGCCGACAACGACATCGTCGCGATCGATGCTGATCTCGATCTGGCCGCCGGCAGTGTCAGCAGCGTGCTCGCGGTCGGTGAACTCGCCAGCATCGAACCGTTGGTGCTGACCGACAATCCGCGTCGCATCGCCACCGAAGCGCGGGTACGCCTGGTGCACGGCAGCCCGGCGGCGGGTGCGGTCGATATTTACGTCGTCGCTCCAGGCACCGATCTGAACACGGTCACGCCGAACTTCAGCAACGTGCCGTTCAAGGCCGAAACCGGTTACGTGTCCTTGCCGGCCGGGGATTACGACGTGGTGATCACACCGACCGGCAGTAAAACGGCGGCTATCGGTCCGCTCGAAATCAGCGTCGAAGCGGGCGGCATCTACACCGCGATCGCCCGCGATGAAGTTGGCGGCGGCGGTCCGCTTGGCGTGATTCTGCTCGACGATTTCGTCGTGCTGTAAGCGCGCGTTTTGCCGACATGCCCGGCTATACTGGCCGGGCATGTCATTTCTTCCTGTCACTCCTCTTTCGCCACTGTCTCCGGTCACTGCCGTGCTTGCGATGCTCGGCTGCCAGCCGGACGATGACGCGTGGGTGCTCGGCCAAAGTGGACCGGCGTTGACACCTGAAGCGAGCGCGGCACTCTGCGCGTGGCGTCTGCAACAAAGCCTGCGCCAGCTGCTGGCGGTGGCGCCGCTGTGGGCAGCGAGTCTGCAGTCGCCGGCCGTCACGACCGACATCCTGGCGGCATTCGCTGGTCATCCATGGCAAACCTTGCTGCAACAAGTCTGGACGTGTTGGCGTGCGGCAGTGCTCGCCGAGTCGCAGTCGCAAACCGCAGCAAGGGCTCAATCCGCACAAGCGAATCGGCAAGCGAGCGACGTCGGCATTGCGAGTGAACTGCCCTCGCTGGCAACCGCACTCGGCATCTGGCAGCGCGAACACGAGCGCTGTTGGCAGGCGCTGTCGACACCGCAAACCGCGCAGCTGCTGAGCGCCGCCGCCTGGTCCGGATTCGACCTGATGCTGCGCGCAAGCGCGGGCGTTTTGCTGCGCGTGGCGCCGTCGCCGTTGCCATTGAGTTGGCAACGCGAGCTGCAGGCAATGGCGCAGCGCGCCGGCACCTTGTCCGCGCAAGCGCTGCAACAACCAGCCGCGCCGCAGCCCGGGCAACGCGGGTTGCACTGGCAACAGCACGGTGCCCGCTTGTATCGCTATCCGGCGGCGGCTGATGCGACACCGATCGTGCTGATCTATGCCTGGGTCAACCGACCCGATGTGCTCGATTTGAGTCCACAGCAATCGCTGATCGCCTGCTTGCAGGCGCAAGGTCTGGCGGTGTGGTTGCTCGATTGGGCTGACAGTGGCGCGCTCGGCTTGTCACTCGATGCCTATGTCGAGGCGTTGCTGAAACCGGCGCTGCAACAGGTGTGCAACGCAAGTCAGCGCAAGCGGGTGTCGGTACTCGGTATTTGTCAGGGCGGCACGCTGGCGTTGAGTCTTGCCCGCAATCAGGCAATGCAGGACGAAAGCCTCATCGCGTCGCTGTCATTGGCAGTAACACCGATTGATTTTCACACCGCAGATGACCGCCTGTCGGCATGGGCACAGAACGTGCCGGCTGCCAGTCTCGCCAACCTGCAGACGCATTCGCCAGCGGCGATCAATCTTGCGTTTCTCAATTTGAAACCGTACAGCCTGCGCACCGGCAAATATCTGTCACTGCTGCTGCAAGAGACGTCACCAAGCGCACTGGCGAATTTCCTGCGTCTGGAACACTGGCTGCTCAGCGGACCGCTGCTCAGTGGCGCCGGTCTGGCGGACTATCTGCAGCGGTTTTATCAGCGCAATGAGTGGTGTCGCACCGGGCCCGGTGCAATGCCGCCGCTGCAATTGCTGATTGCCGAGCAGGACCACATCGTGCCGCCCGCCGCATCGCTGGCCTTGTCGGCATTGACCGCTCAACCGGTGCAAATCGAACGCTTGCCGGCGGGTCATATCGGCGTGTTGGTCGGCCGTCAGCGCGAACGATTGGCGGCGCAGGTGGCGGCATTTGTCCGCACGGTGAACGGCTAGTCACCGCATAACGGTAAGGCGTGGAATGGGGGTGATGGGATCGAGGCGCGCCTGGTTCGCACTCAGACGCGCCCGGTTCTGGCTCAGGCCCGCACGGTACCACACGACCAGCAGGCATCGAAGGTGGCTTCACTCTCTTCGCCACAGCGCTGGCAGCGCCAGTTCGGTTCGATGCTGTGCGGCTGCGCCCGCCATTCTTCCAGCAGCAGTTCGGCCCGGGCGGTGTCGCTGGCCTGCAATACCCAGACGCTCGGCAGCGTATCGAAACCCATCGGCAGTTCACCGCGCATCGAAAACAGCAGGTCGCCTTGCACCTGCACACTGATGCCGTGCGCTTCGAGAAAACCGCGCAGCAGATGCGCTTCGAACGGATTGTCGGCGGTGTAGAGTTTGTGCATGGCGAGGGTTGCGGGCACCGGTTGGTCCCGCAACCATAGCACAGTGGTTCAGACGCTCACGACTGACAGCTTGGCTTCACTGCCAGATGTGAAAACGAGTGGGTTTGCCGACCGCGCCTCAGCACAGCGGATCAGAAACTCACAACCGGCGTTTTCGCGTCGACGCCGGGGGCGAGCGCAAGTGGCGCCGGTTCACCGGCCGGACCGAGGCTCTTGATGTAGCGATACAGCGCGCGCTTGTCGCGCTCGTCCATGTCACGCAGGTTGAACCACGGCATCGGCGGCAACATCGGCGACGCGGCGCGGGCAATCCAGGCGTCTTCGCTGTGTTGTTGCACCGACAGACGCAGGTTGGCGGCGTAGCTGACGCCCCACGGGCCTTTCCAGCCAAGTGACGATCCGGTCAGCCATTGCGCTTCCGGAACCTTGCCAGCCGTTTGCGGGTAGTTCGGTGTGTGGCAGTCATTGCAGCCAGTGATGGTGACAAGGTAACGACCGCGCGCGATGTCGGCGTCGTTGTCAGCATGGGCCGTGACCGGCAACAACAGGCTGCCCGTCAACAGCACAGCGACAGGCATAATGGTGGGCGACAAAAGTTTGCTGAATACGAAGGGCATCATGATTCCTTTCCTTTGGCGAGCAAACTGGGACCGATCCCGGCCGGGCTTCGTGCCCGGCGTTGAGCGGCACCTGCGTGCCGGCTCGGGGGCGGCGCGCAGCTCCAGTGCCGCGCAGGTTAGCGAGTGGCCATCCCGTCCGTTGCTAAGATTTCCGTAAAATCACGCTTTGTTACCGCCTGCAATGGCCGGACAGAGGCGTTACCATACGCGCCCTGTTTGCCGGCCGCTGCCGGCTCCGGAGTGGATGTCCCGTGACTGCCCCGCTTTCCCGCCGTTTCAGTGTTGCGCCGATGATGGATTGGACTGATCGGCACTGCCGCTATTTTCTGCGGCTGATCAGCAAACACGCGCTGCTGTATACCGAGATGGTCACCTGTGGCGCGATTTTGCACGGCAGTCGTGATGCCCAGCTGAAATTCGACAAGTTCGAACATCCGGTCGCGTTGCAGCTTGGCGGTTCCGATCCGAAGCAGCTGGCGCAGTGTGCGCGCATCGCCGTCGATTACGGTTACGACGAAATCAATCTGAATGTTGGTTGCCCCTCCGACCGGGTACAGGAAGGCCGCTTCGGTGCCTGTTTGATGGCGGAACCGCAACTCGTTGCCGACTGCGTCGCGGCGATGAACAGCGCGGTCCGCGTGCCGGTCACGGTCAAGCACCGCATCGGTATCGACGACAAAGACTCATGGGAAGAGTTGCTGCGCTTTGTCGAAACCGTTGCCGCCGCCGGTTGCAGCAGTTTCACCGTGCATGCGCGCAAAGCCTGGCTGAGTGGCCTCAGCCCGAAAGAAAACCGCGAGATCCCGCCACTGCAATACGAGACGGTGTACCGGCTCAAGCAAACCTTTCCGCAGCTCGAAATCATCATCAACGGCGGCATCACCCAGTGGTCGGCCATTGATCAGCATTTGCAGCATGTCGATGGCGTGATGATCGGCCGCGAGGCGTATCACAATCCGTGGTTTCTGGCCGAGGTCGATGGTCATCTGTTTGGCGATCACAGCTCCGCCAACACGCGCGCAGACGTACTGCGCCAATTTGCTGACTACGCGCGTTACCAACTTGCGCACGGCAGCGGTTTGCAGCACCTGAGTCGCCATATTCTCGGCCTGTACCATGGCCAGAAAGGCGGTCGCTTGTTCCGGCGTGTGCTGTCCGAGCAGGCGCACAAGCGCGGTGCCGGTGTCGAGGTGTTGTTCGCCGCGTTGGCCGCGGTGGAAAACGCGCAGGCCGAACCGGCACCGACCGAATCAACACAGGCTTAACCAGCGCAGGCTCCGCCTGCACAGACTGAACCCGCACAGCCGTGACCGGTACACCGTTGCGCCCCGCTTGATGCCACCACGTCGGACGCGGCCAGCTCGCCGGCCTGCACCAGTCGCTTTCCGGTCTTCCAATGCCTTGCCACATGTCGCTACCGATTGGCGAATTTCGCCAATCGGTAGCGCTGCTGCCGATCCCTTCTCCGACAGTGCCTCCCTACACTTCAATGCAATCAATACCTTAGCGCGTTTTCGCCGCTGGCATGGCGGTTGCGATAACCGGGTTATGTCGGCGCCGCGTGGCGATTCTCGCCAGTGCGCCGGGTTGGACATGGCACGGGAGCAGATTCATGGCGTTGGAATGGCTCAAGCAGGAAATGCGGTCGCTGTTTCCGCAGGCGGCGGGTCCGTTGCTGGCCATGCGCCGTGAGTTGAATCAGGTGCAGGCACTGCATCGGCGCGAGAAAGCGCGCGAGCGCTTGCTGGATGCGGAACTGGAAAACGCCCGACTGGCGCTGGCACGTTGGCAGGCGCGACGCGATCAGGCGGCGGCGCTGGACCGTGCCGAATTGGCAGAGCGCGCCCAGCGTGAAGTGCAGCAGCACGCCAGCGAAGTGGAAGCGATCCAGCTGGTGCTGACCCGCCAGCGCGAGCTGACCCAGACGCTGACTGACAAACTGACCGCGATGGAAAACCGTTTTCTCGCCGCCAGCGAGCGCGCCGCCCAGCCGCGCCGACCCTTGCTGGACATCGCTGAATCGCTGGCCGAATTGAACCAGCGCGAGCAACGCTTTTTGCGCCACGAGCAGCAGTTGTTGCGGCAATGGCCGCCCGTGCCGCCGGTCGCGCCCGAGCCGCTGTTTGACGATCTGCCTGCAAACCGCCGTACCGACTTGGTGCCGGTCTCGCCTGCGCCAACGGCGTCGGCTGATGCCACGGCGAACGCGAGTGCCGATTCGGCAACCGACGCCGATGCAGATTTTGTTACCACTGCGGCATCGACAGACAAACCGGAGCGCGCACCATGATCACAAACCAGCTCTGGCTGCTGATGTTCGGGCCGGTGATGGTGTACAGCGCCTGTGCGGCGCTGGTGTCCGGTTGGGATGCGTACTGGCGCAAACACGGTTTCTGATGGTGGCGACAAGGTTTGGTGTGCTGAACGGCGCCGGCCACAACGTTTGATGACTGGGCGATGATGAAGGAGTCTGCAATGAGTGAATGTCCCTACTGTGGTCGCCGCAATGTCGAAAGCACATTCCGGCGTGAGGGCCGTGGCCCGTTCCGCGCCAGTCACGGCGGCAAAGTGTTCGGCGTTTGCGCCGGCATTGCCGATCATTTCGGCTGGTCGCGGTTCGCGGTGCGCCTCATCACCCTGCTCGGACTGGTGTTCTTCTTTCCGGCGGTGCTGATCGCCTACTTCCTGGCGGCGCTGCTGCTGGATCGCGACGATGTCGCCGGCAGCGAGCGCGAGCCGCACTATCACGTCTGAGCCGGCGCCCGGTCACGGGCCCTGTTACGGTCGGCAACACGCTGTCCTGACAGAAACCGTCTCCACCGATGCGGTCCTCCGGCCGGCTGCGGCAAAACGTCGCAGCCGGCGACCGCACGATCTGACCTATAATCCGCGGCCATTCCGAGTTCCCTTTGCTGCCGTGGAGTGTCTCCGATGCGTAAGTGGGTCTGTGCCAGCGTACTTGCCCTGACGATCTCCCATTCGGTGCTTGCCGCCGAAGCCACCGGTATCACCGTGCATGACGGGTACATACGCCTGCCGCCGCCGGGCAGTCCGGCCGCCGCCTATTTCACCCTGAAAAACAGCGGTGCTGATCGCGCGCTGGTCGATGCCGATTGCCGCTGTGCCGGCATGACCATGATCCACGAATCGATCGAGCAGGATGGCATGGCCAAGATGCGTCATGTCGACAGCGCGGCCTTGCCGAGCGGCGGTGAACTGGTGCTGAAACCGGGCGGCCTGCACGTGATGTTGATGCGGTTGAACGCGCCGCTGAAAGCCGGTGACAGCCATCCGCTGACCCTGCGTTTTGCCGATGGCGACACGCTGACCGTGCGCCTGCCGGTACAGGCACGCTGAGCGGCGGTTCATGCGCGAACAAATAATCGGCCAGCGATCGCTGAGCGTTTTCTTGCTGCGGCTGTCTTCGCTGATCGTGTCGTTGCTGGTGCTGTGGTGTGCGCCCGCTGTTTGGCAAGCGGCGATTGCCGCCACACCGTCACCGACCGAGGCCTGCGTTGGCAGCCGGGTGTTATCGGTCGTTGCGCACGCCGATGACGATTTGTATTTCATCAATCCGGCCATTGATGCCGCGAT
>DASUEK010000127.1:0-4112 GCA_036275115.1 Permianibacter sp. | reverse complement strand
GGCTATCCGGCGCTGCTCGGCACCCGCGTCGAACCGAAAGACGAAGTCAAACTCGATGGCCGCCGGCTCAAGCTGGTGCCGGAAGCACTGGTCAACCGCAAGGTGCTGATGTATCACAAGCCGGAAGGCGAAGTGACCACGCGCAAGGATCCGGAAGGCCGGCCGACTGTGTTTGATCGCCTGCCGCCGATGCGCGGCAGCCGTTGGGTGGTCATCGGCCGGCTCGATTTGAATACCTCCGGTTTGCTGCTGTTCACCAACGACGGGGAAATGGCCAACCGCCTGATGCACCCCTCGCACGAAGTCGAGCGCGAATACGCGGTGCGCATTCTCGGTGAACTGAAGCCGGCCCAGCGCAAAGCGCTGCTTGAAGGCGTGGTGCTGGAAGATGGTCTCGCCAAATTCAACAGCATCGAATCGCGTGGTGGTGGCGGCAGCAACCGCTGGTATCACGTCACGCTGTCGGAAGGTCGGACCCGTGAAGTGCGCCGAATGTTCGAGTCGCTGGATCTCGTCGTTTCGCGCCTGATCCGCGTTCGCTACGGCCCGGTTGCGCTCGACCCCTTGCTCAAGCAAGGGATGAATCGACTACTCAATGCTGAAGAACTGGATCGCCTGTGTGAAGCCGTTGGTATTGAGCCGCAGGCGCCGCGCGCCGAACGCCGGCGCGAATATCAGCACACTCGCCGCAGCGAACCGATGACCGGCCGTGGCCCGGCAGCCGCGCTCGATGACGATTTCGACGATGAAGATGAAATCGCACCGCGCGCCTCGGCCCGCAAACCGAAAGTGATCGGCAGCAAGGACGATGACTTGCCGCTGGATCGGGTTGAGCGTGCAGCGGAATTGCTGCGCCGTCGTCGTGCCGCCGAGTCGGCCGGCGTTGATTTCAGCGGCCGCAACCGCCGCCTGTCCGGCAAGCGCACGTTGCGTGAAAGCGAGCTGCGCCGCATTGCCGAAGAAAAAGCCGCCGCGAAAAAACGCGATGCGACGGGCTCCGCCGGCAAGAAACCGCGCACCAGCACCGAAGCGGCAAGCCCGGCGCGTAGCCGCAGTGCGACTGCAACCAGCACCCGCACCGCTTCCGCACGCGCTGGCGCGAGCCGCAACACCTCGGCACGTGCCAGTGCCGACTCGCGGACGACCTCGACCCGCACCAGTCGCGCAGCAGCCAGCCCGCGCGCCCGGTTTGAGCGCGACAGCGACGAGCTGGCGCCGCGCCGCAGTACCCGCACGAGCCCGCGCACCAGCGCCCGGACAAGCCGTGGCGGTGACGACGACGCGCCGCGTCAGCGCAGCGCCAGCAAAACCGGCAGCCGCAGCGCGGCCAAACCGGCCGGCAAATTCGCCAGCAGCGAACGCAGCAGCCGCACGACTAGCCAGGGTGGCAGCAAGCCGGCCAGTGCACGTGCCGGAACAAGCGCACGGAGTGCTGGCACACGCACCGGTGCAGGCAAACCCGCAAGCCGCTCGGCAGCCGCCAAACCTGCGCGCAACAGCGCCAGCAAAGCGGCAAAACCGGCGGGTGGCAGTCGCGGTGGTGGCCGCAGCGCGGCGCCGGCACGTGGCGGCGCCGGTCGCGGTACTGCAGGCCGCAGCAGTGCGCGTCCGACGGGCAAGGGCAAGCGGTAAGTCTGAAGCCCGGATGCGTGCACCGGCGTAAGCTTGGGTAACGACAATGACAAAAGGCGCCGTTCGGCGCCTTTTGTTTTGCGGCTGTGCCCATCAAGAGCGTTGCCGCAAGCGGTTGTCGTGCTGGCCACCGGTTTGCTTTTCCGA
This sequence comes from Permianibacter sp., assembly GCA_036275115.1. Taxonomy (GTDB): domain Bacteria; phylum Pseudomonadota; class Gammaproteobacteria; order Enterobacterales; family Permianibacteraceae; genus Permianibacter. The sequence continues at coordinate 2,333 of DASUEK010000127.1, read as the reverse complement.
TCCTGCTCGGCTTTAATCGCGGCAGCTTGTGTTCCCCGAGGTTGTCATGCCGGTTGTCCTGCAAACCACGCTGCTGTTGATTGGCTCGAATGTCTTCATGACGTTTGCCTGGTATGCCCACCTGAAAAATCTCAACGCCAAACCGTGGTACATCGCGGCGCTGGCAAGCTGGGGCATCGCGCTGTTTGAATACCTGTTGCAAGTGCCGGCCAACCGGATTGGCTATACCGAAATGAATCTGGGCCAGCTGAAAATCCTGCAGGAAGTGATCACGCTCAGCGTGTTCGTGCCATTCGCACTGTTTTACATGAACGAGCCATTCAAATGGGACTACGTTTGGGCCGCGCTGTGTATTCTCGGTGCGGTGTATTTCATTTTCCGGGCGTGACCGGCCGTTGCCGTTGACAAGGTGAATAGAACGCGATGATTGACGAATCCCGCTGGCCCGCTGCTGATACCCCAACCGGTTTTGTGCTGCGCTTGGCCAAGGCTTTGCACACCTATGGCACGCCGGCCTACGAGCTGGAGCGGGTGATCAACGATGTCGCAAAAAAACTCGGCTTCGGTCTGGAATGCTTCTCGCTGCCGACCATGATCACGCTGTCGCTGTTCGAGGCGGATCGCAATTCGACGTTTGTGATTCGGGTGACGCCCGGCGATATCAACCTCGAAAAACTGACCCGATCACATGACATTGCCGAGCGGGTGTCGCATGGCGAAATCGATGTCGCACTGGCGGCAAAAGAGCTGGCTGCGATCACCTCCGCGCCGCCGCGTTGGGGCACCTTGGCTGTCATCCTGAGTTTTGGTCTGGTGTCATCGGGCGTCGCGCGGGTGTTCGGCGGTGACTGGGCAGAAATGCTGTCATCGCTGCTGATCGGTTTGCTGGTCGGCGCACTGGCGATCTGGACTTCGCGCAGCCTGATCCTGACCTACATGTTCCCGACCATTGCCGCCGCGCTGGCCGCGTTGGCATCGCATGGTTTGGCGCAAGCACTGGGACACACCTCGGCGTTCATCACGCTGGTATCGGGCGTGATTGTGCTGTTGCCGGGCTTGATGATCACGGTCGGCCTAGCCGAGCTCGCGACCCAGAATCTGGTGTCCGGCACGGCGCGTTTGTCCGGTGCCGCGATCTTGTTTGTGCTGATGGCATTTGGCGTGGCGGTTGGCGATCAGATCGGTGCTCAGCTGTTTCACAGCACGGTGTATACCGCCGCCAAGTTGTTGCCCGGTTGGACCGAATGGCTGGCGGTGATACTGGCCGGTATCGGCTTCATCATTTTGTTCCAGACTCGTCTTCGCGATGGTTTCTGGGTGGTGCTTGCGGGCGTAATCGCTTATGCGAGTGCCCGTTACGGCAGCTCCGTGCTGGGCTCGACCGGCGGGGCGTTTTTCGGCGCGTTTGTCATCGGCGGTGTCTCGCATCTGTTCCGCTTTGTGTTCGACCGGCCGAACTCGATCATGTTGGTGCCGGGCATCATCTTGCTGGTGCCGGGCAGCATGGGCTTTCGCAGCCTGCATGCCTTGCTGGAACAGAATGTTGTCGCCGGTCTCGATATCCTGTTCCAGATGATACTGGCCGGTATTTCACTGGTGATCGGCTTGCTGCTGTCATCGGTGTTTGCGTTGCCGACCCGGCGCGAGCGGGTCCGCCGCGGCGAAGTAGAGGCAGGTCGCCAATCAGGTTGACGACACGGAATGCGCTGCTTGCGCAGCACGCTAAACGGATTCGAGTAAAACCCAATAACGAGGAGCGAGCATGTCTGATTCGATCAAGCGGGTAGTGATGTTTGCTGGCGCCAAGTCGCCGGTAGAGGCGTTTGTGCCAGCGGCTGAAAAAGTGTTGGCGGGACAGCCGGCACAAACGGTGGCCAACCATTACAGCGATACCAGCAACCAGTTCCACAGCGGGGAATGGACCGGCGAGCCGGGTACCTGGAAAGTGAACTACAGCGAGCACGAGTTCTGCTACGTCACCCGCGGCCGCATTCGCATGGTCGATGAGGCGGGTGAGGCAACCGAGGTCAAGGCGGGCGATGCTTTTGTTATTCCGGCTGGTTTTAAAGGTACGTGGCAGGTCCTCGAATCTGCGCATAAGTACTACGTGATCTTCGAGCCACGCTAAACCGTTACCGCCTGCAGCCGTGCACTGGGTGTAAATTCTGCACAGCGGGGCTGTGCAAAAGTGAGACTCCCTTATGTCCAGCGGTCGCTAGTCTTGTTACAGCTGCACTGCAGCGCCGTCACAAGAGGAGATAGCCGTCATGCGGGGTATAGCAATCGTGGTAATGGCCGTCATGCTGCTCAGTGCAGCAGGCTGCAGCGCAATG
>DASUEK010000126.1:0-2932 GCA_036275115.1 Permianibacter sp. | reverse complement strand
GGCCAAAGCAACTACGCGGCCGCCAAAGCGGGTGTCATTGGGTTCTCGAAAGCGCTGGCCCGTGAAGTGGGCTCGCGCGGTATCACGGTCAACGTGGTCGCCCCGGGCTTCATTGAAACCGACATGACCCACGCGCTGTCGGACGAGCAGAAAGAGAAGCTGTCGACCCAGATCCCGCTGGCCAAACTGGGTCAGGCCCAGGACATTGCCTCGGCAGTCGGCTTCCTGGCGTCGGATGCCGCCGGTTACATCACCGGCGAAACCCTGCACGTCAACGGCGGCATGAACATGGCGTAAGCCAGAAATTTGTCTCGCACCGGTTTGGTGCGAAGGCAGATAACTTGATGTAAGTGGTTGTTTACCCGCGGCATTTCGACAAGAATGCCGTGGAATTCCTGGTCGAACCAGCAGCCGACCGGCGGTCCCCAAGCTTGCAAATGGAGGCCGAATCCATAAACTAGCTGCCTCGCTTGTCTAGAGGAATGTATTTCCATGAGCACTATCGAAGAACGCGTCAAGAAAATCGTTGTGGAGCAACTGGGCGTCAAAGAAGAAGACGTCAACCCGGCCGCTTCCTTCGTTGACGATCTGGGCGCCGATTCGTTGGACACCGTTGAGCTGGTCATGGCCCTGGAAGAAGAATTCGATCTCGAGATTCCAGACGAAGAAGCCGAAAAGATCAGCACCGTTCAGGCCGCCATTGATTACATCAAGGCCAACAGCAACTAAGACTTGCTGACCTGACGCGATAGCATTCAGTAAAAACGGGCGGCTTTGGCTGCCCGTTCTTCCATCCAAGATTTTTCTCCCAGGGAGGACCGCACGTGGTCAAACGACGCGTTGTGGTGACTGGCCTTGGCATGCTCACGCCGCTCGGCCTCACCGTCAATGAAAGCTGGGACGGGCTCAAAGCCGGTCGCAGCGGAGCCGCGTTGATCGATGCTTTCGATACCGCCGCTTTCTCGACCCGTTTTTCTGCTTCGGTAAAGGGTTTCAACCCGGAAAACTGGATGCCGGCCAAAGAGGCCCGTCGTCTGGATCCGTTTATCCAGCTCGGCATGGCTGCCGGTATCCAGGCATTCCAGGATTCCGGATTGGTCGTCACCGAAGAAAACGCCGCCCGCATCGGCTGTCTGGTGGGCGCCGGTATTGGCGGCCTCGGCACCATCGAGGCGAACCATGACGCGCTGCGTGACAGCGGCCCGCGCAAGGTGTCGCCGTTCTTCGTGCCGGGTTCGATTATCAACATGGTGTCGGGCAACCTGTCGATTCAGTTCGGCCTGCGCGGCCCGAACCTTGCGATCGTCACCGCCTGCACTTCGGGTGCGCACTCGATCGGCCATGCGGCCCGCATCATCGCTTACGGCGATGCCGATGTGATGGTTGCTGGCGGCGCCGAGAACGCCACCACCGAACTCGGTCTCGCCGGTTTCGGCGCGGCGCGCGCGCTGTCGACCCGCAACGACGATCCGACCAAGGCCTCGCGGCCGTGGGATCGCGATCGTGACGGTTTCGTCCTCGGTGACGGTGCCGGTGTCATGGTGCTGGAAGAGTACGAACACGCCAAGAAACGCGGCGCCAAGATTTACGGTGAGCTGATCGGTTTCGGCATGTCCGGTGATGCCTATCACATGACCTCGCCGCCGGAAAACGGCGCCGGTGCCGCACTGTCGATGGCCTGTGCCTTGAAGGATGCCGGTCTGAATCCGAACCAGATCGACTACATCAATGCCCACGGCACCTCGACCAAGGCCGGTGATCTCGCCGAAACCATGGCAATCAAGCACGTGTTTGGCGACCACGCCGGCAAGGTCATGATCAGCTCGACCAAGTCGATGACCGGTCACCTGCTCGGCGCCGCTGGTGCCGTCGAGGCCATCATCAGCCTGCTCAGCCTGCGCGATCAGGTGGTGCCGCCGACCATTAATCTGGATAATCCGGACGAAGGTTGTGACCTCGACTATGTGCCGCACACGGCGCGCCAGGCCAAACTGGATATCGTCATGTCGAACTCGTTCGGCTTTGGCGGTACCAACGGCACCTTGATCTTCAAGCGTGTCTGATGCCGGCGCGTCCGCGCCAACAAACCCGGTCCGGTTCAACCTGACCGGGTTTTGTTTTTCTGGCGAGGCAAACGCAAACATGATCAGCAGTTGGTGCAACGGCGAGCCGGCAACACAGCTTGCGATCGATGATCGCAGCGTGCTGTTTGGCGACAGCTGCTTCAGCACCATTGCGATCCGAAACGGTGTCCCGGAGTTGTGGCCACGGCATCGTGAGCGTTTGCAGTTGACGGTGCAGCGTCTGCGCTTTCCGAGCCCCGATTGGCCGGCGCTGGAGCGCGAGGTTGCTGCCGCCTGCGCCGGTGTCGAGCGCGGTATTTTGCGGGTCACGCTGACCCGTGGTCGTGGCGGCCGTGGTTATGGTTTGCCGACCCACGCGCAAACCCAGCGGCTGTTGCTGCGCCGGGAGTGGCCAACTGATATCGAAAGTCGCGCCCATGCCGGCATTGCAGTGCGCTGGTGCGAGACCCGGTTGTCGAACCAACCGCTGCTGGCGGGGTTGAAGCACGGCAACCGGCTCGAACAGGTGCTGGCGCGTGCCGAGTGGCAGGACGCACAGATTGCCGAAGGACTGATGTGCGATGATCGCGGCGCCGTTGTTGAAGGCACCAGCAGCAATCTGTTCTTCCGCACCGCCGACGGCCGCTGGTGCACGCCGTCGCTTCAGCGCTGTGGTGTGGCTGGGGTCATGCGGGCGGAATTGTTGGCGCAGTGTGAGCAGCATGGCTTGCCGGTCGAGATCGGCGATTTTCCGCCGGACGCGCTGCTGGCGGCGACCGAAGTGTTTTTGTGCAACGCGGTGATCGGCATCTGGCCGGTAATCGCGCTGGCGGCGCAGCAGTGGCCGATCGGGCCGGCGACGCGCCAGC
>DASUEK010000125.1:0-8455 GCA_036275115.1 Permianibacter sp. | reverse complement strand
CGCAGGCAGATTTACCTCGCCCTTTTGCGCTTGAGCATAGACCGCCGGGTCAACGCCGCCGACCCAGAAGATCGTGCTCGGGATTTTGTCTTCGGTTTGGCCGTACAGCGAGAAATCTTCGCCGGCCATGACCGGTTCGGTGGCGAGCACCTGGTCGGCACCGAGGGTTCGCTCGAACACGCCGACCAGGCGCTGGGTCAGTTTGGCTTCGTTCAGCGTAGCCGGCGTGTATTCATCACGGATTTTCACATCGGGCATCGCATCGGCCGGCATGCCGGCGGCAAGCGCACTGGCGGTGACGATGCGCTCGATCGATTTCAGCATTTGCTCGCGCACGGCCGGGGAATAGCTGCGCACGGTCAACGCCAGTTTCACTTCCTCGGAAATGATGTTGGCCTTGGCGCCGCCATGGAAAGAGCCGACCGTGATCACCGCGGGTTCGCGCGGGTCGATTTCGCGGCTGACGATGGTTTGCAGTGCCAGCACCACTTGCGAGGCCAGCACAATCGGATCTTTGGTTTTGTGCGGATAAGCGCCGTGCCCGCCAACACCGCGAATGGTGATGTCGAGGTTATCGACGCTCGCCAGCGCCGGGCCGATGCTATAGGCGACAGAGCCGGCTGGGTGCGAAGCCGAGGTGTGCAGCGCGACCGCGTAATCCGGTTTCGGGAATTTGCTGTACAGGCCGGCTTTCAGCATCGCCTTGGCGCCGCCGGACAGTTCTTCGGCCGGTTGGCCAATCAGCACCAGCGTGCCTTGCCATTCGTTTTTGCGCGCTTTCAGTTCGCGCGCCGCGCCGATCAGCGAGGTCATGTGGATGTCGTGACCGCAGGCATGCATGACGCCAACCGTCTGCCCCGCTTCGTTCTTGCTGACGACTTTGCTGGCATACGGCAGACCGGTGTTTTCGACCACCGGCAATGCGTCCATGTCGGCACGCAGCAGCAGGGTTGGGCCGGCACCGTTCTTCATTACCGCCACCACGCCATGACCGCCGAATCCGGTGGTGACCTCAAACCCCTGACTCTTCAGTTCTTTCGCCATGCGCTTGGCCGATTCGGCCTCGTGAAACGACAGCTCCGGGTGCTGGTGAAAATGTTTGTACAGTTTTTCCAGGTAGGGGTAATCGTCGGCCTGCCGTGCATGAACGGGGGCGACCGGCAACGCGAGCCAACTGGCAGCAAGCGGCAACAATGACAGCGCGATCCGGCGGGTCGTTTTCGAACGAACAGGCAACATGGTTTATGCTTCCTTTTTCAACAAACGGTTTACTGCGGGCGAGGCTGGGGCAAAGTCATGGAGCTTATCACTGATGAACGGGTGTTGCGGCGTGCCGCCGAACACTTGGCGGGCTATGACCGGGTCATGGCCGCGCTGGTCGAGCGCCATGGCCTCAGCCGGATGACGCCGTGGCAGAACGAACCGTTCACCGCGCTCGTTGGCGCGATCATTTCGCAGCAGCTGTCGGTGAAGGCCGCCGACACCATCGAGAAGCGCGTCCTGAAACTGGCGGGTCGCGGCGACCGTTTCATTCCGAGCCGGCTGCTCGCCGCCAGCGATGAGGACATGCGCGCGGCCGGCCTGTCCGGCGCCAAGACCCGCTATATCAAAGGCATCGCCGAAGCGGCGCTCGACGGCACGCTGGATCTGAAACACATCCGCGATTTGCCGGATGATGAACTCATCAAGACGCTGACCGCGCTCAAAGGCATCGGCGTCTGGACTGCCGAGATGCTGATGATTTTTGCCTTCGGCCGGCCCGATGTGATGAGCCTTGGCGATCTCGGCTTGCGCAAGGGCATTGAAGTGGCCTACGAACTCGATCACCGGCCGAGCGATCGGGTCATGCTCGGCACCGCCGAAGCGTGGCGACCATATCGTTCGGTGGCCAGCTGGTATTTGTGGCGAGCAGCGGAAAGCGGTCCGATCAACTAAGCCGCGTCGTCATCTACCCAGCGTTATCACCTAACCAGCGTTATCACCGCGGCGCCAGCTGACCGGCGCCGTCAATCAAACGGTTTCAGGCGCAGGAACTGGCGCAGCAACGCCTCGATCTCGCTGCGCTGAAACGGCTTGCTGGCGAAGGCATCACAGCCGGCCGCCAGACAGCGCTCGCGATCGCCACTCATGGCATTGGCGGTCAGCGCAATCACCGGCACCGTGAATCCGGCTGCACGTAATTTCTGCACGGTTTCGTAACCGTCCATGCGCGGCATCTGCATGTCCATGAACACCAGATCATAGGGCTGCTGTTGCTGACGCGATTTCTCCAGCATCGACAGCGCGATCAACCCGTCAGCGGCAAGGTCCACCTGCACGCCGCAGGATTGCAGCAACTGCGTTGCCAATTTGGCATTGACCGTATTGTCTTCCGCCACCAGCACGCGGCCACTGAAGCGCGGCCGCGTCGGTTTGCTGTCGAGCAGTGGGCCACGCTCGAACTCACTGACCAACAGCGCATCATCCAGGCATTCGGCCTGAAACTCGAAAACAAACGTACTGCCCTGCCCCGGCACGCTGTGCACCCGGATATCGCCACCCAGCAGACGTGCCAGCTGACGCGAAATCGCCAGGCCGAGGCCGGTGCCAACATGGCGTTTGGCGCCGTTGTTCGCCTGCTCGAACGGTTCAAAAATGCGCGCCACGTCCGTTGCCGGAATGCCAATGCCGGTGTCGCTGATGCTGATCCGGAACCGCGCCTGACCGTTGTCGCGTTCAGCCTGCAGCTGCAACTGGATCTGGCCGATATCGGTGAACTTGATTGCGTTGCCGAGCAGGTTCAACAGGATTTGCCGCACCCGCAGCGGGTCGGTCTGGACGTGGGCCGGCAACGGGAACCGGTAATCGGTCAGCAGCAGCAATTGCTTTTGCTCGGCCCGCGGTTGCAGCAATTGCACCACTTCCTGCACCAGTGCCAGCACCGAACAGCGCTGCGGCACCAATCGCATATGACCGGACTCAATTTTGGCCAGATCGAGCACATCGTTGATCAGGGTCAGCAAGGTGCGGCTGCTGTCGAGCACCACCGCCAGCGGCGTTTTCACGGCCGGTGGCGTCTGCGGATCATCAAGCAGCAATTCGGTGTAGCCCATGATGGCAGTCAGCGGCGTGCGAATTTCATGGCTCATGTTGGCCAGAAACTGGCTCTTGGCCTGATTGGCGGCAACCGCCTGATCGCGCGCGATCAACAATTCTTCGGTACGCTCGGCCACTTCCGCCTCGACTCGCGCGGTGTATTGGTTTGACGACAGCAAATAAATGCCAAGGCCCCCAACAAGCAACAAGCCCATCGCCATCGCCAACCAGGCCCGGTGCGCCGGTGGCGCTGCACTGGCCGCCGTGGCCAGCACCAGTTGCCAGCGTCGATCACCAAACTGGCGAACGAAGTGATTTTGGCTGTCGTTGCTGTTGCTGACGTGGTTGACCGGCCATTGCAGCAAGCGTTGCAGATGCCCGCTGCCGTCTTCCATCCAGACTTCGGCTGACAAGCCCGTGATACCGTCGCTACCGATGGCGTGCTGCAGCATCGCTTCGACATCAATCACCGCAACCAATACGCCTTCCAACGGTGCGGCGACGGGTGCCGTCTCGCTGCCAACCGGATACGGCACACCGGCCAGCACATGCCAACCATTTTTCTCCGGCTGCGGCCAGACCAATTGCTCGCTGACCTGAAAACGGCGGGTGTGCTGCACTCGACGCACGAATGCCGCGCGATTTGGATCGGCGAGCAGATCGAGGCCGAGTGCCGACCGGTTGTCCTGCATCGGCTCGATATAAGTGATCGGAAAATATTCGCTCCGCGGCAGGGCCGACACCATCACACCCGCGCTGTGCTGGCGGATCTCAAATGCCGGCTCCAGTTCGCGCTGGGCGTGTTCGAATCCGGCGCGCTGTTCGGCCAGCACACGCGGCGCCCATTCGAGCGTGCTGACGCTGTTGGCAAACTGCAGCTGCTCGGCGGCAAAGCTACCGAACTCTTGCCGGGTCACCGATTGCGAACTCGAAAACAGCGCCCGCAGCATCAGCAGCGATTGTTCGACACTGGCCTGTTGCAGTTCAAAGCGGTGGTAGATGCGGCTGTGCAGCAGACTCTGTTCGGCATGCCACTGCGCCAGTTCGCGTTCGCGCAGATTGATCGCCGTTTGCGCGGCCAGAATGGCCAGCAGCAGCACGATGGCAGACAGCGTCCAGCGCCGTTGCCGGGACAGACGCCGGTCACCGGTTTGCCAGACGTACAGCAGCGGCAGCAACGCGATGACGCCGATGGTGTCGCCAATCCACCAGGTCAGCGCCGCTTCCGGCAGCATCGTGAGCGGTAGCTGATCGAGCAGATACAGCGCGCCCGAACCCCAGATCGGGTTGATGAGACAGGCAAGCGGACCGGCCAACGCCACTTGCCGCAACAACAGGCCACGCGACAACGACGGTGCGTGCCGATCACCGACACGCTGCAACAACCAGCAGCCCGCGGCAGCTTGCAGTGACGCGCCAATGCCAATCAGCGTAGCGGCAAGCCAGGCTTGCAGGCTGCTGCTGTCGACATAGATCAGCCCATTGAACAGCAGCGAGCCGAGCAGGATCCCGGGCCACAACCGGTAGCCAAACAAGGCCAGTGCCACCAGCGCAATGCCGGACGGCGGCCAGACCGGCATCACCATGGTGGGTGGCAACGCCACCTGACGGGCCAGCAGGCCGCCGAGAAAATACAGCGCGGCCAACAGCAGGCAAGCCAGCAACGTTCGTGCGGTGCGCGTCATCCGTGGCCAAGTCCTGTGCGGCGAGAAGAACAGGCACCGTACCCGATTTGGTACGGTGCTCAGTAACTATAGCGGCTCGGCGAAAACCTGATTCCGGCCAAAGACGGTCGTCACGACCAAGGTCGAAGGGTCTGCCCGCAAGCTCAGCGGTGCTGGCCGGTCGTTGCCAGTGGCAAATCCGAGAACACCGCGCTGACACCGGCGCGCCAGAGTGTCTCGGCACGGTCGGCGTCGTTGACGGTCCAGACCAACACATCACGGCCACTCGCGCGCACCGCCGTGATCAGCTCGGCGCTGATGAGCGCGTCGTCGTAATGAAAGCTGACCGCGTCCAGCGCGGTCAGCTCGGCCAGAATGGCCTCAGCAGGCCAGCGCCGCTCAAGCAGAAAACCACGTGGCAGTTCCGGCAGGTAGCGCTTGATCGCACGCAGTGACTGGCGCGAAAAACTCGATGCCAGCAGCGGCAAACGATCCAGCCAGCGACCGGCGCGCAACAGCTCCGCCAGCACCCGTGCGGTGGCGACATAATCATGCGGATTGGGTTTCAGTTCGATATTGATGCCGATGCCGCGCTCGGCGCAGAACGTCAGCACGTCCGTCAGCAACGGAATGCGCTCGCCGGCAAAGCGGCGATCGAACCAGCTGCCGGCATCGAGCCGCTGCAGCGCCGGCCACGCCATGTGCTCGGCCCGGCCCTGACCATTGCTGGTGCGATCCACCTTGTTGTCGTGCAGCACCACCAGCTCGCCACTGGCGCACAGCTTGGCATCGAGCTCCACCCAGCGCAGGCCGGCGTCGGCGGCGGCGGCAAACGCGGCCATCGTGTTCTCGGGCGCCAGCCCGGCCAGCCCACGGTGGCCGATCAGCTTGGCCGCGCGGAGCGAGCGCAGCACGGACGCAGCAGAAGAAAGGGATGGAGTCACGCAGGCTCGACCAAACCGGAACTTGACGAAGAGTTGAACGATGCCTGCATTGTCATGCCCGGACAAGATCGCCCCTGTAAGGTCCTGCGGGAATGAAGCGGACCCGGGGACGAAGCGCTTGTCAGTCCAGCCGTCAGTGTCGGCCGTTTTTTACAGTGGCCAGTCCGCCCCTGCGGCCTTACGAACCGCTCAGGTTAGTCCTCACTTGCGGGTCAAAATGGCATGCGGCCGTTGCCCGATTGACAAAAACGTGACGGCATTCGTCCACAGCCCTGTTTTCGATGCGGTGCAGCGTCAAGCAATCGGCTGCGGCGACTGTACAATCCTTCGACAATCGCAAAACAACAAGCTAAGTTATTGAAAATACTTAACTTTATTTGACTGTACATTTTTTGAGCAAGTCAAGGCCAAGGCCAGATTTGGCGGGGCCGGCATCGGGTTTTGGCAAGATTTCACCAAAGTTATCCACAGAAATTGTGGACAGCCGATGACGGTTTCGTGAAACGTTTTCGCAATCGGGCTGCAAGCGGCGAGATTCCGTCGTGGAACCCTTTTTGTGACTTTTTAACAACCCGACCGAACCTGGACTACGCTTACTTTTTGACCGCCGCCGAGATGGTGTACTGGGCGCCCTGCTTGCGCTTTTCGTAGTTGCCGAACACCTCGTTGAAGCTGCGTTTAATAAAGTCACGCAAACCATTGATCGTGACCACCACCAGCTCACCGCCCGGTGCCAGATGGTGCAGGGCGTCATAAAAGTACAGGTAGAACAGTTCATTGCCCGCCTTGGCCGGCAGGTTCGAGACAATCAGATCGAACTGGCGAGTGCCCACTTCCGACAAGCCATTGGACAGGAACGCCTCGGCGTTCTTGATGCCGTTCGCCGCCAGATTCTTCTTGGTGTATTCCACCGCGACATAATCCTTGTCGATCAGCGTGTGCATGCCCTGCGGCGCCATGCGCGCCAGTGTCATGCCAAGCACGCCATAGCCGCAGCCGACATCCAGCGTCCGGGCATCCGGTTTCGGATCGACGTAATCCAGCATCAGCCGCGAACCGGCATCGACCTCTTTCGGCGAGAACAGCCCGTGGGTGGTGGTGAAACGAAAATCGAAGCCGCGGACAGTGGCGGAAAAGTGAATGTCTTCGCGGTAGCGGCTGGCGGTCGGGTGCGGTGACGGCATGGTGGTTCCAGTTCGATGCGGGCCGGCAGTCAGCGCTGCCCTGGCCGGAAGGGTCGCTATGCTACCATTGCGCCCCCATTGACCGGACACGTCGCCACGCGACGCCCTGCCGACACGGGCTCCTGCCGGACACCCCGGCGTGGCCTTGGCCGTCCGGTTTGCCGTATCCCCCTGATACCCGTTCGAGACCATGACAGAACCCCGTTTGTACCGCGTGATCTTCCTGAACCAGGGTCAGCACTACGAGCTCTACGCCCGCTATGTTTACCAGAGCGACATGTGGGGCTTTGTGGAAATCGAAGAGCTGGTGTTTGGCGAGCGCAGCCAGCTGCTGGTTGACCCGGCCGAAGAAAAGCTCAAGAACGAATTCGACGGCGTGCGCCGCAGCTACATCCCGGCGCACTCGATTGTCCGCATCGACGAAGTCAGCAAAATCGGCGAAGCGCGCATCACCGACGCCAAAGGCGAAAACGTCACGCCGTTTCCGTCCGGGATGCCGCGGCCGGCGAAGAAGCCGGAGTAATTTGCTGGTTGGCGGCGCAAAGGCCAATCGCCTGACACCTTGCGATACCACAAACACCCTGTCACCCCGGCGAAAGCCGGGGTCCATTGTTAAACTTGGATGCCGGCGTCCGCCGGCATGACGACACCGGAGCGTTCATTGGCGCTCAGAACTGCTCTGCAAATGAGGTTTTCCCTTGGCTTTAATCGTCGCCCACTGTCGCCCCGGTTTTGAAACCGAATGCGCCGCCGAATTGCACGCCATGGCGCAAGCCTGGGATGCCGAACTCGACACCGAGATCCCGGCGCTCGGCGGCCTGGTCCTCGCGCGCGGCGATGTGCGGGCGCTGGTCGAGCAAATCGACGTCAAACTCTTGGTGTTCACCCGCCAGTGGTTTCTCGCACTCGATGAAGTCGAACTCGACCCAAAAAACCGTGTCGATGGCATCCTGAAAGCGCTCGGCCGCAGCAGTGGCGCGGCGCTGTTCATTGAAAGCAGCGACAGCGAACCGGGCCGCGAACTGCAGGGCCTGTGCCGCGCCATCACGGCGCCGCTGGAGCAGGCGCTGAAAAAAGCCAGTATGCTGCGTGAAGGCAGCGATCAGCGGCTGCACGTCTTGTTTCTCGACGGCACGCACGCGCTGGTCGGCTACGCGCCGATCGCCCGCTCACACGCCGAGCCGATGGGCATCCGCCGGCTGCGCATGCCCAAAGACGCGCCGAGCCGGTCAACACTGAAACTGGAAGAAGCACTGCACGAATTCATTCCGCGCAGCGAATGGCCGCACCGCTTGAAACCGAAAATGCGCGCCGTCGATCTCGGCGCCTGCCCCGGTGGCTGGACCTATCAGATGGTGCAGCTCGGCCTGTACGTCACTGCGGTCGACCACGGCCAGATCGACGATCGCCTGATGGCAACCGGCCAGGTGGAACACCGCGCCCTCGACGGCTTTCTCTACAAACCCGAGCGCAAAGTCGACTGGCTGCTCTGCGACATGGTCGACAAACCGATGCGGGTCGCCCAGCTCTTGGCCAAATGGTTGCAAAACGGCTGGTGCCGCGAAGCCATCGTCAACCTGAAACTGCC
>DASUEK010000124.1:0-9651 GCA_036275115.1 Permianibacter sp. | reverse complement strand
GGCGGTGATGAGCAGCAGCAACAAAGCCAGGGACCGGGGCGAGCGCCGGCGAGCAGACAATGCAAACATCTCGACTACCTGAAGGCGGGAAGCGGCGCGAGCTTAGCAAAGCCGGACCGGGCTGGCTGCGAAATTGGTGGGATTGACCGGGGTTGGCGACAGCGCGGCGTGTCCGATCGGACCGCACTAGCGGCAATGCAAAACGGCCCATCCGAGGAAACGCCGCATTTCGGATTTTGGCGGCACGTGGTGCGTGCCCAGGCAAAGGGCCGTAACCATCGAGCTGGGCACCCGTTTATAGGTGTCGGTGGTGCAGAAAGCACCCGGGAAAGCAAAACGGCCCATCCGAAGATGAGCCGTTTTAGGGGTCTTGGTGGCCCAGGCCAGAATCGAACTGGCGACACGCGGATTTTCAATCCGCTGCTCTACCGACTGAGCTACCGGGCCAAGGGCGCGCATGATGCCGGGCCGGGCCAGTGAAGTCAAGGTGCTGGCGCGGCCAAGCCCTTGATTGTTCAAACCTTCGCCAGACGCAGGTGCCAGCCGGAAACCGCCGGCTCAGGCTGACGGCGGCACGTAACCTTCGACCTTGTCGTAGTCGCCGCCGAACAGGAATTTCTCCATTTCGCCTTCGAGGTATTTACGCGCCTGCGGGTCCAGCATCGACAGGCGTTTTTCGTTGATCAGCATGGTCTGGTGCGCTTTCCACTGCTCCCAGGCCTCGGCTGAAATCGATTCAAAAATACGTTTGCCGAGCGCACCCGGATACGGGGCAAACGCCAGACCTGCTGCGTCTTTGCCCAGCTTGGTGCAGTGAACGATACGGGACATAACCACCTCGATAACGGGGCCAACCGGCTCAGCGGCTCGCCAGGACGTGCTTCAACAATTTCTGCACCGGCGCCGGCAAGCCGACCGCGTGCAAGGCCGACACCGGTTGCCAGCGCCAACCGGCGTCCATGATACGGGAGCCGGCGCCGGCCATCACCCCCGCAAACGTGTGGATATCGAGATGAAAATGGCTGAACGTGTGGCGCAGCGGCGGCAGCGCCCGCAACGCGACGCAATCACCAAATTGCTCGGCAAACTCGCCCGGAGACAACAGCTCCGGCACTTCCGGCAACACCCACAAGCCGCCCCAAATCCCGGTCGGTGGCCGCTGGCTCAGCAGCACCTCGTTTGCGCGGTTGAGCAGCGCCAGCATCCGGGTCGATTTTTCCGGCAGCACCTTCGCCGGTTTGGCGCCGGGATAAGCGCTGAAATTCTGTTCTGCCTGCGCGACGCAGCTGCCGCTGAACGGGCAGCGCGCACAGCTCGGCGTGCCGCGCGTGCAGACGGTGGCGCCGATATCCATCATTGCCTGGTTGTAATCGGCGACGCGCTTTATCGGCGTCAGTTCGTCAGCGAGCTGCCACAGTTTCTGTTCGTTGCGACGCAGATGGTCATACAGTCGGATACCGGCCACCCGGCACAGCACGCGTTTGACATTGCCATCGAGAATCGGCGCGCGAATGCCGCTGCCGAGACTCAGCACCGCGCCGGCCGTTGAGCGGCCGATACCAGGCAATTCGCACATCTGCTCGACGGTCTCCGGAAACGTACCGTCGAATTGTTCGACCACATATTTCGCGGCCGCGTGCAGATTGCGCGCGCGCGAGTAATAACCGAGCCCGGCCCAGAGCGCGAGCACGTCATCCAGTGGCGCAGCAGCGAGTGCCTGCACATCCGGAAACCGCTGCATGAATTTTTCGTAGTAGCCGATGACGGTCGCCACCTGGGTCTGCTGCAGCATAATCTCGGAGATCCAGACCCGATAGGGGTTGCGATCTTGTTGCCACGGAAGCGATTTGCGACCGCTGTGATCAAACCAGGCGAGAACTGAGACAGCAGACATTTATCAAACCCATATAAAACGAGCAGGGCGGCAATCCCACAAGAGGACTGCGTTCGGGGCGTAACGTGTAGCCGCGTTGCGACGGATTGGTGTAAATGCGGCGCAATGCCCTGCGGTTATTGCGCCCTGCGATTCTTGTTGTACTGACGGCAAACATCGTCAATGATAAAAAATAGCCACATCGTCATATGTGCCTAACTCCCGAAATTTGCGTGCATTGGGATCGGCAGTAATGTGGAGTTTTTCTGAATCCTCCCACCGCAGGCCGATGCTTTCGGTGTGGTCAAAAATGGCAACGGTATTTTCTGCCGATGGCTGATGACCAGGGACTGTTAGCGCGATGTGAAAAGCGGGGGCGGTTGTTGCGCCACAGTCTCTGATAAAACTCACGGCCTCCTTGGTCTCGTCTGGTGACAAAACGCGGGAAAGAAGTCGATCTTCGCAAGGCGAGCAACCGATCGAGAGGAAGGCGATGCCGAAAACAACCGCGGCGCGCATATCATCCCTCACTCCGCTTCTTCGCCGCACCCGACTCCATATGCCGCTCCAGAAACGCGATCATCCTGCTGGCGATATCGACGCCGGTAGCGTGTTCGATACCTTCCAGACCCGGCGACGCGTTCACTTCCAGTACCAGCGGGCCGCGTGATGAGCGCAGCATGTCGACACCGGCGACGTTGAGGCCGAGCGCTTTCGCGGCGGCGATGGCGGTGGCGCGTTCTTCGTCGGTGATCTCGATGGCGGTGGCCTGGCCGCCGCGATGCAGGTTGGCGCGGAACTCGCCTTCTTTGGCTTGCCGTTTCATCGAGGCGACCACTTCGCCGTCGATGACAAAGCAGCGAATGTCGGCGCCGCTGGCTTCGCGGATGTATTCCTGCACCATGATGTTTTCATCGAGGCTCAGAAACGCTTCCAGCATGCTTTCGGCGGCGGTTTGGGTTTCCGCGAGCACAACGCCGATGCCTTGGGTGCCTTCGAGCAACTTGATCACCAGCGGTGGCCCGCCGACCATTTTGACCACGTCTTGAATGTCATCCGGCGCATGGGCAAAACCGGTGACCGGCAGGCCGATGCCCTCACGCGCCAGCATTTGCAGGCAGCGCAGTTTGTCGCGGGCGCGGCCAATGGCGGCGGATTCGTTCATCGGGAACACGCCCATCACTTCGAACTGGCGCAACACCGCCATGCCATAGAAGGTGATCGAGGCGCCGATGCGCGGGATCACCGCATCGTAGTGTTCCAGTTCTTCGCCGCCGTAACGGATCGTCGGCTTCTGGCTGACCACGTTCATCGTGCAGCGCAGGGTATCGAGCACCTCGATCTCGTGGCCGCGTTTGTCAGCGGCTTCCACCAGCCGATAGGTCGAATACAGGCGCGGGTTGCGCGAGAGCACACAGATTTTCATGTCGGGCAGTTCACCGGAAAAAGGTCACAGCGTTTCCTTGGCGACGGTCATGCCGCCGCGAAACGCCTGCTTGTCGTAAACGGGTTGGCCTTGCAGCCAGGAATGGTGCGGACGCACGTGCGCATCGAGCGGCAGCCCGGAGCGGCCGATCAACATGCGGTAGCGCATCGCGTCGCGATTGGTCAGGGTGATGGCGAGCGGCCAATGCCGGTTGCCAAAGACGATGGTGCTGGCGATGACGTAACGCTCTTCGGCGTGCCCGCCGGAATCGGTGACGATGCGGCGATCGAGCATCGGTGCTTCGCACCAGTGGGCGAGTTCGCCTTCCTTGCGCGACAGGTGCAGACCAAAACGCACCCAGGGCTGGCCGTTGCGTTCGAACGGCAACACTTGAAACGCATGCAGCGCCGAGGTGCGGGCCCCGGTGTCGATCTTGACCCGCAGCCGTTTGATCCGCAGCTGCGGCAGCGCAGCCCACTCACGCCAACCGAAGTACAGCGGCGCGCCAGTGGAAGGGAGTTCTGCCGTCATGGATGCGGGAGCCGTCGGAAACGATGGCTCGATTGTAGCGGGTCGGGGCGCGCCGCCGTGCGGCTATTTTCCGCGCTGGTGCGGGTGTGGTGGCGGTGGGCGCGCGTCGTGCGCGGTTACTGTTCGCGTGCGGGCGCTGGCCGATCGGCCGCGTCGTCTTCGTCGTCGCGCCGCAGCGCCTTGCGCAGCAGATGCGGCAGCAACAGGTGCAGCGGCATGCGCAGGTAATGGCCGCGGACGAACACCGCGAACCGGGCCAGATCGTCGCGCTGGCGCCGGCAGCTCGGGTTGACCGGCCGCAGTGCTGCCTGGAACAGCGCCAGCATCGCGTCGGCATGAGCCGGCAGCGCGGCTGCGCAGGCATCGCTGGTGGCTGCCGGGATGACGGTGTCGAATACCTGCTGCACGGTGGCGAGCGCATAGGCGAGTGGCCGCGCCAGATCGAGTGCGGCGGCGCGGGCGGGCAGTTCCAGCCAGAAGCTCGGTTCGCGGCCGAAATGCTGCAGCAGCTGGTGTATGTCCCAGAGATCGCGCAGGGCGTGGTCCCACTCGCCGTCGTAGAACAGGTGGCAGATGCTGTGCAGCAGGAGATCGGCCGGCTGCAGCGTCCAGAACGGCGTGCCGGCGACCGGTACCGCGCCGGCCAGCAGCTTGTCGGCATCGGGTTTGGCGCGTGCGGTCAGTGGCAGGATGTTGTGGTGGACGTCGAGCGTGATCAGCCGCTGCATGTGCTGCAACGGCGGCAGCTCGTGCATCCATTGCCGGTAATAGCGTTGGTCGTAGTTATCGAGATGGGTGCTGACGTAGCCGGCAAAACGCAGGCTGTCTTCCACCGCGGCGAGCCGCGCGCGCGGCACCAGCAGATCGATGTCGGAAAACAGTCGACCCCGGCTCGCCGGCAGGCCGGCGGCGAGATAGGCCGCGCCTTTCAGGATCAGCGGCCGCACACCAGCCCGTTGCAGCGCCGGCACCAGCTGGTCCAACTCCCAGCGCATCCGGGTCGCGGTGGCCGTGCCGCTGACCGTGGCGGTGGCAAAGGCGCGTCGCACGGCGGGCAGATCGGGCAACTGATCCGCCTCGAAACGCGCAGCCAGCGACGGCAGTAAGCGGCTACTGCGCGCCTGCCGGATGGCGGCATCCCAGCGACTGGCGGGCCAGTCGCTGCAGCGCTCCGGCTGCAACAACGCGTCGACCACGGCGAGCCGGTTCATGCGGCATCCTCCGCGGTGGGGGGCGTCCAGTGGTCCAGCTTGGCCTGCAATAGCGGAATGGCCTCGTCGAGCTGGCTGTAATGCAGCCGGTGGCAATGGCTCGCTTTGGCGAGCGCCACCAGCGTGTCGAAACCACGGGGGCCGTGCAGGTTGTAGTTGAAGCTCTGCTCGACGCTGTGCAGCACCGCCAGATGCCGTTCGAGCGGCTGCCAGTCGGTGGCATGGCCGGCGATGTAACGCGGAAACACAATGAGCCCCGGCGCAGCCGGCTCGAAGGCGCGCTGGACGGCGTCGGCCGGTGGCTGCATGTGCGCGACCGTGCCTTTCAGGGTGTCATTGGCCGGCTCGCTGAACACGGCGGTGGGATAACGCTGCTGGATCAGCGGAATCGAGGCATTCTTCAGGCTGACCGGCCGCGGCACCGGGGTGATGTGCAGGTTGTCCGGGTCGATGAGGCAGAGTTCGTCCGACAACAGCCGGAAGCCTTCCTGGCAAAGCGCCGCGGTCAGCGTGCTTTTGCCGGCGCCCGGCACGCCAGGCAGGATCAGTGCGCGGCCGCCGCGTTCCAGCACCGCGGCATGGACGATGACCCGGGTGTGGTCGTGGTTGCCGATGCACCAGTTGATGCCCCATTCGAACATCGCGTGGGCCTGATCGGCTGGCAGCGGCTTGAACGGGGTAAAGCCGTCGAACAGGAATTGCACTTGCGGCCGCAGCCAGCGCCGCCACGGCGGCATGTCGAGCGCGACCCGGTAATCGGGGCAGGTTTCATCCGGGTAAATCGGGTAATCGCGGTACAGCGCATAGAGCCCTTCGGCGACCCGTGGCAACGGGCTGCGGACATGGATGCGATAGGGCGGTAAACCGAGCACCAGACCTTCGGCCAGACGGCGGCGGAATTCGCGGTAACGGAGGCTGCCAAGCGTCATGGTGCAGTCACGATCAGTTGCTGCTGGCGCAGCAGACGCAGGCACTGGTCGACGCTGTCAGTCCAGCCATCGGCGGGAGCGGCTGGCAGGCCTTGCTGGAGTCGGCAGAACACCTGCTGCAGTTCGCCGGTCAAGGCGACGGTGGCACCGGAGCCGGGGTGAAAAACAAGCAGCGCTCCATCGAGCGCTGCTGTGTTCAAACCGGGGGTGACGAGATAGGTCGTCAGAACCCGTTCCTCATCAAACGAACCGCCTCAGTTGTAGTAGGCGAGCATGTTCTGATGGTAAGTCGCGTTGAAGAACTCGTCGAGATCGGCCAGCGTCATCACCAGACCGGTATCGGTGGTGTAGACCGAGTTCGGCGCCGTGGCGATGCACTCGGCCCAAATCTTCTTGATCTCGTCTTCGGTCATGACATAGCCGAGCGGCGCATCGGCGGCGTTCAGCACGCCGGCAATACAGTGGCGCGCCAGCATGTTCAGGCCGCCGCCCTTCTGGGTCAGCACTTCCTGCATGGTCTTGGTGCCATAAATGCTGCCGGCGAACCAGCTATGGAACTTCTGGTTACGCGCATACGGCGACGGCCACTGGATGCCCGGCTTGGCGCCCCAGTAGCCCGGTGAGTAGCCGTTACAGGCGGTCGGTTGGTCCGAGGTCGAGACGTTGCCGGAGGCAAAGCCGGACGGCGAGCACATCTGGCCGGCAAGCACCGGTTTGCTGGCCACGCTCAGCAATACCACCGGGGTGGCGGTCAACGCGCCTTGCAACAGGCGGCGGCGGCTGGCCACGGCGGTGTCCTCGGCGGTGACGTCGGAACCGTTGGCCACGGAGGGCTTGATCTGGTCGCTCATGCGAATACGCCTATGTTTCCCTACGGTGCGCTCGGGGCGCGAAAATACAATGCGGTCTGGTCACGCAAAGCACGTGCCATGCCATGATCGGAAAACGGAGCCAGATCAGGCAGTTGCGGCGGCACGGCAGTCGTGGCCACGGTGGTCATTGTAAAACATCCGGACATTGCCAGTGCTACGACCGGTTGGGCCAGGCTGGTATGATGCCAGCCCTTTCGCAGCGCCCGCCAGCCCGGTGGGCGCCGTTTCGACGACACCATCACGGTCATGCAGATTATGTTGAACGGCAGTCCACGCGAGTTGGCCGCCGAACTGACCATTGCCGAGCTGTTGCAGCAAGAACAACTCGGCGACAAACGGGTCGCGGTCGAACGCAACGGCGACATCGTGCCGCGCTCCCGCCATGCCAGCGAAACGATACAGGCTGGCGACCGCATTGAGATTGTTCACGCCATCGGTGGTGGTTGAGCCCCGTTTCGGCGCCCCACCGCGTATTTCGGAGTTGCAGATGAGCCAACACGACAGCTTTGCCCTGGCCGGCAAAACCTACCGCTCGCGCTTGCTGGTTGGCACCGGCAAATACAAAGATCTGGATGAGACGCGCGCGGCGATTGAAGCGAGTGGTGCTGAAATTGTCACGGTCGCGATCCGTCGTACCAACATCGGCCAGAATCCGAACGAACCGAACCTGCTGGATGTCATTTCGCCGGATCGCTACACCATTCTGCCGAACACCGCTGGCTGCTATACCGCCGACGATGCGGTACGCACCTGCCGACTCGCGCGCGAACTGCTCGACGGCCACGATCTGGTCAAACTGGAAGTGCTCGGCGATCAAAAAACGCTGTACCCGGACATTCCGGAAACGCTGAAAGCGGCGGCCGAACTGATCAAAGACGGTTTCAAGGTCATGGCCTACACCAGCGATGATCCGATCACCGCGAAAAAACTCGAAGACATGGGCTGTGTTGCGGTGATGCCGCTGGCGGCACCGATTGGTTCAGGCCTCGGCATTCGAAACCCGTACAACATCAAACTCATTCTCGATAACGCCA
Source organism: Permianibacter sp. (assembly GCA_036275115.1). GTDB lineage: Bacteria > Pseudomonadota > Gammaproteobacteria > Enterobacterales > Permianibacteraceae > Permianibacter. The sequence continues at coordinate 1,775 of DASUEK010000124.1, read as the reverse complement.
AGGTGCCGATTCTGGTCGATGCCGGCGTCGGCACGGCCAGCGATGCCGCGATTGCAATGGAGCTCGGCTGCGATGGCGTGCTGATGAACACCGCGATCGCCGCAGCAAAAAATCCGGTGCTGATGGCGAGTGCGATGCGCAAAGCCATTGAAGCAGGCCGCGAAGCGTTTTTGGCTGGCCGGATGCCGCGCAAGCTGTATGCAAGCGCCTCCTCACCGATCGACGGCACAATTTTTTGAGGCGTCGCTCTTCTCTCCATGTTTGCCTGTGGGAGCGGGCTTGCCCGCGATTGCGCATTAGCGGGCAAGCCCGCTCCCACAGAAAATGGTGATCAATGCGCTGCGTTTGCCGCGCTCTTGCCAGTGAAATCCCGTCATGCAAAACGATAAACCTGACACCACTACCGATGCCGTTGAACGGACCGAAGACGGCCGGCCGAAGCGCCATATCCGCAGCTTTGTCCGGCGCGAAGGCCGGTTCAGCGAGCGGCAGAAAGCGGCGATTGACATGTTGCTGCCGCAATGGGGGCGTCATGTCGCTGACGGTCCGGTTGTGTTGTCACAGTGGTTTGGCTCGGTTGCCCAGCCGAACCACAATCCGGTCTGGCTCGAAATCGGTTTCGGCATGGGCCAGTCGCTGGTGCAGCAGGCCGTTGCGAATCCCGGTATCAATTTTGTCGGTATTGAAGTGCACCGGCCGGGCGTCGGCGCCTGTCTGACCGCTGCGCAAACGGCAAAAGTCAGCAACCTGCGTGTGTACGAAGAAGACGCCATCGAAGTGCTGAACAAATGCCTCGCCGATGGTGTGTTCGAACGGGTGCAATTGTTTTTTCCGGATCCGTGGCCGAAAGCGCGCCACCACAAGCGCCGTATCGTCCAGCCGGCGTTTGCCGAATTGATCCGGCGCAAATTGAAAATCGGCGGCATTTTCCACATGGCAACCGATTGGGAAAATTATGCCGAGCACATGCGCGACATCATGAATGTCGCCGAGGGCTATCAGAACGAATCGGCAACTGGCGACTATGTCCCGCGTCCGGAAGCACGACCCCTGACCAAGTTCGAAGCGCGCGGGCACCGGCTCGGCCATGGCGTCTGGGATCTGATGTATCGCCGGGTGCGCTGAGCAAAAGCGCACGTCGCGTTAGCAAAAAAGCCGCGGACCACGCGGCTTTTTTGTCGGCGCATGTTGCTAACCGTTGTAGCGCAGCCGGTCGAGTTCTGCGTACCGGCGCAACACGGCGGCGCCATCGTCGCGCCTGACATCGTGGACAAACACAATGCCTCGCGCCTGCAGATAGCGTTCCGATTCCGCGAACACCGGTCCTTCCTCAAAACCAATGGCTTCGGCATCTTCCCGGCGCGCGGCAATGACAATGCGGCGCACACCGCTCCACAGTGCCGCACCAAGGCACATCGCGCACGGCGCACAAGAGGTGTACAGCGTGTGCGCTGGCAGCGCCGGCGCATGCAGGGTGTGTGTGCCGAGTCGGGCTTGCGCAAACATGAAAGCGAGCATTTCGGCGTGCAGGGTGCAGTTGTGCAATGGCAGCACGCGGTTGACGCCGACACTGACCAGCCGGCCGCTGTCCTGTTCAAAAATGGCGGCGCCGAACGGCCCGCCGCTGTCGTGCGCGACATTGGCCTGCGCCAAGGCAATGGCAACCGCCATGCGTGCGTCATCGGTCGGGTAGCTGCGGTCCAGGGCGACCTGTGCCGGCAGCCAGTCCGGCAGGCTCAATTGCAGATGAGTCAACATGATTGCTCGCTTGCGAG
>DASUEK010000123.1:0-8445 GCA_036275115.1 Permianibacter sp. | reverse complement strand
GTTGTCCGATGCCAAAGGCGAACTGACCCGTGGATTGGAAGTGGTCGAGTTCGCCTGCGGCATTCCGCAATTGCTCAAAGGCGAATTCACCGAAAACGTTGGCCGCGATATCGACTCGTGGTCGCTGCGGCAACCGCTCGGTGTCGTTGCCGGTATCACGCCATTCAATTTTCCGACCATGGTGCCGATGTGGATGTTCCCGGTCGCCATCGCCTGCGGCAACACGTTTGTGTTGAAACCTTCCGAGCGTGACCCGTCAGCGCCTCGCCTGCTTGCGCAATTGCTCAAGCAGGCGGGGCTGCCTGATGGCGTGTTCAACATCATCAACGGTGACAAGGAAGCGGTCGATACCCTGCTGACCGATCCGCGCATCCAGGCCGTGTCGTTCGTTGGCTCGACACCGATCGCGCAATACATCTACGCCACCGGCACCGCGCACGGCAAACGCGTGCAAGCACTCGGCGGCGCCAAGAACCACATGGTGGTGATGCCGGACGCCGATCTCGATCAAACCGTCAACGCGTTGATGGGCGCCGGATACGGCTCCGCCGGCGAGCGCTGCATGGCGATCTCGGTTGCAGTCGCAGTGGGTGATGTGGCCGACAAACTGGTCGCGGCGCTGGAACCCAAAGTGCGCGCACTGAAAATCGGCGCCGGCACCATGGTCGATTGCGAAATGGGTCCGCTGGTCACGGCACAGCACCGCGACAAGGTGCGTGGTTACATCGACAGCGGCGTCGAAGAAGGCGCCAAGCTGGTTGTCGACGGTCGCGGCCACAGAGTTGCCGGTCACGAGAACGGCTATTTCCTCGGCGGCTCACTGTTCGATCACGTCACGCCGCAAATGAAGATTTACCGGGAGGAAATTTTCGGGCCGGTGCTGTGCATCGTCCGGGTCAATACGTTTGATGAAGCGGTGAAACTCATCAACGCACACGAGTACGGCAACGGCACCGCTATCTTCACCCGTGACGGCGACTGCGCCCGCCAGTTCGCCCATGCGATTCAAGTCGGCATGGTCGGCATCAACGTGCCGATCCCGGTGCCGATGGCGTTCCACTCGTTCGGTGGCTGGAAGAAATCGCTGTTCGGCGATCACCACATGCACGGGCCGGAAGGCGTGCGCTTCTACACCCGGATGAAAACCATCACCTCGCGCTGGCCAACCGGCATCCGCGGCGGCGCCGAGTTTGTCATGCCGACCATGAAGTGAAAGAAAGCGTTTGGGTTCACGCTTGTTGAGCGGCCTTCGGGCCGCTTTTTTTTGCCCGTCCAGACCGTATCAGTTCTGAAGCGAGCGACAGCGCCGTTGCCACCCAGCTGGAGAAATTTCAACCAACAAAAAGGCCACCTCGCGGTGGCCTTTTGTCTCAGTACAACCCTGTTGCCAGAGTCGTAACCGAATTACTCCTGCGACGGAGCAGCTTCAGCCGGAGCGGCTTCGGCCGGGGCGGCTTCAGCCGGAGCAGCTTCAGCCGGAGCGGCTTCAGCCGGAGCAGCTTCAGCAGCCGGAGCGGCTTCGGCCGGAGCAGCTTCAGCAGCCGGAGCGGCTTCAACAGCCGGGGCAGCTTCAGCAGCCGGAGCAGCTTCTTCAGCCGGTTGGTTGTTGCAAGCAGCCAGGGCAGCAACGGTAGCAGCCAGAGCGAGAATCTTCAGGGAGTTCATGGTTTTTGCCTCGAGTAATTGGGTGCCACAAAGGGAAAGGGTGTAGCGCGCAAAATAGTACTAGCCGGTCAAGCGTAAAAACAACCGGCAACGCAATTATTTTTTACATTTCTGCGCCGGCGACACCGCACTCGGGGGAAATCCCGCGAAATCAGCTGTTTTTTTCGCCTGATGCCTCGTGTTGCTGCGCCAAACCCGCCTTCAGTATCGGCTGCGCACCAACGCCGCAACCAATTACCGTGCGCATCGCCGTTTCGACCGAGATGCCATCCACGATCTGCACCCGGTCCGCCGGTACATGGAACATCAAGCCGCTGGTGGGGTTGGGGCCGGTCGGAACAAACACGGTGTAGAAGCCGTGTTCATGCTCTGCCGTGACAAACGCGGTGGTCGCCACCTCGTCGCCGAACAGGCGGACCAAGGCCACTTTCGAGAACGGACTGGGCCGGTCGGTACCGACAAACTGGCTCACCGTTTCCTTAACCAGCTTGTAGAACGGCAGGTTCTTGAACAGGCCAGCTTCAATCAGCTCCAGCAGATAGCCGCCAACACGGGTCCGGACGACCAGGCCAATGACAAATAAAGCCAATAAAATCAATGCGATAACAATGAAGTCCGCCAACCATGGGCCCAATCCGGACCACTCGACGACATAGGCGGTTATCGGCTGAATCAGGTCGGTAGTAACCACATACAGCCAGCGCAGGAACATCAGCACAATCGTGATCGGCAGCATCACTGCGACGCCGACCAGCAGGTTGTTGCGAAGCACTGTCAATTTGGGATTCATCGTAGCCAAAAGGAAGCAACCAGGTTCGGGCGCGCCACTATAGCAAACCCTGCCGCCAGCCCCGTGACGTTCCAGCCAGCCAAACAGAAAAGGGGGTGGCCCCTGGACCACCCCCTCTTGCTGTGCGACACCGCCTATTCCCTCAGGCGTTCGAGCTCCCTGCCCGCTTCCCTGCACGGCATCCTGCCGTTTGCTTCCTTGGTGAACGTCCTGTCCACGGGCGTCATTTTATGAGGGCTTAGGCGTGGTAAACGCTCGCGCTCACGCCGCAATGGCCAGCTCTGTATCGAGGCAACCAAAATAACCTTTTAAATTCAATATCTTAAAAATCCCCCACGGCAATGAGCCGGACGCCAAACCGCCATGTCGGAGCGCTGATCGGGCGAATCGCTTACAAGCGCCTGCGAGATTGGCGCCTCGTCCGCTACTGGGTATGTAGCTGGATTGCCGATCGATTCTGGTCAGCGAAAAGCTGAAAGGTAAACGACAGGTAAACCGGCATGGTCATCTGGGCCCATCGCTTTGGCGGCCACGAGCCCCCCAAGGCAAGCATCGGGACTGGGCAAAGTACCGCTGTGGTCGCCAGCGGCAATCCGCTTTGCTCGCGCCAGGCGTGCCAAAGTTCCGGATGAAGAAAGGCCTCCACAAACTCAGGCTCGGCAAAACGAAGCAAAGCCTCGGACAGGCTCAAATCGGACGCCATCACCTGACCGTGTTGGGTGTCTATCAGCCAAACCGCATCGTCTGCCCACCACAGCAAGAATCCAAATGCGGTGCTCGCTATCAGACAAGCACCGGCCGGCAAATAGCGTTCCCAGCCACCACAGTCGGCACACAGCTCACGCGATGAACACACTGAAACCCAACCGTCTGCAAAACGCCCCGTGCCAACCTCTTGTTCGAACTGCTGCAGCGCTTCGCGTGCAGGTACCAATGCCTGTGGGCCAAGCCCACTTTCGGGCTCGGGTTGACCAAATCGCGCCTTGAACGAGTCGAACATGACCCCCTCCCATTAGCGCGGTCGCAAGCGCACGCTCATTTGTGTGACCAATCTCGCAACAGCACTCAACGCATTGACCGCAGTCTGAATGACTCCCACCCGCGCCGGCCACTGGGATCCGATATGGCTGTTGACCCTAGCATTGGCCGGGACTCCAGTCGGATCCTCAAAACCACCCGCAACTTGATCGGCATTGTGCGGCGCCGCTGTACCAGAGATCTGGCCCGTGCGTCGCCTGAACGTGGCGCGCATATTGCGTTCGGTGCTTGAGCGACCATGCGTGACAAAGCGATCGCGATTTTGGAACCACTGCTCCGCTGTCATCGCATTAATGCCATTTTCCTGGTCCTGCAACTGACGCGTGTATTCCGGTCGCAGTGCCGGATCGGCGACATCCCACGGCGTTGGCGTCACCGTCGGTAACTGTCGTTGCGCTTGGGTAATGGTGACCGACAACGCGCCAATCGAGAACAGCGTATAACCGGGGTCCAGATTTTGAATCGCCTGCAAACGCCGCGAAAGTGCCTGCTTAAGCAGATCCAGTCTGGCCGCCGGCAAGCGTTGGCGCTGCGCTTGATCAATACCCTGCGCTTCCGTCTTCGCGCTGGCGAGCTCTGCCAGCATCTGCGTTGCAACTCGACTGCTACCACGCGATTGGAATATCTGGAACATCGCCGTAGCCTGATCGAGTTTGGCAATAATCGGTGGGATATTCACCGTGCCAGCTGTGGACCCAGGCGCACCGGTAGGCAAACCCAAATCCTCTTCGCCGGTGGGGTTGACGACGACCCGCACCCACCAACTGCCACCACGTTGAAACGCATTGATGCTCTGCAAGCCATAACGCGTGCGGATGCCAACAAAAATCGGGTTTAGCAAACCTTCCGTGACCGTGCCCGTCAGACGACGAGCAGCGGCAACAGCGGCTTGCGATGCCAAACGCACGCGGGTGGCCGGATCTTGTGGCACACCGGCCTGCGCAACAAATCGGCCCAATCGCCGCGCCATTGTGACAATCCAGTTCACCACGCGGTCCAAAGCACGATCAATGGGCGCACGAATACGGCGCACGATATTCATCACTGCATCAGAAACTCGGCCCAAGCCACCAATACGCGCCAAGAAACTGATCACCAACGTCAACAAACCGGCCATCGTCTGTTCAACCCGATTCGCTGCCGCGCCAATGGCGCCGCTAGCAATCGCTGATATCGAGTTGATGAACGACGCCGCCACCGCCGCAATCTGTCGAATGCGTTCGATGAAGAACATGATGGTGTTGTAAATGGCGATTATCGCCTGAATCACGGCGCCCGCCGGATTCAGACTGGTGACCAGTTTGGTGATGACACTCTGAACAATCCGGGTCACGACAAAACTCATCACCTGCTCAACCACCATCTCACGCAAATTGCTGATGCCTTCTCGGATTTGGTTCCACGCCGCTGCGGGCCCCTGCGTTACCAAGGTTACGACCAGGTCAAATCCGGTCTCCATGGCGCGCACCGGCCCCTCACCAACCACACGGACCAATTTTTGCCGAATGTTCTGCCAAGTCAGCCCCAGTACTGACAGCACAAATTTGATGATCTCACGCAAATCAAACGACTGCGGGACATAAACCCCGGCGCCGGCCATGGTCCCGGTCAACCACTGAATCAGGCTGGTGCGTAAATGCTGGCCGATATTGCGGGCAAATTGCTGGAAGCCGAGCTTGCCGGCCCGCACCAGATTGCCGACGAAACCAATCGGGTTGCGCAGAATGGATTGGAATGCGCCGGCAGCTTTCTTGATGTATGGCATGGCACCCGGCGCCACCACCGAGAACAGGATCTCCAGCAAGCTGACGACCTTGCTGAACGCCCAACTGGTGAACCGGCCGATGAAGCCGCCAAACACCTTGCCGACTTTGGCGAACGCGTTGGGCAGCAGCACGATGTCGGCCAACTCAAGCGAGGTGAAGGCCTGGACAAACAGCGAAGGGATCTCCCGGACAAAGCCCATCAGCTCGCCCAGCGCGCCCTGGAACCAGGCCCAAGCCCTTGCCACGGCGTTGCCTTTCTTGATGTTGTTCCACACCTCTTCCTGACCGATCAGCTTCATGAAGCCGCCAATCAGCGTATCGGCCGTGCGTGGTACCGGATCGCCGGTGATCGGGTCCTGCCCCAACACCGCTTTCAGCAAGTCGTAACCCTGCGTGCCCTCCGCCAATCTGGCGAGCGGGCGCAGAATTGCATCCTTGATGAACTGGATGATGCCAGTGATAAGACCTTTGGCGAAGCTGATGATCTGGTCGATCGGCTCAGTGAAAATGCGCTTGGCGCGCTGCCAGACGCCGCCGAGATCAAAGATGTCACGCCAGCTGAGCGAATCGAGAAAATCACTGACGGCTTGCTTGATGGCCGCACCGGTCATGCCAAGCGAGCGGATCTGCTGCTCGACCCAGTTACCGACTTTGTCGAACACACCGTGGTTGTCGAGAGCCTGGGTCACCAGATTGCCGCCCGGAATGAACTCGACAATCGCACGCAGGATATTGGCCGCACTGCGATCAACCCGACTCATGTTGATGGGGTTGACGCCGAGCACAATCGTGAACATCCGATAGCCCGGGATGTTGTGGGCCTTGTCGGCAAAATAGTCGAGCGCATCACTGATGCCGAGCCGTTGCGCCAGCGTTGGCGCGCGCTGGCTGACTGTTGCATCCTCACTGCGCTGGAGCGCGACCTCGCGGCGCTGAATGGCGCCGACGGTGCGTGCCGGCACCGGTGCTTTGGCAGGTGTTCTTGCCGGCCGCGCAGTGGTCGCTGGCGAGCCGGTGTTGGAGGAGCTTGCCGATTGCTGTGCGACAGCGCCTTGCTGAATGGTGTGGGTCAGCTCATGTGCCAACAACTCTTGGCCTTCACCACTGTCTGGCTGGAATTTGTTCCGGCCAAAAAATATGTGATTGCCGATGGTGAAGGCTTGCGCGCTGAGTTGGCGATTCAGTTTGGCGGCCTTGTCGCCCGTGTGGACCTTTACAGCGCTGAAATCGGCGCGGAAACGCGGTTCCATGAAGCGACGAACACTGAGCGGCAATTCCGCCCCTGCGGTCATGCTGTTCTGGATTTCTGCCGCGACATTGCTGGCAACATTGGGCTGGCCCTCGGCCTTCGGCATGACGATGGCAACGGATCGGGCCACCGTGGTCGGCGTCATCGCTGGTGCGCCGGCTGTGACTTTCTTGACCGACTCCCTGTCCTTCTCCGGCAGTGCAGCTTGTCGCTGCAGTTCTTTTTCGTTCGCGGCTCCGGATTTTCGTTGGACACGCGGCCCGGTCGCTGACAGTGTGTCTTTTCCCTTGTCGTCGTCGCCATTGGCTTTGGCGCGTTGCAGCACACCGGAGTGCTTGCCGGCAGCGTTCTTTTCCTTGTCGACCTCACTGCCACCCGATTGCACCTGCGGTGCTGGCATCCGCATGACTTTGCGTGCGGTGCTATCTGCTTCTTTTTCTGCCGCATCCTGTGGCGACGACACTTTCAGCGCACTGGCCTGCACGCTCACCGGCGCGCTGACCGCCACCATGCGCGCCACCGGGCTGCGACTTGACGTCGGCGCCCGACTGGCTTGGCTGGTTTTCTGTTTGCCCGCTTGCATGCCAGACTCGATCGGTTGGGCGGGCTACAAGGCCCGGCCCTCTTTCAGGAGTTCACGCCGTACGCCTTCCTCCAGGTCTTCGCGCCGCACGACGCTCTCGTTTCTGCTCAAACACATCAGCAACGCATGCCGCACCACGTTCATGATGGTACCGCCCGATAATTCATAGCGTTCTGCCAACCGTGGCAAGTCGACATCGGCCGCCAGCGCTACTTGTGCCGGAAAGGACTCCTGCCACAAGCGCAACCGCTCTGGAGGTTTCGGCATCGGAAACGCCACCACCGATTGAAACCGGCGCAAAAATGCGTCATCGATGTTGGTCTTCAGGTTGGAGGCAAGGATCACGACACCATGAAACTCCTCAATCCGTTGCAGCAGGAAGCTCACTTCCTGATTGGCATACCGATCGTGGGCATCATCGACTTTGGTGCGTTTGCCGAACAGCGCATCGGCCTCGTCAAAGAACAGTATCCAGCCACGGTTTTCGGCCAGATCAAAAACCCGAGCCAGATTTTTTTCGGTCTCGCCTATGTACTTGGAGACAATCAGGCTCAGATCGATTTTGTAAACATCGCAGCCGCAATGCTTGCCAATCAGACAGGCCGTCAACGTCTTGCCTGTTCCAGGCGGTCCATGAAACAAGCAGGTGAAACCGGGCCGAAGACGGCTCGCCATACCCCATTGCTGTAGCAAGGTGTCGCTGTATTGCAGCCAATGCTGGATGGCATCAAGTTGTTCGCGGGTCTGTGCAGGCAGCACCAGATCATTCCACTCCAGCAAGGTTTCGATGCGGCGGGCCGGAAACTCCAGACTGAAACCCAGCGCCTTTGCCTGCCCGAACGTCAGCTGCTGCAACGCCTCGCGTGACAGTTGCAATGGTGCGCAGTGCGGTGGCTCACCTGCCGGAACCGGGCCAAGCTGCAATAGTTCGGCCTTACGCAAAATGCCATCCGGCTCGAACAACGCCAGCATCGCGAAACGCCCAGCCAAATCCTCGCCAGCCAACAAGAACAGCGCCGTTTCAACAGTCGGGACAAATCCGCCGTGGCCACTGGCCTGCATACCACCAAACTCGCTGAAACCACGCTGGGTTGCATCGTTCTTGCTGAACAGCACATCGAGCAACTGTGGCCGCAGCACCGGCACCAGTGCCAGCAACAACAACAGCCGTTCCGGTATGGTCAACGAAAATTCACGCAGCAGTTCCGCATAACGTGATTGGCTGCCGGCCAGATCGGGAGGGTCGACGCACAGCAGCGGGTCGTCGAGCTGCTCGGCGGCAAAGTAATGGCTCAGCCGCGCCTGCATAATTTGCGCGAACCACGCCAGCTCGCGCTCCAGATCGCGGGCGTTG
>DASUEK010000122.1:0-8883 GCA_036275115.1 Permianibacter sp. | reverse complement strand
TTCAAAAGCGGCGAACACTGGGTCTGGCTCAATGCCGGTGGCATCGCCATTGCGCTGGTCATGGTTATCGGCCTGCTGCTGCTGATCGCGGTCAACGGCCTCAGCCATTTCTGGCCGCGCGACATCGTCCAGTTGCGCCTGCAGCAAGACGAGCAGCAGGAGCTGGTGCTCGGTGAAGTGGTCGATGACAACATCGCCATCATCGACGGCGCCAAAGTGCCGCAAACCTTGATCCGGGTCGGTAACCGTGATGTCTATGGTCAGGATTTCCGCTGGTTCAGTGATCACACGCTGAGCTCGCCGGAGCTACCGGCCGATGCCGTTGCCATCGAGCGGCTGGAGTGGGGCAATTTCTACGGATTCATCGACGCCGTGATGGAAGGCGAGCGGACCGTTGCCAGCGCCAGCGACAGCCAGCTCATGACGGAAGTCGCCGAGCGGCTCGCCCGCGCCGAAGCGCTGCACAGCCGCATTGCCGAGCTGGAGCGCGACACCGTTGGCGACATCAACTTCGCACTGGAAAAGCTCCGGCTGGAAAAGCGCCGCTATGAAATGAGCGGCGGCGGTAGCGCTGAGCGGTTGGCGGAAATCAGCGCCGAAGAAGCGGTGCTGAAAGGCGAGTTCGAAACCCTGCAAAACGAACTCGGCACGCTCTATCAGGAGCTGAATCGCGACAGTCTTTCGTTGAAGCTGGTCAGCGGTGACAGCCGTACGCTGTCGTTCGCCAAAATCGTTCGCATTTATCAGCCGAACAAAATGGGGCTGCTCGACAAGCTCGGTCATTACTTCGGCAAGGTCTGGGAGTTCCTGAGCGCACAACCGCGTGAATCGAACACCGAAGGCGGCGTCTTCCCGGCGATTTTCGGTACCGTGATCATGGTGCTGCTGATGTCGGTGATTGTGACGCCGTTCGGCGTGGTCGCGGCCGTGTACTTGAGCGAATACGCCAAGCAGGGCCCGGTCGTGCGTGCCATCCGGATCGCCGTCAACAACCTCGCCGGTGTACCGTCAGTGGTGTACGGCGTGTTCGGCCTCGGCTTCTTCGTGTACTTCCTCGGCGGCAGCATCGACAACGCCTTCTTCCAGGAAGCCAAGCCGTCACCGACCTTCGGCACCTCCGGTTTGTTGTGGGCCTCTCTGACGCTGGCGCTGCTGACGCTGCCGGTGGTGATCGTGTCGACCGAAGAAGGCCTGTCGCGGATTCCGAAAGCGATTCGCGAAGGCTCGCTGGCGCTTGGTGCCACCAAAATTGAAACGCTCTGGCGCACCGTGCTGCCGATGGCGAGCCCGGCCATGATGACCGGCCTGATTCTGGCGGTGGCGCGCGCCGCCGGTGAAGTGGCGCCGCTGATGCTGGTCGGTGTGGTCAAACTTGCGCCGACACTGCCGGTGGACATGAATGCGCCGTTCCTGCACCTGGAGCGCAAGTTCATGCACCTTGGCTTTCATATTTACGACGTCGGCTTCCAGAGCCCGAACGTTGAAGCGGCGCGGCCGCTGGTGTACGCCTCGGCGCTGCTGCTGGTGCTGGTGACCGTGCTACTGAACGTCGCCGCCATCAAGATCCGCAACCGCCTGCGGGAAAAATACAAGGCACTGGAACACTGATACTGGCTGGCGGCAACGGTTGCCGCCAGCAAACAAATTCCTGACCAGCGTGCCGGGCACGCGGGAGACGCACAATGAACGAGATGAGCAAAGGTCACGAGATTGATGTCAGCGGCGTGCGTGGCGTGCGCGAGAAGCGCAGCATCGACAGCGAAAACATCGCCATCAATGTCCGCGATCTGAAGCTGTACTACGGCGAGAAACAGGCGCTCAAGGGCATCAATCTGCCGATCGCCGAGAAGCGGGTGACCGCGTTTATCGGCCCGTCGGGTTGCGGCAAGTCGACGCTGCTGCGCTGCTTCAACCGGATGAACGATTTGGTCGACGGCGTGCGCATCGAAGGTGCGCTGGAAATCGGTGGCAAGAACATCTACGCCAAGGACGTCAACGTCGCCGAGCTGCGCCGTAACGTCGGCATGGTGTTCCAGAAGCCGAATCCGTTCCCGAAATCGATTTACGAGAACGTCGCCTACGGTCTGCGCCTGCAGGGCATCAACAAGCGCCGCGTGCTCGACGAGGTGGTCGAGTGGGCACTGAAAGGCGCCGCGCTCTGGGACGAAGTGAAAGACCGGCTGCACGACAATGCGCTTGGCCTGTCCGGTGGTCAGCAGCAGCGTCTGGTCATTGCCCGCGCCATCGCCGTGCAGCCGCAAGTGCTGCTGCTGGACGAGCCGGCTTCGGCGCTCGACCCGATTTCGACCCTGAAAATCGAAGAACTCATCAACGAACTGAAGAGCGATTACACCATCGTGATCGTGACCCACAACATGCAACAGGCGGCGCGGGTGTCCGATTACACCGCCTTCATGTTCATGGGGGATCTGGTCGAGTACGCCGACACCGACACCATCTTCACCAATCCCAAACAGAAACAAACCGAAGACTACATCACCGGCCGCTACGGCTAAGCCGTTATCCGGGTTCGCGAAGTGAATGGAACGGTCGAGACGTTGATGAATCCCGAATACAGAGAAGGGGAGCAGAACAATGGATAGCAGTCACATTACCCAGCACATTTCCCGCCAGTTCAACGAGGAACTGGAGAACGTCCGTCAGCGGGTGCTGGCCATGGGCGGGTTGGTGGAAGAGCAAATCGGCGCAGCAATGGATGCGCTGGTCAACTTCGACACCGAAGGTGCGGAAGCGGTGATCCGGCGCGACGAACAGGTCGATCAGTTCGAGGTCGATATCGACGAGCAGTGCACCAAGATCCTGGCCAAGCGTCAACCCGCCGCTGGCGATCTGCGACTCATCGTCGCGATTCTGAAAACCATCACCGATCTGGAACGCATCGGTGACGAGGCCGAGAAAATCGCCCGGATGTCGCTGCACATTGCCGAAACCAGCGACCCGAGCCGGCCGGTCAAGCAGCATTACGGCGCGGTCAATCACCTTGGTCAGCACGTCAAGAACATGCTGCACCTGACGCTTGATGCCTTTGCCCGCATGGACACCGCTGCCGCGCGGCAAACCGCAGTGGACGAGCGTCAGTCTGATGCCGAATACAACGCCATCTCGCGCCAGATCCTGACCTACATGCTGGAAAACCCGCGCAACATTTCGCCGGGGCTGGATGTGATGTGGTCGGCGCGTGCGCTGGAGCGGATTGGTGACCACGCGCGCAACATCTGTGAATACGTGGTGTACCTGGTGGAAGGCAAGGACGTTCGCCACACCAATCTCGATCAGGCTGACGACAGCCACTGATGCCAGCGGCACAGCCTAACCAGGAATAAATGGCAGCCATGAGTGCAAAATTGTTGGTGGTGGAAGACGAACGCGATATCCGCGACATGCTGATATTCGCGCTCGAAGAAGCCGGCTTTCAGGTCGCCGAAGCGAGCACCGCGGAGCGGGCGCTGTCGCTGCTCGCCGAAGGGTACAAACCGGATCTGCTACTGGTCGACTGGATGTTGCCGGGTGCCAGCGGTGTTGAATTGGCGCGTCGGGTCAAACAGAAAGCCGAGCTGCAGGACACACCGTTGATTCTGCTGACCGCGCGCGGTGAAGAAGATGACCGTGTCCGTGGTCTTGAGGCCGGCGCTGACGATTACGTGGTCAAACCGTTTTCGCCGCGCGAACTGATTGCCCGCGTGCGTGCCGTGCTGCGCCGCGCGGGTGGCGTGGTGGCAGCCGAGCAGGCGATTGAAATCGGCGGCATCCGGCTCGACACGGCCTCACACCGGGTCACCGTGCGTGGCGAAACGGTCAAGCTCGGGCCGACCGAATACAAGATCCTGCTGTTCTTCATGGAACATCCGGAGCGGGTGTTCTCGCGCACGCAAATGCTGGATGCGGTCTGGGGCCATCAGGTGGTGGTTGAAGAGCGCACCATTGACGTGCACATGCGCCGTCTGCGCAAGGCGCTTGAACCGTTCGGCGTGCAGGACTATGTCCAGACCGTGCGCGGTTCCGGTTACCGTTTTTCTCACCGTACCTGAGCCGGAGCACCGTACGCGATGCAACGCTTTCAGCCCTGGCTGACTGAACTCTGGTTGATTGGCAGCGTGGTCTTTGTGATCTGGCTGCCGTTCAACTGGTTTGGCTATGGCGCCGAATTTCTGGTGTTTGCACTTGCGGCTTACCTGTCCTGGCATTTGTTTCAGCTGCGCCGATTTGTGCTGTGGCTGAGCCAAAGCGGACGCTCGGTGCCGGATGATGTGCCCGGGGTCTGGCACGAAATTTACCACCAGATTTATCTGGCGCAGAGGCGTCGGCGCCGTACCAAGCGCCGGCTGACCCGCATCATCGCCGAGTTCCGTGACTCGACCAACGCGCTGCACGATGCCGCCGTTGCGCTCGGTGATTACGGCGAGATCATCTGGTTCAATCACGCCGCTCGCGATCTGCTCGGCCTGCATTCGCCGCAGGACGTCGGTCAGCGCATTTCCAACCTGCTGCGGCACCCGAAATTTGTCGAGCTGGAAGCGCGTGGCGCACCGGATCAGATACTGGAAATTCCGTCACCGGTCGATCCGGCGCTGACCTTGAGTTTCCAGTTGCTGCCGTACCGGGAAGGCCAGCGTCTGCTGATGGTGCGCGATGTCAGCCGGGTGCAAAAACTGGAACAGATGCGGCAGGACTTTGTCGCCAACGTGTCGCATGAATTGCGCACACCGATCACCGTGCTGATGGGCTATCTGGAAACCCTGGCCGCCGGTGGCGAGGAAAAGCTTGGTCGCTATGCCCGACCGGTGACGCAGATGCAACAACAGGCGCTGCGGATGCGCGCCATCGTTGATGACTTGCTGTTTCTGTCGCGCCTCGATACCGAGCACAACAAGCTCAAGTTCGAACCGGTCGATGCACCCGCCATGGTGCGGGCGCTGGCCGAAGATGCCCGCATGCTGTCCGGCGAACAGCGACACCAGATCGTCACCGAGATCGACCACCAGCTTGGTCTGCAAGCCGCGCCGAAGGAGCTGCAAAGCGCATTCGGCAATCTGGTGTCCAATGCCGTGCGTTACACCCCGGCCGGCGGCATGGTCACGTTGCGCTGGCAGCGTGACAGCAACGGCGGCGCCCGGTTTGAAGTGCGCGATACCGGCCCCGGCATCGAAGCGCAGCACTTGCCGCGGCTCACCGAGCGCTTTTACCGCGTCGATGCCGGCCGCTCGCGCGAGGTTGGCGGTACCGGCCTTGGTCTTGCCATCGTCAAGCATGTGTTGGAACGGCATGGCGCCCGCCTGCTCATCACCAGCAAAGTCGGCGAAGGCAGTTGTTTTGCCTGTGTATTCCCGCCATCGGCCACGCAAGTACTGAACCGCGAATAAGCGTCACGCTGGGTCCGTTCTCGTTTCGTCGTTCACGCCGGGAGGACATGCCCGGCGTGCAGCCTGTCGAAAGGTGAACGGACTGGACCTTCACTTTCACTGGCACAGTCACTGACTCAGTCACCGGCACTGTCACTGCCGCGCAGCCAGCACCCGTTGCCGGCCGCTCGCCCGGCTGTCATGTCGCTGCCTTCTGGCCGTCATCTTCGGCTGTCATCAAATCGACACGGTTCGGTCACGTTGCTGCAAGCGACGCTGACCACAATGGCGCCCGCAACGAGAGGTTTTCTCGCTATCTCCCAAGGAGCGCTACATGAACAAGGGCAACAAAATGCTGGTCGTCGCAGGCGTGTTGAGCGCTGCCATCGCCGGCGCTGTCCACGCGGATGGCAAAGTCGATCCGAAGCTGCATGACTACAGCAAAGCCAGCGGCATCTCGGGCAACCTGTCGTCGATCGGTTCCGACACCTTGAACAACCTGATGACCTTCTGGGCCGAAGAGTTCAAGAAGCAGTACCCGAACGTGAACATTCAAATCGAAGGCAAAGGCTCGTCGACTGCGCCGACCGCGCTCACCGAAGGCACCGCCAACCTCGGCCCGATGAGCCGTGAAATGAAGGCCAACGAAATCGCCGCGTTCGAAGCCAAGCACGGCTACAAGCCGACCAAAATCGCCGTCGCCATCGACGCGCTGGCCGTGTTCGTGCACAAAGACAACCCGATCAAGGGCTTGTCGATGCAGCAAGTCGACGCCATTTTCTCCAAGACCCGCAAGTGCGGCGCCGAGAAAGACGCCGTGACCTGGGGTGATGTCGGCGTGGTCGGTTCGCTGGCTGGCCAGAAGCTCGCCACCTTTGGCCGCAACTCGGTCTCGGGCACCTACGGCTACTTCAAAGAGCACGCGCTCTGCAAAGGCGATTTCCGTGACACCGTTGCCGAACAGCCGGGCTCGGCGTCGGTGGTGCAGTCGGTTGCCAACCAGCTGAACGCCATCGGTTACTCGGGCATTGGCTACCGCACCTCGGGCGTGCGTGCGCTGCCGCTGTCGGAAAAATCCTACGGCGCCTACGTTGAAGCCAACGAAGCCAACGCCATCGCCGGTGACTACCCGCTGTCACGCTTCCTGTACGTCTACGTCAACAAGAAGCCGAACCAGCCGCTGGCTCCGCTGGAAGCCGAGTTCGTCAAACTGATGATGAGCAAAGCCGGTCAGGAAATCGTGGTGAAAGACGGCTACATCCCGCTGCCGGCCGCCGTTGCCGAGAAGCAGCTGGCCGCCGCCGGCATCAAGCTGGACACCGTCGCCAAGAACTGATTCTGGCGCGCAGTGCAACAAAACCCCGGCTTGCCGGGGTTTTGTGTTTCCAAGCGCGATTCTCCCTCTCATCAGCTATGGTTATGGCCGTTCTGTGACAGTTTGGTGGCGATTGTCATCTGGCTGTCATCTGGGCCACGGAAGATGCCGGCTCAAGAAACCGCCATCCTGTCGATGGCGGCGGTTCGGCTGAGGAGAGTCCCATGCAAGCAATGACCAAACCGGTGGTGGCGCTGAGTCTGGCGGCCATCTTGTCCACTCCGGCCCTGGCCGCAGGCGACAAAATCGACCCGGCCCTGCCCGACTACAAAAAAGTCAGCGGCGTCTCCGGCAACCTGTCGTCGATTGGCTCCGACACGCTGAACAACCTGATGACCTTCTGGGCCGAGGAATTCAAGAAGCAGTACCCGAACGTGAATATCCAGATCGAGGGCAAAGGCTCCTCGACCGCGCCGACCGCGCTGACCGAAGGCACCGCCAACTTAGGCCCAATGAGCCGCGCGATGAAGTCCAACGAAATCGCCGCGTTCGAAGCCAAGCACGGCTACAAGCCGACCAAGATCGCCGTCGCCATCGACGCGCTCGCCGTGTTCGTGCACAAAGACAGCCCGGTCAAAGGCCTGACCATGGCCGAAGTGGACGCCATTTTCTCCAAGACCCGCAAATGCGGCTTCCCGAAAGACGTGCAAACCTGGGGCGATCTCGGCATCAAAGGCAACCTCGCCACCCAGCGTGTGTCCGCCTATGGTCGTAACTCGGTCTCCGGCACCTACGGTTACTTCAAGGAAGAAGCGCTGTGCAAAGGCGACTTCCGCGACACCGTTGCCGAGCAACCGGGTTCCGCCTCGGTGGTGCAATCGGTCGCCGGCCAGCTGAACGCCATCGGCTACTCGGGCATCGGTTACCGCACCTCCGGCGTGCGTGCGCTGCCGCTCGCCGCCAAAGCCGGCCAGCCGTTTGTCGAAGCCAGCGAAGCCAACGCCATCAGCGGCGACTACCCGCTGTCGCGCTTCATGTACGTCTACGTCAACAAAAAGCCGAACCAGCCGCTCAACCCGCTCGAGATCGAATTCATCAAACTCATCATGAGCAAAACCGGCCAGGAAACCGTGGTCAAAGACGGCTACATCCCGCTGCCGGCCAAAGTGGCCGAAAAGCAACTGGCGCTGCTGAAGTAAGCGCGGTTTGAAACAGAAAAAGCCCGGCATCGCCGGGCTTTTTTGTTAGCCGAGAAATGTAGGCAAAGTCGCAATGCCTGATGGCGGAAAGCCCTGCGGGTGCGCCGCCAGACTCGTGTTGGCTTACGCAAGCACGTTCGTCGCAATTTATTGCGCGACGCGTGCCGAACAAATCGGCTTGAACGATTCGTTAACCAAAACTGAGTGCCAGCCACGACAGCACGCCGCTGGCAGCGAGGGCTATCCAACCCGGATGGCGGCCGCGCGTGGCAATCAGTACGAGCGCCGCGCCACCGAGAAAAGCCGCTGCGACGGCTCCCACGAAATGACGATGCGATATCACTCCTGTCGGCGACTGCGCCACGTGCCACAAGAGCCATGCCAGCGCCCACGCAAGCACTGATGCCAAATGCCACGTCGCCCACAAGATGCGGATGTGGCGCACCTGCAGTGGCGGTGCCGGCCGCGTAGGCACCAACGTGGATTCGCGAAGATGGCGAAATATCAGCCGCTCCCCGAGCAGGGAATGAACGATGCCAGTGAGCGTCGCGATGATGGCGCTGGCAATGAGCAAGTTCTGCATAATCTTCCTTGCGCTGGCAATGCCGCCCAGCACTGTTCTAAGTGAGCGGCTATCGCGCTGAGAGGTGATAGGGCTCGCCTGGCGCGACGGCGAAGGACTCGCAGGGCGGAACCGCGAAGCGTTTCCGCCGCATGTTGTTCGAGTCGGCCACGTTTGGGGCTTGTCGAACTCGAGTTCGGTCCATTATGGAGCCCTCTTTGCATTGGGGCGACTTTTCGTTACGCCGATGCTGCAGCCGCCTGACGCCGCGTGAATGTCACCTGCAATCCCGACTTCGGCTTCAAGGCAAGATCCACCACCGGTTCCGGCAGCGTAGTGCCTTCTGCCAAGGCGAAATCAAAGTTCTGGATGAGGTGCGCCGCAATCAAGGCCATTTCGACGGTCGCGAAATGTTGGCCGAGGCAGAAATGTGGCCCGGCGCCAAAC
>DASUEK010000121.1:0-6143 GCA_036275115.1 Permianibacter sp. | reverse complement strand
CTCGGCATCATCACGCAAGCGATCCACCTCGGCGAGAAAGGCCTGCAACTCGGCCGGTGCCACCAGCATCCGTGACTCTTCCTGCAAGTACTCGACGCTGGCCTGCTGGAATTGCAGCAAAGCCTGCTTGAGCCACGCGGTCACCGCCCGCAGCACATTGGCAAGCTGAGGTCCGGCGATATCGCCGAGGTATTTCG
Source organism: Permianibacter sp. (assembly GCA_036275115.1). Taxonomy (GTDB): domain Bacteria; phylum Pseudomonadota; class Gammaproteobacteria; order Enterobacterales; family Permianibacteraceae; genus Permianibacter. The sequence continues at coordinate 5,946 of DASUEK010000121.1, read as the reverse complement.
ACAATTCTTCTTCCCAGTCCGGTTGCAGATCCGTGAAGAACTGCTGCCAGCGCTGGGCGGCCCCGACATCACCTTGCACTTGCAGACTGCCGGCGGCCAGTTCGCCGCGGTTGGCGGCGGCCTGCAGAAAATCCTGCAGGCTACCAGTCAACGTGATCGCAGCTGGCTCGTCGTTGCCGGCAAAGCGCAGCTGATTGTTGTCAACCTTCAGCGTGACACTGCTGTTCAGCGGCGACAGCACTACTTTGAGTGGCTTGCCGGTGAGCGCCGGCAAGCGCACGGTACTGGCCGGGTCCAGCGCCAGCACCTTGTTCAGCGCGGGCTCCAGCAACTGCAACATCGGCAATGGCAGCATCAGTCAGGTTTCCGTAAAACGGGATCTTGGCAAAACGCAAGCCGTCGTCAGGCCTTGAACGCACGGTGCAGGGCAACGATGCCGCCGGTCAGGTTGAACACCTCGCAACGGTCGAAGCCAGCATTCAACGTCATCTGCTTGAGCGTTTCCTGATCCGGGTGCATGCGGATGGATTCAGCAAGATAGCGATAGCTGTCTTCATCATTGGCGATCAGCTTGCCCATTTTCGGCAACAGCGAGAACGAATAGACATCGTAGACCTTGCTGAGCCAATCATGTTGCGGCTTGGAAAATTCCAGCACCAGCAGCCGGCCGCCCGGCTTCAACACCCGGCACATCGACGCCAGCGCTTTGTCCTTGTCGGTGACATTGCGCAGACCAAAGGCAATGGTGATGACATCAAACTGGTTGTCGGCAAACGGCAGGCATTCGGCATTGGCCTGAACAAATTCGAGATTGCCGGTCAGACCCAGATCGGTGAGCTTGTCGCGACCGACATTGAGCATCGAACTGTTGATGTCGGCACAGACCACCTTGCCGGTCGGGCCCACGCGAGGACTGAACAGCGCCGCCAGATCGCCAGTGCCGCCCGCCAGATCGAGAATCTGCATGCCGGGCCGGATCTGCGCCATGTCGAGCGTATAACGCTTCCACAGCCGGTGCACACCGAACGACATCACGTCATTCATGATGTCGTATTTCTGCGCCACCGAATGGAAGACGCCAGCGACCAGCTTTTGCTTTTCTTCGGTCGCGACAGTCTTGTAGCCAAAGTGGGTGGTCTGTTCAGTGTTTGTTGAACCCTGCTGATCGTGTTGCTCTGTCATGTCTGTGTCCTGCGCCGCTCAGCAAATATCGGCAAACGTTTTTGTAGGAGCGGCCTTGGCCGCTCCTACCGATAAATTCCTACAGCGGTTTGAACAGCGGCTCCACCACCGGCTCACGCGTTTGCCCTGCCTGCTGCAAGCGCTGCAAATAGGCCGGCCACTTCCGTTCATACTCGCCGCCAAGCTCATACAAGTATTGCCAGGTGTACAAACCGCTGTCATGACCGTCATCAAAGACGAGCTTGACCGCGTACTGACCAACCGGCTCCAGCGTCACGATGGCAACGTCTTTCTTGCCAAACACCAGCACTTCCTGACCGACACCATGACCACGTACCTCGGCTGACGGCGAATGGGTGCGCAGGTATTCGGCATCGAGCAGAAAGCGCTGGCCATCGGCAAACTGAACCTCCAGCTTGCGCGACGCCTTGTGCAAATGCAGAGCTGTCGGGGTGGCGTGGCTCACAGGATGTACCGGCTCAAATCTTCGTTACGTGACAGTTCACCGAGCTGCTTGTCGACAAACGCCGCATCCACCGTTACCACGCCTTGCTTGGCATCGAACGAGACGTCTTCCAGCAAACGTTCCATGACCGTGTGCAGGCGACGGGCGCCGATATTCTCGGTGCTCTCGTTGACCGCGTAGGCGATCTCGGCCAGGCGGCGGATGCCGTCGTCAGTGAAGCTGAGCGTGACGCCTTCGGTGGCGAGCAGCGCGCTGTATTGCTTGGTCAGTGCGGCATCCGGCTCGGTCAGGATGCGGACAAAGTCTTCGACCTTCAGCGCTTTCAGTTCCACCCGGATCGGCAAGCGGCCCTGCAACTCCGGAATCAAATCCGACGGCTTGGCAAAGCTGAACGCGCCACTGGCGATGAACAGCACATGATCTGTCCGGACCATGCCGAACTTGGTGCTGACCGTGCAGCCTTCGATGAGTGGCAACAGATCGCGCTGCACGCCTTCGCGCGAGACATCAGCGCCCGCGTATTCGCTGCGGCGGGCGACCTTGTCGATCTCGTCGATAAAGACAATGCCATTCTGCTCGACCGCCTGCACCGCGACCTGCTTCAGATCTTCCTGGTTGATCAGTTTCTCGGCTTCTTCTTCAGTCAGCAGTTTCATCGCCTCGGCGATTTTCAGCTTGCGGGTCTGGGTGCGGTTCGGTTGCAGGCCCTGAAACAGGCTCTGCAGTTGTGAGGTCATTTCTTCCATGCCCGGTGGGGTCATGATCTCGACGTTCATGGCCGGGCCGGCGACATTCAGTTCGATTTCCTTGTCATCAAGCTGACCTTCGCGCAGTTTCTTGCGGAAAATCTGCCGGGTATTCGAATCGGTTTTGCTGTCGGTGGCATCATTGAAGCTGCGCGGCGGTGGCAACAGCGCATCGAGAATGCGTTCTTCGGCCGCATCGGCGGCGCGGTGCTTGACCTTGGCCACTTCCTGCTCGCGCACCAGCTTGACCGCGACATCGACCAGATCACGAATGATGGTATCGACGTCCTTGCCGACGTAGCCGACTTCAGTGAACTTGGTCGCTTCGACTTTGATGAACGGCGCATTCGCCAGCTTGGCCAGACGACGGGCGATTTCGGTTTTGCCGACGCCGGTCGGTCCAATCATCAGAATGTTTTTCGGGGTGATTTCATTGCGCAGCTCGACCGGCACATTGAGCCGGCGCCAGCGGTTGCGCAGCGCAATGGCGACCGCACGCTTGGCGGCTTGCTGACCGACGATATGCTTGTCCAGCTCATGGACGATTTCGCGCGGGGTCATCGGGGTAATAGTATCTGACACTGCAAACTCCTACTTATCCGCTTGCGGATAACAACGGCATCTGTACTCCTCCCCCTGTCAAGGGGGGTGAGGTCGGGGTTTCAAACTCGTCACAGTTGACGAGTTTGCCGACCGAACGCCACTTGCTCTGCAAGTGGTTGGGCGGCTGGGAGGGGGTAGTTGCCGCGCAGCAGCGTGGAGTTCATGCACGGGGCGATACTACCCCACCCCAACCCTCCCCTTCACAGGGGAGGGAGCGAGTGATTAACTGAGTTCTTCAATCGTCAAACTGCGATTGGTGTAAATGCAGATATCGCCAGCGATGTTCAAGCTCTTCTCGACAATCTCACGCGCGCTCAGCTCGGTGTTTTCCAGCAGCGCGGTGGCGGCGGCCTGCACATAGGGGCCACCGGAACCGATCGCCAGCAGGTTGTTGTCGGTCTGCACGACATCGCCGTTGCCGGTGATGATCAGGGAATCGGTTTTGTCAGCGACGATCAGCAGCGCTTCCAGCCGACGCAGCATCCGGTCCGTGCGCCAGTCTTTGGCAAGCTCGACTGCGGCGCGGGTCAGTTGGCCATTGTGCTGTTCGAGCTTTTGTTCGAAACGCTCAAACAAGGTGAACGCATCGGCGGTGCCACCGGCGAAACCGGCAATGACCTTGCCGCCGAAAATACGGCGCACCTTGCGGGCATTGCCTTTCATCACAGTGTTGCCGAGCGTGACCTGACCGTCACCGCCGACCACCACCACGCCATTGCGGCGCACGGACACGATGGTGGTGCCGTGCATTTGTTCCATGGCCATCAGTGATCTCCGAATGGCTTACCAAATCTGACAGGTAGTAATGCCGGCATCGGCCAGCTTCTTCTTGTCCGCTTCCGCCGCTGTCTTGTTGGCATACGGTCCGAGCTGGACGCGGAACAAACGGGCACCGGCTTTGTTGGTCACCGGTTTGACCTCCGCCTGCAAACCCGCGAAGGCGATCTGCGCTTTCATCGATTCGGCTTTTTCCTGCGCGCCAAACGCAGCGCAGCCCATGACATAGCTCTTGCCGGTCGTGCTGCCATTGGTTTTCGGCGCGTTCGGCGTGCTGTCGACTTTCTCTTCCAGCAACTCGTGGAAGCTCCACTCGGCTTCGGTTTGCGGATCGACTTTCAGCGGCTTGTATTTGCTGTCGGCGGCTTTCTTGTCGACCTTGGTGGCTGGCTTGGTTCCCGGTTCATCCTTGCCACTGCCAACTGATTTGGCGTGCGCCACCAGTTCTTTCGCGTTCGAAAAGGTATCGGCAAACCACCAGTGACTGGCAAAGCCGATGATGAAACCGAGGATCAAACCGATCAGCAACACCCGGCCGGTGCTGCTGCCGCCGCTTTTGCTCTTGCCGCTGTTGCTGCTTTTCTTTGCTGCCATTTGGCTTCTGCTTACCTGTTGCTGTTACCGCGATTCGGGACTTACTAACGGCTTACATCTGCTCCGGTGCCGAGACACCTAGCATGGCCAGGCCATCGGCCAGTACGATGCGGGTCGCTTCGCACAGCACCATCCGGGTATTGCGGGCAATGGCGTCGTCGACCAGCACCTTGTCGTCGTTGTACCAGCTGTGGAAATCGGTCGCGAGATCGTTGAGGTAATGGGTCAGCATGTGCGGCGCTTCGTTGCGCGATGCTGCTGCCAGCATTTCCGGGTATTGCGACAAGCGCACCGCGACATCGCCAGCCTTCGGGTGGTCGAGCTTGCCGATTTCATTCAGGCCGAGCGCCGCGTCGTAGCTGAGGCCTTTCTCGACCGCGTTGCGGAACACCGAACAGATCCGGGCGTGAGCGTATTGGATGTAGTAAACCGGGTTGTCTTTGCTTTGCGAGCGCGCCAGTTCGATATCGAATTCCAGATGCTGCTCCGGTGACCGGGTCAGGTAGAAGAAGCGGGTGGCATCGGCACCGGCTTCATCGATCAGATCGTTGAGCGTGACAAAGTTGCCACTGCGTTTGCCCATCCGGCCGGATGACAGCGTGACGAACTGAATCAGTGCGACGTGGAACTGCTTGCCCTTGCCAGACAGTTGTTCGATGGCAGCGCGCATGCGGGCGATATAGCCGTGGTGATCGGCACCCCAGACGTCGATCAGCAGGTCATAGCCGCGATCGAGCTTGTCGAGGTGATAGGCGATATCCGGCGTGAAATAGGTCAGCGCGCCGTCTTTCTTGATCAGCACCCGATCTTTCTCGTCGCCGTGGGCCTCGGTCTTGAGCCAAATGGCGCCGTCTTTTTCGTAGACCGCGTCTTTCTCGCGCAGGCGCTTCAGCGTCGACTCGACTGCACCGCTGTCGACCAGCGTGCGCTCGGAATACCAGCGATCGAATTTGACGTTGAGTTTTTCCAGCGTCGCCTTGATGGCACCGAGTTGTTCGTTCAGACCGCAGTCCTGCACGGTGCGGTAGTCCGCGCCAAGCAGTTGCTTGGTGCGCTCGATCAGCGCGTCGAGGTGCTTCTCTTTGACGATCTTGGCGGCGTCGCCATCTTCGTTGCTGTCGGCCGGAATGTCGCGGATGACATCGGCATACGGGCGCTTGAATTTGTCGCCGTGCTTTTCCAGCAACAGCTTGGCGTTGTCGATGACGTAGTTGCTCGGGTAGGCACGCGACGGGATCGCGACCTTTTCACCGAGCAGTTCGAGGTAACGCAGCCACAAGGACACCGCGAGCACATCGGCCTGGCGGCCGGCATCGTTGATGTAATACTCGCGCTCGACTTGATAACCAGTCGCCGCCATCACATTGGCGAGCGCCGAACCGTACGCCGCGCCGCGACCATGGCCGACGTGCATCGGACCGGTCGGGTTGGCCGAAACAAATTCGATCAGCACTTTTGCGCCGTTGCCGACATTGGGCCGGGCGAATGCGGCTTTTTTCTCGTGAATGGTTTTGACAATCGAGAACTGGTGACCGGCGACCAAGGTGAAGTTGATGAAGCCGGGGCCGGCGATATCGA
>DASUEK010000120.1:0-3215 GCA_036275115.1 Permianibacter sp. | reverse complement strand
AAGAAGTCGAGCTGATCGAAAACGGCGTGCGCTTTCTGGCGCCGTTGCACGATGGTCAGAAAACCGGCTGGTTCTATGATCAGCGGCCGAACCGGGAGTGGCTGCGCGGGCTGGTCAAAGGCAAGCGCGTGCTCGACGTGTTTTCTTATGTCGGCGCATTCGGCGTGCAGGCACTGAGTTTCGGTGCCGCTGAAGTCTGCTGTGTCGATGCCTCCGAGTTCGCGCTCGACACCGCCGAGCGCAACGCCGCGCTGAACGGTGGCACAGACCGCTTCATGACCGTGCAAGGCGATGCGTTTGAAGCGTTGAAAGAGCTGAAAGCCGCGGACGAGCGCTTCGATGTGGTCATCGTCGACCCACCGGCCTTCATCAAGCGCAAGAAAGATCTCACCGAAGGCATCAACGCTTACCGCCGCATCAACGAACTGGCGATGCGCTTGCTGCCGAAAGACGGTTTGCTGCTGGCCGGCTCCTGCTCCATGCACCTGCCGCGGGAAGAACTGCATGAGGTGGTGCGCGCTTCCGGCCGTCACCTTGACCGCCACGTGCAGATCCTTGCCGAAGGCATGCAGGGCGCCGATCACCCGGTTCATCCGGCGATTCCGGAAACGCGCTATTTGAAGGCGTTCTTGGCGCGCGTTGTGCTGCCCTGAGTCAGCGTAGCGGAAAACTGTCCAGCGTCAGTTGATCGAGCCGCAGCTGTTGCGGCTCGCCGGCCACGACAAAGCGCAAAAATTCTTCGCCTTGCACGGCGAACAAATCTTGGATGATGCCGCGCGCCTGTTGCGGCTGACCGTCGCTGCCGCGCCAGCGCAAGGTAACCGGCGTGGCGCGCAACGCAGCGATTTCCAGTTCGTCGTGCAAATCGCAATTCAGCGGCTGATAGTCGGTCATCGGGCAGCGCTCGGATTGGCCAGGGCGCCTATAATGCGCCAATTGCCCCGTCGGTGCTGTATGTCCCTGTCCGAGCGTTTTGCCCAGCTGACTGCCGTGTTGCGCCAGTACGAACCGTTCTGGCGACCGTCGCCATTTGTTTACCCGACGCCGGCGTGGTGTCGTGACCACGCCGAACTGGCAGACGCCTGTCTGCGCTTGCCCGATACGATGCCGGCCGAACTGGACGCGGAACCGGCCGTCTTGCAGCAGTGGTTGCAAGTGCATCTGCCCGGCATGCAGGTGCTGCCCGACTTGTTGGCGCTGCCGGCATCCGCGCCGGCCGTGCCGACGTTGCCGGCGCAGTGGTCGGTGGATATTCCCGGTCGCAAGTGGCAGCAGATCGCCGCGTTTGCCGCACACACGCCGGCGCACGCGGGCCGCTTGCTCGATTGGTGCAGTGGCAAGTCGCATCTCGGCCGGACGCTGGCGCAGCTGCGTCAGCAATCACTGCTCGCGGTGGAGCGCGATCCGGTGTTGTGCCGGGAAGGGTATGCCCAGGCGCGCGCTGCCGGTGTGAGCGCCGAATTCCTTTGCGCCGATGTCTTGCAGGCGCCACCGGCATTGCCGCGTGACGCGCAAGTGCTGGCGCTGCATGCCTGTGGCGATTTGCACCGGACCTTGCTGCGTCAACTCGCGGTGCATCCGGTGCGACAACTGGTGCTGGCACCATGCTGCTATCACCTCTGGTTGCGCGGCGACTATCAACCCTTGTCGGCACTGGCACAGCAGCAGGATCTGCAACTGGATCGCAACAGCGTGCAGCTGGCGGTACAGGAAGCGGTGACATCGTCGCCGCGGGTGCGTCAGCAAACCGCTGTGCTTGCTGCCTGGCGACTCGGCTTTGATGCGTTGCAACGCGAACTGCGCGGTGTGGATGAATACCTGAATACACCGTCGCTGCCGCAGTCGGTCGTGGCGGAAGGATTTGAGGCGGTGTGCCGGCGCATTGCCGAGCACAAGCAGCTGACGATTCCTGCCGGTATCGACTGGCCGCACTATCAACAGCGTGGCGAAGCACGCTTGCAGCGTGCGCAGAAGTTGCAGGTGGTGCGACATGGCTTTCGACGCGCGATGGAACTGTGGCTGGTGCTCGATCTGGCCTTGTATCTGGAGCAGCTCGGCTATGCCGTCACGCTGCAGCAATTCTGTGACCGGCAGCTGACGCCGCGGAATATGTTGCTGCAGGCGGAGCGGGCGCGGTGATTTTGTATTTGTCAGGCAGCGGTTTGCGCTGCACGAGCCCCCTCACCTTCCAACGAAACAAATACCTGAAGACGATATGGCAAGCAAAACTTGGCAATTGAATATCACCGAGCAAGGCCTGATTGCCGTTGACCAGCTCGCGGAAAAATCCGGTCTGCCGAAAGCGCGCATCAAGGACGCGATGAACAAGGGCGCGGTCTGGCTCAAGCGCAATGGCAAGGAAAAGCGCCTGCGCCGCGCCAGCGCCGAATTGTTTCCCGGTGATGTGCTGACGCTGCATTACGACGCTCGCTTGCTGGCACTGGAGCCACCGTCAGCGACGCTGCTGGCCGACGAAAAGCAGTACAGCGTCTGGATCAAACCGGCCGGCGTGCTCGCGCAAGGCACTCGTGAAGGTGATCACTGTTCACTGCTGCGCATGGCAGAGCTGCAACTGAACCGCGATGTGTTTCTGGTACATCGGCTGGATCGCGAGGCCGCTGGCCTGATGCTGATTGCCCACACCGGCAAAGCCGCCGCAGCGCTGTCGGCCTTGTTTGCCGATCACACGGCTGGCGCGCAAGTGATCGACAAGCGCTATCAGGTTGAAGTGCGCGGCGAGTTGCCGCTGGAAGGCCATATCCAGAAAAAACTCGATGGCAAGCCGGCCAGCACCCATTTCCGTCGACTGGCGTTTGATGCCGAACGCAATGTCTCATTGGCCGAAGTGTTGATCGATACCGGCCGCAAGCATCAGATCCGCCGACACTTGGCGGGGATGGGTTGTCCGGTATTGGGAGACCCGCAATATGGCGAAGGCAACTCGGACGTGCGGGGATTGCAGTTGTTTGCGGTTCAGTTGAGGTTTGTGTGTCCGTTGACGAAGAAAGCGCGGGATTATCGGTGGACGCCAGAGAGCGCGACTCACACTGAGTGAGCCGCCCGTGTAGTGGGCTTTGCCGGTTTGCGCACCGGCATGCGCCTCACTTTCTTTGCTCGTGCAAAGAAAGTAAGCAAAGAAACACGCCCCAGGCGCGCCAGTGAGGGGTTGGTTGCTTCGGTTGGGGCGGCCCGTTGCTGCATTGCCGTTGGCTTCG
>DASUEK010000119.1:0-4537 GCA_036275115.1 Permianibacter sp. | reverse complement strand
CGTCGGCACTACGATTTGCTGGTGTCGTTTCAGCAGTTCTCGTCCGACTGGTTTGCCGATTTTGAGAAGAGCCGCAAATCCGATGGGCTGATCCTGCTGGGTTATGGCGACTTTGAAGAGCTGGAACGGCGTACCGCCGATTTGCAGCGTAGCGACACCCATTCTATTCGATGGGGCGCACACCATCCGCTGCAAAGCGGTGTCGCCGTGGGCTGTGACAATGTCAGTGGTGGCCGCCGGATCACCGAGCATCTGATTGGCCTCGGGCGCCGCCGCATTGCCTTTGTCGGCGACATCAGCGCGCGTAGCCCGGAATTCCGCGACCGCTATCTCGGCTATGGCGCCGCCCTGCACGCGGCCGGACTCCCTGTTGAGCCCGGCTTGCGCATCGACGCCGGCATTAGCGAGGCCTTGTCCGGCTGTCATGCAACCGAAGCCCTGCTCAAGACCGGCCAGCCATTTGATGCGATTGTCGCGGCCAGCGATCAAATCGCCATCGCCGCCCAGCGCGCGCTGCACGCGGCCGGACTGCGAGTACCGGACGATGTCGCGGTGGTCGGTTTTGACGATATCCCGCTGGCTGACCTGATGACGCCGGCGCTGACCACGATGCGACAGGATACCGACCGCGCCGGCGAGCTTCTGGTCGCGAACCTGCTCAAACAGATCAACGGCCAGACGGTCGAATCGGTCACGCTCGACGCCGAACTGGTGGTGCGGGAATCTTGCGGCGCCGCGTTGCCACGGACAGATTCACATTGAGTGATGCCGCCTATTGGCAGTAACGACGGGCTGTTCACGACACTCGTCGTGAGCTAACCCTCGAACGCACGTGGCGACACCACAACAAGCGTTATTGCCTTTCACCTGTCAGCGCATTTCACTGCCACGGAAAACAAAAAGCCGCTATGACAAGCGGCTTTTTGTTTTGCGCATTGCTCCTGCCGGTTTCCCGAGCCACCGCTACCTTGGCGACTCGGGAGACCGCAACGACGCTCGCTCAGTAGGTATAGCGAACACCGAGGATGTAGCGCGGACCGTATTGGCGCGCAAACAGGAACTGCTCCTCGAACCGGCCATAACCGCGCTCGGTTTCGTTGTTGACGTTGATGCCTTCCAGGAAGGCCGTGAAGTTGTCGTAGAAGTCATAGCTGATGCTGACATCCCACTGGCCATAGGACGCCACTTGGGTCGCCGGGTTGTCGGACGACCCCTGCGACTGCCCCATGCCCGCGACGTAATCGGTGCGGTACGCATAAGTCAGCTTCACCGACAACCCGTCCTGCTCGTAGAAGCCTTGCAGGTTGGCGGAGTCGCTGATGCCCACCAGCGGGTTCTGCGGTTCGAGATTGTAGGGATCGTATTCGACATCGCCATCGACCAGTGTCGCATTGAAGCCGAGGCCGAAACCGGTTTCACCGAACACATGCTGCGCTGCCACCTCGATACCTTCGACGGTTTTCTCGTCACTCAGGTTCAGCGGCTTGGTGACGCGCCAAACGATCAGCGGGTCGGTATCCAACGGTTCGATCTGGCCATCGGCATTGCCGTAGCCATTGTCGATCAACCAATTGAAAATGGCGGTGTCAGTTGCCTGAATGCCATCTGCTTCCAGTGCAGCGACTGCCGTGTTCCAACGGTCGCTCTGGTAAACATCGTGCAGACCGTCATAGGTCTGGTTGACGCCCTGGTAATCGACGTAGTTCTTGACCTTCTTCTGGAACAGGCCAATCGCAGCGTAGTTGCCGTCGCCATAGTAATACTCCAGCGACAGATCGAGGTTGTTCGACTCATACGGCAGCAACGACGTGTTGCCTTCCGACACCGTGCGCGAACCGAGCTTCGGGCTGCCGCTGAACGAACGACCGCCCTGCAACAGACCAATCGGTGCACGGGTGATCGACTTGCCCCACGAGAAGCGGGCCACCAGCTCGTCGGACAGCTGGGTTTTGATATCGAGCATCGGCAACAGCACATCGTACTTGCCGGTGAAATCCTGCTGCTGCAAACCCGGCTCAAACTCGGTGATCCACTCCGATGCGGCCACCCACACCACGCGCGACGGCACCCGTACCATCGCCGTGCTCGGCACGGTGGTTTCTTCGTAACGCACGCCGGCATTGACGTTGAAGGTATAGTCGGCCCAATCGAACGACCATGCCGACTGAACGTACACCGACTCGGTATTCTCCTCGACCCGGCTGACGGATGGCATGCCACTGAAGAACGGATCGATCGAATACTGGTTGTCGCCCATCACCTCTTCGGTGAGGTAATACAACTGCCGGGCAATCGCCTCATCGAAATCAAAGGTGTAGTAGTAACCGGGCTGCAGTGCCGAGCCGCCACCGCTGAACGCATCGAGCATGCCGCCGGTGCTGCGCCGGATAAACATGCTGTCCGGGAAAATGTGGGTGAACGACGGGCTGAAGCCCGGGCCACCGCGCAAACCGCTCCAGGCGTTATAGCCACTCAACACTTGATCGGTTTTGGCGACGCCAAACTTGACGTTGAGCAAGGGGCTGTCGGCATCGCCGTTCATCCACTTGGCATCGATCTGCAGCTGCTGGATTTCCGACTCACCGGGCGAGCGGATGAACTGGCTGAAGTTCGAGTCCATTTCGCTGGGCAACAGCTCATAACCGCCGTTGTCCCAGTTGACGTAGTAATGCGGAATCTCGCCACTGCGGAAGTCGTAGATTTTGCTGCCAAGCAAGTTGGATCCGAGAATGATCTGGCCGGCACTGCCGAGCCCGTCATCTTCGCCGTTGTCGATGGCGTTGCTGGAATCGTGATAATCCAACGCCAGCTGCCAGCCCTCGTTGATCTGCCAGTCGACATTGAAACCTATCGAACGGGCTTCAACACCGGTGGTCGCGCGGCTGGCGGTGAATGAACCGTCGTCACCGCTGATGTCGGCATATACCGCAGTGCCGTTCTCATCCAGTTCATAGGCATTGATGTTGTTGCCGAAGTTGTTCCAGATGCCCCAGCCGAAGCTGTTGACGCCGGTGGTGGCATCGGTGGCGGTGTAATCCAGCGTGGTGGTGACATCTTCGTGCGGCACAAACTGCAGGGTCAGCTGACCATTGGTGCGTTCACGCTCGACATCCGTGATGCTGAAGTTCATGTCTTTCGGAAAGAATGCCGCATTGGTGATACGACTGCGATTGTCGATAACCTGCGACGGATCCAGATCCGGCAATTGCTCGTTGGTCTGCAGCACCCAGCCCTGGATATTGGCTTCCTCGCGGCGGAAATCACGCTCCTGATGCGAGAACGACACGCCAATCCCGAACCGGTCATCGGCAAAGGTATTGCTGTAAACACCGGAGAATTCCGGCGTGATGTCATCGCCTTCAACATTCGAGGTGTCATTGATGCCTTTGGCCGAGAACGACATCTGCTGACCCGGCTGCTGCAACGGCCGGGTCGTCACGATATTCACGGTGGCGCCAAGGCCGCCGCTGGGTTTGTCGGCGCGGGCGGTTTTGTACACCTCCAACCGCGACACCCCTTCGGCCGACAAATCTTCCAGATTGTAGGAGCGGGTGAAACCGGTGCCCGGCATCTGCCGACCATTCAGTGTCATCAAATTGAACTCCGGACCGAAACCACGCACGGTGATCTGGCTGCCTTCACCATTCGAGCGGCTGATGGTCACGCCACTGATCCGCTGCAAGGCCTCGGCGAGGTTGGTGTCGGGGAATTTGCCCAGATCTTCGGCCGAAATCGCATCGACCACACCGGACTCATCGCGTTTCAGTTGCATGGAACGTTGCAAGCTGCCACGGATACCGCGCACTTCTATGATTGCCGGCGTTTCCGTAACGGCGGCTTCAGCGGCTTTGTCGTCGGTGCCAGCAGTTTCGCTGGCGTTGCTGTCAGCGGTCTGCGGCGCCGGTGTTGCCGATTCGGTTGGCGCGGCGGCCGGTTCTGCTGCGGTTGATTCAGCGGAAGAGTGCGGATTTGCCGATTGCTCGTTCGCAGTGGGTTCTTCGGCGGCAAACGCCGGTGCGGTGACACCGCCACCGAGCGCGATCGCCAGCGCGATGGCCAGCGGTGTTTGCGTAAATGTCATGGCTTTCATATTGGCCTGCTATTTGTTGTATCCGTTGCCAGAGCCGGGGACGCTGTCCCCGGCGTTTCGCTTTCCTGCTACAGCGGAGCGGCGGCGAATCAGAATGGCGCCAGCTCCATGTTGTCGATGCGATAGGTCGCGCCCTCACCCTGCCCCCACGCCGGGAACACCATGACCACATCGATCGCGGTGACATCCAGACCCGCGGCAGCGAGATCGGCGATATTGAAGGTGTAGGTCTGCCAGACCCCGGCGACCGGATCGACACCTTCGATGCTGGTGTTCAGATTCACTTCGACCGCGGTGGCCGCACCATCGGATTCGATCTTCAGTAGCCACGGTGCCGAGGCATTGTTCGGCGCACTGACCAGCCGCATGTCGAAGCGCAGCACGCCGCTGTCAGCCAAAGCCGTTGCATCGATGGGTTGATCGCCGCCGCCGTTGGCCGGACGGGTG
>DASUEK010000118.1:0-7368 GCA_036275115.1 Permianibacter sp. | reverse complement strand
TCCCGCTCTTCAACAAAGCTGCCAAACAGTCGATCCCACAGAATCAGGATGCCGCCGTAGTTCTTGTCGATGCAGTAATCGTTCTGGCCGTGATGAACCCGGTGATTGGACGGCGAGACAAACACCCGATCAAACCAGCCGAGCTTGCCAACCAGTTCGGTATGCACCCAGTACTGATACAGCAGATCGATCAGCGCGACACCGGCGAACACTTCTGGCGGCACGCCCAGCAAGGCCATCGGCAAATAAAACGGCCAGCTCCACAGCACCGTGGTCGCGCTCTGGCGCAGCGCCGTACTCAGGTTGAAATACTCGGACGAATGATGCACCTGGTGGGCGGCCCACATCAGATTCACTTCATGGCCGCATCGATGCACCCAGTAATAGAGAAAGTCGTACAGCAGCAAGGCCAGCAGCCAGACCCAGACACTGTCAACGGCCAGTGTCAGCCAATGCCACTGCGAATAGACCCACCAGTACATGCCGATGCCCAGCAACGAGCTGAACGCCGCACTGACCTGACTCAGCACGCCGAAATGCAGGCTGGTGATGGCATCGGCAACATCGTAAACCGCGCGCCCGCGCCGCTGCGCCAGCCAGGCTTCCAGCACAATGCTGGCCATGAAAACGGGAATCGCGAACAGGATCGGATTCATTGCAGCGCGCTCATCGGACGGGTGTCGGCGCTGGCGGTCACCAGCGCGGCTCGTATCAGTGTGCCGGTTCTTGCCATTTCGGGGAAGCCGGTAACCGGAAACGGTATCGCGCTGCCGGCGTTTGTATTACCCTGCCGGCCATCGTTGCTTCCCGTGTCCGTCCTGCCGTCGCCATGCGTTCCGCCTCGTCGTTTGATGTCATTGTCCTGGGTGCCGGAGCGGCCGGCATGTTCGCGGCGTTCACCGCCGGCCAGCGTGGCCGGCGCGTGCTGCTGATCGACCACAGCAACAAGATCGGCGAGAAAATCCGTATCTCTGGCGGCGGTCGCTGCAACTTCACCAATATCAATGCCGGACCGAGCAATTACCTGTCGCAGAATCCGCATTTCTGCCGCTCGGCGCTGGCCCGTTACACGGCTCAGGATTTCATCAAGCTGGTGCGCAAGCACGGTATCGGCTTTCACGAGAAAACGTTGGGGCAACTGTTCTGCGATGACAGCGCCCAGCAGATCATCGACCTGCTGATCGACGAGTGCCGCGATGGCAATGTCGAATGGGCCACCGGCACCGGTGTCAACCAGATCGAAAAGCCGGCCGAGCGGTTCCGGCTTAGCACGACGCGCGGCGACTACGATTGCGAATCGCTCATCATCGCCACCGGTGGTTTGTCGATTCCGCAAATCGGTGCCACCGGCTTTGGCTACGACATCGCCCGGCAATTTGGTCTGAATGTGATCGAGACCAGTCCGGCATTGGTGCCGCTGACTTTCCCGGGCGCCGAATGGCAACCGTTTGCCGACTTGTCTGGCGTCGCCTTCGATGCCGATGTCAGCTGCGGCAAAACCACCTTTCGCGAAGCGATCCTGATCACCCATCGCGGCGTCAGTGGCCCGGCGATTCTGCAAATTTCCTCGTACTGGAAACCGGGGCAGACCCTGACCATCGACTTGGCGCCGCATGATGATCTGGTCTCCCGTTTTCAGGAGCGGAGCCAAAGCGAGCAACTGCTCGGCAACGCACTCGCCGACTGGCTACCCAAGCGTCTCGCCCAGCTCTGGTGCGAACAGCGCGACGTGCACAAACCGATGAAACAACTCGGCAACAAAACCCTGCAAAGGCTCGCCGAAGAGTTGCATCACTGGACCGTTCGCCCGGCCGGTACGGTCGGCTACAAGAAAGCCGAAGTCACGCTCGGTGGCGTCGACACTCGTGATCTGTCTTCGAAAACCATGATGGCGAATGCGGTCCCGGGTTTGTATTTCATTGGCGAAGTGGTCGATGTCACCGGTTGGCTCGGTGGCTACAACTTTCAATGGGCGTGGTCGTCCGCCCATGCGGCCGGCTCGGTCGCCTGAATAGATCGCCAGAACCGGTTGGTCGATTCCGGCAGATAACGCCGGACACGGAATCAGCAGCGAGGCAAGCGGATGTCGGTTACCACAGAAACATCGTATTCAGCCACGGTCGATCAGATTGTGCGGGCAGTCGGCCCGGCACTGCGGGTCGCCACGCCGCTCGGTCTCGGCAAGCCCAATCGGTTGCTGAATGCACTGTATCAACGGGTCAAACAGCAACCGGCGCAACTGTCACTGCACCTCTACACCGCGCTGTCGTTGCAGCGACCCGGCGGCCGCAGCGGATTGGAGCAGCGCTTTCTGGCGCCGTTTGTCGCGCGTCATTTTGGCGAGGATTATCCCGATCTCGATTACCTGATCGACCGTCAGCGCAATGCGGTGCCAGCCCATATCCGCATACACGAGTTCTATTTCACCGCCGGCAGCCAGCTCGGCAAGGCCGGTGGTCAGCGTCATTACATCAGTCAGAATTACACCCACGTCGCCCGCGATCTGGCGCACGCCGGCATCAATCTGGTGCTGTTGCAGGTGGCGCAGCGTGGCGAGCGCTACAGCCTGTCCTGCAACCCCGATGTCGCGCCGGATCTGATCGACCGGCTGCGCGCACGCGGCACGCCACCGTATGTGGTCGGTGTGGTGCACGAGGACATGCCTTTCCTCGGTGGCGACGCGGAAGTCCCGGCGACATTTTTTGATCTGCTGCTCACCGATCCGGCGCCGGCGCGGTTGTTTGCGATACCGCGCGAACCAGTGCGACTGGCCGAGCATGCGCTGGGACTGCACGCCAGCCTGCTGGTGAAAGACGGCGGCACGCTGCAGATCGGCATTGGCGCGCTGTCCGACGCACTGGTCAATGCCCTGCTGCTGCGCCAGCAACGCAATGATCGCTACCGGGCCATTCTCTCAGCGCTGCATGACGATGCGATACCGGAAACGGTTCGCGCCATCGGCGGAGTCGAGCCATTTCAGCAAGGCTTGTACGGCGCAACCGAGATGGTGATGGATGGCTTCATGCATCTGCGCAAAGCCGGCATCCTGAGTCGGCTTGCCTATGATGATCTCGGCTTGCAAACCTTGTTGAACGAAGGCGTGCTGACCAATCCTTTGGCGGCCGACAGTCTGGAGCAATTGTTGCGACGCGGTCTGCTGCCGGATCGCCTGCACGCCGATGCAGTGCGCTGGCTGCAACAGTTCGGCCTGCTGCCGTCCGATGCCCGCTGGCACAACGATGCCATTGTGCTCAGCGATGGTCGCCAGCTCAGTGCCGATCTGACCGATGCCGACACACGTGCGGCGCTGGCGGCGCTTATGACCGGCCGACTCCTGCAGAACGGGCATTACCTCGCTGGCGCGTTCGCGCTCGGCTCAGTCGCGTTGTACGACTGGCTGAAGCAGTTAAGTGGCGACGATTGGCGCGGACTGGAAATGCAGCGGGTGTCGCGCATCAACGAGTTGTACGGTGGCAGCGAAACCCTTGAACGCGCCCAGCGCCGCGATGCCCGCTTCTTCAACACCTGCATGATGCAGACGATGCTGGGCGCGGCCGTATCCGATGGCCTCGCCGATGGCCAGATCCTGAGCGGCGTTGGCGGCCAATACAATTTCGTCGCGATGGCGCATGCGCTGCACGATGGCCGTTCGATCCTGCTGCTGCGCGCGACTCGCGAGGCGCAGGGCCGCACCGTGTCGAACCTGGTCTGGAATTACGGCCACGTCACCATTCCGCGCCACCTGCGCGATCTGGTGGTGACCGAATACGGTATCGCCGATTTGCGCGGCCAGCCTGACGAAGAAGTCATCAAGCGTCTGCTCGCCATCTGTGATGCGCGCTTTCAGGACGGCTTGCTGGCCGCGGCCAAACGCGCCCACAAAATCGATCCGGCCTTTGCGATTCCGACCGCGTGGCGGCGCAATACGCCGGAGCACTTGCGAGAGCGTTTGGCGCCATGGCAGGCGCAAGGCGAGTTCGCCCGGTTTCCGTTCGGCAGTGATTTTGACGCCACCGAGCAAGCAATTGTGGCGGCACTGCTCTGGCTGAAACATCACACCGGCACCCGCCGCTCGCGCCTGCGCACGGTGCTGCGGGCCCTGCTGCCGCAGCCGATGCGCGCCGAACACCGCGCTGCGCTGGAGCGCATGGCACTCAGCAACCCGGGCACGATTGCCGAACGCCTGCAGGCACGATTGCTGCGGCTGGCGCTCAGTAACAGTATCAACGCAACAGACTGAGCGAACGGCGTCTTGCCGTCGCGGCGCATTTCAGCGAGGTAGCTGACCTGCACCGCGGTATTTTGCGCGGCATCACGGACGACCCCGATAACAAAACCGGCAACTAAACCGGCAACTGAACCGCTACCTGCACCTGCGCCGGATCGTGCTCCCATTCGCAGGCTTGCAGCGCGGCGCTGTGTTTGTCGAATACCAGCACGGCGACGCTGCTCGGCGAGCGCAGCACCACATCCAGCAAGACGCGGTTGTTCTGGCGAAACTCATCGCCGACAAATAATTCGGCTGGTTCGGTGGCGTCCGGCAACTGCACCGCCAAAGCGATCGGCCCGCGCCGTGCCAGCAGCTGTGGCCACAGGGCCGGAATGCTGTCAGCCAGCGATGCGCCGTGCAGCGCACCGCCTGTTGTTGTCATCATGGCAAGCTCCTTCGGCATCGTCGGGCAGCGAGCGCGCAGCAGGCGCCGCTTGCTACCCAGCGCGAGCCAGTGTAAAACCTCAAGTTATGTTGAGGTCAAGCCAGAATCCGCATCATGGTAAAACTCACAGCCGCCACCGCCGATCGCGCCCTGTCGGTCGGAGAAGTTGCCGAGCGCAGCGGTGTTGCGGTCTCGGCGGTGCACTTTTATGAAAGCAAGGGCCTGATCCAGAGCCAGCGCAACGCCGGCAACCAGCGCCGCTATGCCCGCGATGTACTGCGCCGGATCGCCATCATCAAAGTCGGTCAGCGGCTCGGCATCCCACTCGCCGAGATCCAGCAAGCGTTCGCATCGCTGCCGGAGCAACGCACCCCAACCGCCAGCGACTGGAAAAAACTGTCGGCACGCTGGCGGGCAGATCTGGACGACCGCATCGCCCGGCTCACCGCCCTGCGTGATCAGATGAGCAGCTGCATTGGCTGCGGCTGTGTGTCGCTGCGCGACTGTCCACTGCGCAATCCGTGGGATGAGCTGTCGGCGCGCGGGCCGGGTGCGCATTTGCTGGAGCCGGAGGCCGAGCGCTGACCCGCATTGAGTAAATTCCGGTCATGACAGCTGCGCATGTCGCGGCAAATTTCAGCGCCCCTTTTGACGCGTCGGCGTAAACTGACGGCCCTGTTGCGGAGTTGAATCCATGTTGCTGTATCTGCTCGGCATGCTTGGCACTGCCGTGTTTGCCATGACCGGTGTGCTGGCGATTCGCCGGCAAGGGGTGGACGTGTTTGGCGCGCTGGTGCTCGGCGTGGTGACCGCACTTGGCGGTGGCACCGTGCGCGATCTGATCCTCGACGTGCCCATCTTCTGGCTGCTGGATTTCAATTATGTCTGGGTCGCCGGTGGCGCGGCGCTGGTGACGTTTTTTCTGGCGCGACCGCTGCACCGCAACCGGCAATTGCTGCTCTATCTCGACGGTTTCGGCGCAGCGTTGTTTGGCGTGCTGGCGGCCGGCAAAGTGCTGGCGCTGGGACACGGACCGGCGGTGGCGGTGATGCTCGGCGTGTGGACCAGTATCGGTGGGGGTATTGCCCGCGACGTGTTGGCGAGCCGCACCAACCTGCTGATGTCACCGGAGATTTACGCGACGCCGATTCTGCTTGGCTGCAGCGTGTTCGTGCTACTGCATGGCGTGCTGGCACCAGTGCCGCTTGGCATCGCTTGCGTGCTGCTCACGTTTGGCCTGCGTACTGCCGCCATCTACTGGCATTGGCATATGCCCCGCCACCTGTCCACGCACCGCAAGACCCACTCCGGGGACGACAGCGCGCACTGAGCGACAGCGGATCAGCGCCAACTCAGCGGGTCGACCCGATAGAACCGGCTGAACTCCTGATACAGCGCCGGATGCTGTTCGGCGAGCGCCTGCGGCTGCTCAAAAAACACTTCCGACACCACAGCGAAGAACTCAGCCGGGTTGGTCGCACCGTAGGGGTCGAGTAAGCTGCGGAAACCGCGTGCGGTCAGCACCTGCAATTGGTTGAATTCGCGCTGCAGCGTCGCCGCCCACGTTTGGTAATGCTCGCTTCGCGCGAGAATCGGTGCACCGTTGGCCGGGCCATTTTCCTGATCGAGCTGATGGGCGAATTCGTGGATCACCACGTTGCGGCCGTCATCGTGCACCTCGGCACCGGCGACTGTGTCCTGCCACGACAGGATCACCTGACCGTGCTGCCAGGATTCGCCCGACAACACCTGCCGCTGCTCGGTTACCAGACCGACACCATCATGCTGCTTCTTGTCGACGATGAAGGCCGATGGATAGATCAGGATCTGGCTGAGCTGCGGGTAGTAATCGGTTTTCCGGTTCAGTAGCAGCAAGCACGCCTGCGCGGCGATGGTCACGCGCATTTCGTCCGTCACCCGCAAGCCGTCGCAACCGACAAACACTTTCTCGGCCAGAAACACCTGAATGTGTTTTTTCAATTGCAGCTGCAGATCGGCCGGCATTTGCCGAAAGTACGGCATCCGCCGTTTCAAGATCTGACGCCAGGCCTCAGGAAACGGCTGCGCCCGCACGCGCTGGCGACGGCGGTGTTTTCGATACGAGGCACTAAACATCCAGACGCTGAGGGCAATGCCCAGCGTTACAACGACAAGCAGGGTGACCATGCCGGCCCCAACCATGGCGACAGGCAGCTTGAGGTGGGCCTCGGGTCCGGGCTTTTCAAGGCCGACGCCAAAGCCCCCACGCTTGCCAAGGCTAACGTGTCGGTCCGTCTTTAAGATTCATTTGCTTTGCATCTTAAATAAAATCCGCCTACACTTTCGCCATCACGTCCATTCCCCTGCCGTTCATCTGGAGTCCGCCATGCACGATTGCAGCCTGCCCATCCTCGGCCAGAATCTTCACGTTTTTGATGCCCGCGGCATTGCCCGCCGGTTCCGCCATGCTGCCATTTTCGGCGCCTTTGACAGCCTGCAAAGCGGCGAAGTGATGCGCTTTGTCAACGATCACGACCCGTTGCCGCTGCTGGCGCAGTTGAGCGCGCGCTACGGCGAGCGCATCAACATCCAGTACCAGCAGCGCGAAGCCGGCCAGATTGTGATCGACTTCCTGCGCACGGCGGCCTGAGTTCGGCTGACCTTGCCGCCGTGCTCCGGCATCCGTCATTGCATCGCTTGTCGCGCGAACACAGCCCGGCGCTGACGCTCGCGC
>DASUEK010000117.1:0-6814 GCA_036275115.1 Permianibacter sp. | reverse complement strand
CTGGCTGGCCAGCTTTCCGACCAACCAGCGTCGGCAACTTTCACCCGAACAGACGGCACTGACTTGGCCGCCGCTACGGATGTGGCGGGGAGAACTCATCTTGCTGCCGGCCGCCGGCAATGCCGTGCACAGTCAGGGCCCGCTACTGCAACTGGCCGAACAGTTGCGCGAACGCGGCTGGCGCATCTGGTTGCTGGCCCGTGAGCGGCCGAACCCAACCCGTGCGTCCCAAGCCGAGCAAGCGCCAGAGCGGGCGCCGCCGCTGACCGAGACCGATCTGCAGGCCATGCTGGCACTGGTAAAGAAGGAATCGGCACCGGCTGATGTCGAGGCCGTCGCTGAAGCGCCGCTGCCGCTGTTCGTGCTGGCGCAGCACGACGCCGCAACCGGCATCTGGCCGCTGGTCAGCGGCAATGCGGCAAGCATTGATGGATTTGTACTGTTGTCGGCGACCATCGTGCCGGATCAGACGCCGGCACAACCGGTGCTGGAATTGCACATGGCCGCAGAAGCCAGAGAAGTGCCGGCCGCCGCACGTGAGCGCCAGCGGCGCTGGCAGCATTTACCGCAGTACCAGCAGCAAGTGTTGCTGACCAGTCAGCGTCATCCCATTCCGGCGTGGCTGGTCAACAGCATTGATGGCTGGTTACGCAAAACTGCGCTCGCCAGCGAAACCGCCCCGCCCGATGATTCACTCCGCCGGCAAATGGCCGCGCCAACGCCGTGATCGGTTACTCACGGCCGCACCTGGCAACTCAGAACCGGCGCGACAACGCCAGCACCATGCCATCGAGACCGGGATTCGGCCGGGCGGTGTAACCGTTGGAATAATGCCGGTAACGCACCGACCATTCCCAGTGTTCGGCAAATTGCCGGCCGACGGCGAAATCGAGCGAGAATTGATTGCGACCGGCAAGCTCGACTTCCTCATAACGTCGCTCGGAATGGCGGGCAGCGCCGACGCTGGCATCAAAGAACCAATCGTTTTCATGCTGCCACCGCCACAACGCCGCCAGCGCGATCGTATTTAAATGTTCCCGCTCGCCGAGATGATCACCGCGCCAATGCGCCAACTGCAGGTTGATGTGCAGCTCGTCGACCTCGGCCCAATCGAACCAGTCAGCCGCCTCCGTGCGCCAGCGCAGATCAACACCGGCGATCTCGGTCGACGCAATGTTGTCACTCTGGATCAAGGCATCGTTCAGACCTTTGCCAAGGACCAATCCGGCCGCATCAAGCGCTGATGCCAGACCGGGACAAAGCACAACGCCAAACAGCAGCGTACCCCTCAACAAGCGGTGCGCACGGCGCCCAAATTTGGCAACCACAAGCCTGTTTTGATTGCGACGAAATAGCGCCTTTGCTGGCATGTTCTGACTCGTTTTCAGCGGGGAGAAATGGGGTGGATGGTCATCTGATTTGGCAGCAATAACGCCGCTGCTAAATCACGTTACTGCAGAGAAAGCGCTATCAACTGTCCTCACCGCGATGACGCCGGATCAGCTGATACGCCTGTTGGATCTGCTGCGCCCGCTCGGTGGCTTCCTTCATCATTTCCTCCGGCAGTCCTTGCGCGACCAGCTTGTCCGGGTGGTGCTGCGCCATCAGCTTGCGATAGGTCCGTTTCAGCGTCTCATCATCGACCGAGGCCTGCAGGCCCAGCACGTGATACGCCGCGGCAAGCTGAGCCGATTCATCGTGCGCGCGCTCGGCCTGATGAAAGCGGGCCGCACCGGCGATCTGACTGATCAATGCGGCGGTTTCGGCCTGACTGAAACCGAGCGAGGCGCCGATGCGTTCGAGCAGCGCGCGTTCCTCGGCATGCAGACTGCCGTCTGCCATCACGGCCTGGATCTGGATTTCAAAAAATGTTTGCAGCAAATGCCGGCGGCGCCCGCATTCCTGCTTCAGGCTGCTGAGCGCATGCTGCAAGGAAAAATCGGCCGCCTTGCCCTGATTGAACAAGCCAATCGCGGCCTGCTTCTGGGCCTCACTGAGCGCGAAATGACGCATCACTTCACGAGCGAATTCGATCTCGTGTTCACTGACCCGGCCATCGACTTTGGCGATATGGCCCAGCACGCTGAAGGTCGCGGTGAAGAATGCCGTCTGCACCCGCACCTGACTGCCCGGCGAGTAATCGTCGTCACTCTCGATGTCGGTGACACCGCGATCCAGCTGGTGCCCGAGCACGGCGCCGAGCATGGCGCCGAAATAACCGCCCATCGCGTAACCGAGCCCACCACCAATGACTTTGCCCCACCAGCCCATCGTTGCCCTCTCAATCGCGATGCGGTGCCGCGCGCAATTGCTCATCCAGCAGCTGCAAGCGCGCCGGCGTGCCGATATCAAACCAGCGCCCGCGGTGATGCACGCCTGCCACTTGCTGACGCGCCATCGCGGCCCGCAACAGCGGCGCCAGCGGTGCCTTGCCCGGCTGACAACCGGCGAACAAGGCCGGGTGATACAGCCCGACCCCGGAAAACGTCAACCGCGATTCGCCCTCGGCCAAAACACGGCCCTGCTGCAGAACGAAATCACCCTTCGGATGCTGCACGGGATTGTCGACCAGCACCAGCGTGGCAAGACAATCCGCTGGTAACGAGAGTTGTCCGAATGCGATGTCACACCAGATATCGCCATTGACCACCAGAAACGGCGCATCGCCGAGCAGCGGCAACGCCTTGACGATGCCGCCGAGCGTTTCCAGTGCCTCGCCTTCGCGTGACCACTGGATCTGCACGCCAAGCGCGGCGCCATCACCGAGCGCCACTTCCAGCTGCTCACCCAACCAGGCGTGATTGATCACCAGTTCGTTGATACCGGCGGCGCGCAAGCGTTCGATATGCCAGACGATCAAGGGTTTGCCGGCCACCGGCAACAAGGGTTTCGGCATCTGATCGGTGAGCGGCCGCATCCGTTCACCGCGGCCCGCCGCGAGAATCATCGCGCGCATCACCGCACCTCACCGTTGGCGTCCAGTCGGCTACCGACTTCCGCCTGCAACCATTCGGCAAACGGCTGCAGCTCGCAATAGCGCTGCGCCACGCTGACGCAGTAACGCAGCGTCAGCGGCAAATCTTTCAGGTAACCACGCTTGCCGTCACGGTGATAGAGCCGGGCAAAAATGCCGAGCACTTTCAAATGCCGCTGCAAGCCCATCCAATCGAACCAGCGCAGCCAGCGTGCGTCATCGTGCGCGGCATCGGCCAAGTCAAACGCACCGCTTGCCCGTAACCGGTCGCGGTACTGCAAGGCCCACTGCGTGACGTGTTCGGCCGGCCACTCGACATAACAGTCGCGCAGCAATGAAACCAGATCGTAGGTGACAGGGCCCCAGACCGCGTCCTGAAAATCGATCAGCCCCGGCCGCGCGTTGTCGGCCCGCAGCATCAAGTTGCGGGAATGAAAATCACGATGGCAAAGCACAAACGGTTGCTCGGCCGCATTGGCCAGCAGCCGCTGCATCACCTCGCTGTACTGCTGCTGCTCGGCCGCGGTGAACGGTCGCTGCAGATGCTGTTCCAACAGCCAGGTCGGGAACAGCTCCATCTCCATTTGCAGTCGTGCCGGCTCGTAGCGCGGCAGCGCCAGCGGCAAATCACCCACCCGCTGCCAGTCCAGCAGCAAGGCCATGGCATCGCCATACAAGGCGTCGACCGATGCCGGCGTCAGCGCGTTCCACAGCAAGGTATCGCCGAAATCTTCCAGCAACAGAAAACCGCGGGCGAAATCACGGCCGTGGACACGCGGCGTCGGCAAGCCTTGTTGTTGCAAGGCCTCCGCCAACGCCACAAAGTGACCGGCGTTTTCCCGCTCCGGCGGTGCATCCACCGCGACCCAACTGCGCTCGCCGTCACGCAGGCGAAAATAGCGCCGGAAACTGGCATCGCCAGAAATCATCTGCCACTCGCCGATGGCGACACCGGCCTGTTGCCGTGCCCAGGCAGCAAGGGCCTGACTGCGTTCATCCATTTCCGCTGATGGCCTCGCCGGCTTCGCGCACTTCAAAGCTGCTGGTGATGGTGACTTTGCCGCTCAGCATCAGCGCGACCGAGCAGTATTTTTCCAGACTGAGCGCGACCGCCTTCTCGACCTGCTCCGGCTTCACGCCACGGCCGGTCACGACGTAGTGGGCGTGAATGGTTTTGAACACTTTCGGCGCACTGTCGGCACGGGTGCTGTCGAGTTCGCAGACGCAATCGGTAACGTCCTGACGGGCTTTTTTCAGGATCATCACGACATCGATTGACGAGCAGCCACCAACCGCCATCAGCACCATTTCCATTGGCGTCACGGCACTGTCGCGACCACCGCTCTGGCTGCCGGCCGACAACAACAGACTGTGGCCGCTGGCCGACTCGGCAACAAAACTCAGATCATCAAACCAACTGACTTTGGCTTTCATGGCAGGTTATTCCGGACAACGGACAATGGCGGCGAGCTTACCAGAGCCGATCCGGACCCGCCGCACGGTTGTGATGTGATGCACTTCCCATGTTGGCGGCGAGGCGTATACTCCGGCAGATAAGAATGTCTGCCGCCAACAGGCAGACCAAGGAGAACTCCGCATGGCGCTGCCGCGACGTATCGCTGCCGATCCCACCCTGGAATGGTTTGTCAGCCATTGCCACCGCCGGAAATACCCGGCCAAAAGCACCATCATTTACGCCGGCGACAAGCCCGACACCCTGTATCTCATCATTGAAGGTTCGGTCTCGGTCCTCATTGAAGACAATGACGGCCGCGAACTGGTGCTGGCCTATCTGAACGCCGGCGATTTCTTCGGCGAAATGGGCCTGTTCGACGGCCAGGACGTGCGCTCGGCCTGGGTTCGCGCCAAGGTCGAATGCGAAGTGGCCGAAGTCAGCTACGCCAAGTTCCAGCAACTCGGCAAGGAAAACCCGGAGATTCTGCTGAAGCTGGCCGGACAGATGGCGCTGCGGCTGCGCAACACCAGCCGCAAGGTATCCGATCTCGCGTTCCTTGACGTGACCGGCCGGGTCGCCCGCACCCTGCTCGATCTGTGCAAGCAGCCGGATGCGATGACCCACCCGGAAGGCATGCAGATCAAGATCACCCGGCAGGAGCTGGGCCGCTTGGTCGGCTGCTCGCGCGAAATGGTCGGTCGGGTGCTCAAGGCTCTCGAAGATCAGGGGCTCATCACCGCCCGCGGCAAAACCATGGTCATTCGCGGCGCCCGCTAATCGTTCGCTCCCACCGCTTGGCCGGCCTACGACCAAGCGGTGATTTCCGCCCCCGCCGATCGGTCTTTACAATCCCCGCTTCCCTGTTTTTGCTGAAGCACCACCGTGGCTGCCAACCTGTTGCTGATTGCTGTCTGCCTGCTGGCCGGCGTCGTGCTGCGCGCCAGCCGCCGGGTCAGTGACGATGTTGCCCATGCGCTCAATGCCTACGTCATTCACGTGGCGCTGCCGGCGGTGGTGCTGCGCCAGATCCCGGCGATTCACTTCTCTGAACAATTGCTGTTTCCGGCCATGGTGCCGTGGCTGCTGCTGCTGACCAGCGCCGCGCTGGTGCTGTGGCTCGGCAAGCGCCTGCACTGGTCGCGCTCGGTGACCGGCGCGCTGCTGTTGGTGGTGCCGCTCGGCAACACCTCGTTTCTTGGTTTGCCCTTGGTGCAATCGTTTTGGGGCGAAGCCGGTTTGCCTTACGCCATCATTTACGATCAGCTCGGCAGTTTCATTGCGCTGTCGACTTACGGCATCTGGATCCTGAGCCAGTACGCCGACGGGCCGAAACCGACCGTCAAACTGGTGCTGCACCGGATTTTCCACTTCACACCGTTTCTGGCCCTGCTGGCCGGCCTGCTGCTGAAATTCGCGCCGCTGCCGCCACTGCTCGACGGCGTGTTGGAACGGATCGGCGCGACGCTGGTGCCGGTGATTCTGGTCGCGGTCGGCCTGCAATGGAAACTCGATCTGCACGCCGAGTTGCGCGCGCCGCTCGCCATCGGTCTGACCGTGAAATTGCTGGTGATGCCGGCAATCGCGTTCGCCTTGGTCAAGCTGTTCGGCATCAGCGGACTTGCCGGTCAGGTGACGGTGTTCGAAGCCGGCATGGCGTCGATGATCACGGCCGGCGCCTTGGCAATGAACGCCGGTCTGGCGCCACGGCTTGCAGCGGCGATGGTCGGCTTTGGGATTCCGCTCAGTTTGCTGAGCTTGAGCGTTTGGCACTGGCTGCTCACCTAAGCCGCTGTGATTTCCTGATTGGCTGCAAAACAAAAACGCCTCCAAGTGGAGGCGTTTTTGTTTGGGTTTGGGTTTGGGTTTGAGCGCGGAACCGCAACAACGACATACGTGTGTTGAATCCGTCATCGCGCCAGCGTTTACACCAGCACTTCCACCGCATCGCCCTGACTCAGGAAACCGCGCGGACTGGCGGTCAAACCATAGGCGCCGGACTGGAACACCACCGCCAAATCACCTTTGCGCGCCACCGGCAGCTGCACCTTGTTGCCGAGCAGATCGAGCGGCGTGCAGAGCGGGCCAACAAACTGAACGGTTTCTTTCTCGCTGTCATCCATCCGATTGCCGAGCGCGACCGGATAATTCTTTCGAATGATCTGGCCGAAGTTGCCGCTGGCGGCGAGGTGGTGATGCAGACCGCCATCGGTGATCACGAACACTTCACCGCGCGAGACTTTCCGTTCCCGCACCGCGCAGACATACAAGCCGGCTTCACCGACCAGATAACGGCCCAGCTCCATGACAATTTCGGCCTGCGGCAAGCGCTGCTGGCATTCATCGACATGGCGCTGCAAGTTGGCGCTGATGTCGTTCAGATCGAG
>DASUEK010000116.1:0-12808 GCA_036275115.1 Permianibacter sp. | reverse complement strand
TGCTGCCAATTTTCAGGACGGCACGTTGCCAGTGCAGTTGCGACATAGGGAAAATCCTTGCATGTCGCACCATTGAATGCGATTTGCCTGCCGTCGGCAAATAACCAGTTGGCTGGTGAGACCTGTTCAGGACGGCCGGCGCAGCGGGCGCAAGTGGGCAAACTCGCGCGATGCGGCAATGTCATCGAGAAAACGACTGGTATCCGGGTCGGCCGGGCGAAAGCTGGGCGGCACATACCAGGCGCTTTCCCGGCCCTTGTAGGTCACCACTTTGTCACGGGCGCCGAGCAGCCAGCGCGCCAGCCCGCCCGGAACATGGCGCAGCGTGATCAGCAGGCATTCCGGGTCGAGCCGATCGGCGGCGACTTTGATGATTTCCATTTTCATGCGGGCCGCGACTCCGCTGTGATGCCGTTGGCCGTCATGATCAGATTTCCGGGCCCCGTTGTCGGACGAAACTGCTGAATAAGCGTTGCACGCTACGCTTCACCGCTTCCGAATCGCGTTCGCGCAGGGCGTCGCGGATCTGGTTGATGGTGATCTGTTCGAGCTGTGGCCCGGCGCCTTCATGCAGCGCGCGAAAGCCGCGCAGGGTCAGCACCGCTCCGTCAATGCCTTCATTGCCGATAGTGTCGTGGTAACGGAGCAGGCCTTCTTCGCCCAACCAGATCAGGCTGCCGAGGCAGCGCTGATGGCGCTCGGACTGGACGCCGTATTCATCCGGATCATCGCTGCCGGCAATCTCGTCGACATAGAGCGCGGCCGGGCGCGGAAAGCTGCCATAGAGGCGGACCATGGCGATGGCGACGTCGCGGTGAAAATCTTCAATGTAAATATCGTTCATCAGTCAGTTTGCCCAAACGGGAACATCAGGGAATTTTGGCCATCAAGCCGCGGGTCTGCAGCTGCTGCGGATCGAGTCCGTAATCGCCGCGCCGCAAAACGCGGATCACCCGCAACGGTTCACCGGGCTCGGCAGGCGGCATTGCGAGGTTCAGGATCCGCTCCGGGCAACTCTTTTTGTTGGCATCGAGCAAGCGAACGACCCGCGGCAGCATCGGCAAGCTGGGGGTCTGTGCCAGCACAATCGCCACTTCGCCGTTCGACAGCTCGACAATGCTGCCAACCGGGAAGACGCCAATCATGTCGATGAAATGCTTGACCAGCGATTCATCAAACTGTTTGCCGCGGCCGTTGTTGATTTCTCTCAGGGCTTCAAACGCCGTGCGCTCTTCGCGGTAAGTGTGTTCACCAATGATGTCGTCATAGGTGTCGACGATGGCAACAATCTTGGCGAATGGCGAGATCTGGCTGCCATTCAGCCCGCGCGGATAGCCGCTGCCATCGACCCATTCGTGATGGCTGTGTGCCACGTCGATGGCGCCGTGATACAGCTCACGTGCCGACATCAGGATGACCCGGCCAAAGTCGGTGTGCTTGCGCAGCGTGGCCAACTCTTGTTCGGTGAGCGGGCCGGATTTGTTCAGGACGGCATCCGGTATTTGCAGCTTGCCGACGTCATGCAGCAGGGCGCAAACGCCGAGCTTTTGCAGTTCATCACGTGGCAGGCCAAGGTGGCGGCCAAACGCAACTGCCAGAATGCAACTGTTCAGGCAATGCTGTTCATGGGATTCGTCTTTCTTGCGCAGCTGAGCGAGCCACATCATGGCATCGGGATTGCGCAGCACGCTGTCGACGGTGTCGCTGACACCTTCTTGAATCGCCTTGACGTTGAGCACACGGCCGAACCGGATGTCATCCATGAATCCACGGACCAGCGAGCTGCCGCGGGCGTGAACGGTGCGAGCGTTGGGCAATTCGTCCTCGACGCTGCGGCTGGGTGCGGCCGGGGTTTTGCGCTCGAACAGGCCAAAGCCGGTGTTGCGGTCGAGCTTGTGCTCGGCGCGATCCGTTTTGCTCGGCGGCAGGGCACCACGCCGGGCGTCGATATAGACATAGCGGCAATGCTGCTGCACCGCCCGGATGTCAGCCTCGGTGCTGAGCACGAAACCTTGAATCAGAAAGGGGGTTTCCAGCCAGGGCCGGTCCAGGTCGACGACATACATGCCGAGCCGGAGCTCACTGACCGGAACGCGTTGCCGATGGCTCACTGTGATCACCTGCATCAAATGGCGTCGACCGCAACCGGTCCCATCCGTACCAGTATACTGCCAATCGGCGGAAATACCGGGAAAGTGGCCACATTCATGCCGGTTTCGCCCGATGCGACCCCGGCTGCCATCGGGTAGAATGCGCGCCGTTTTGCCAGCTAGTCGGGGATGGTGTGTGACTGCAGTTGTGCCGGATGCGGCGGCCTTGGTCGCGCTGTTCAATGCCACGTTTGCCACCACAGAAAACACGGTGCTGGTTAGTGGCGGGTCGGAACCCGAATACCTGCCGGCCACGGCAGAGGCGCCGGCGCGCATCATTTTCCGGGAGGACTTTGCCTCCAGCGCGTTGCACGAGGTGGCGCATTGGTGCATTGCCGGCCCGGCCCGGCGGCAATTGCACGACTTTGGCTACTGGTATAACCCGGATGGTCGCACACCGCTGCAGCAGGCCGAATTCGAGCGCGTCGAAGTGAAACCGCAAGCGGTGGAATGGGCGCTCAGCCGCGCAGCCGGTATCCGGTTTCACCTTTCCGCTGACAATCTTGCTTCCGGTCCGCAGGGCAATGATGCCAGTGCGGCATTTCGTGAGGCGGTGTTCCAGCAGTGTCAGCACTATTTTGCCAACGGCCTGCCGCCACGCGCACAACGCTTTTTTGATGCCCTGCGTGAACGGTTTCAACCGGGACAATCGATCGCCGCACCAGCGGCGCCACTCTGAGCCAAACGCGGGAAGGTTGCGATGCTGAATCTGGGTTTGGTGATCAATCCATGGGCCGGGATCGGCGGCGCTGTGGCGTTGAAAGGCAGTGACAATGTCCGCGAACAAGCGTTGGCATTGGGGGCCGAGCCGCGCGCCAATCTGCGCACGCGAACGGCACTGGAAAAACTGCTGCCTTGGCGCGAACAGATTTGTTTTCACACCGCTGCCGGTGCAATGGGCGCCGATCTGGTGAACGCACTCGGCTTTTCCTGCCACATCCATTACACACCGGCAGCAGAGGTCAGCACAGCGGCCGATACCCGCGCCGCGATTGCGGCGTTGGCGGCGCAGCAACTGGGCCTCATCGTGTTTGCCGGTGGCGATGGCACCGCGCGCGATGTCTATGCCGAACTGGAAGCGCTCGGTGTCGCCGAGCAGACGGCGGTGCTTGGCATTCCGGCTGGCGTCAAAATCCATTCAGCGGTCTACGCGGTGAGTCCGCAGGCGGGTGGCGAAGTGTTGGCGGATCTGTGCGCCGGCAAACCGCTGGAGCTGTTGTCGGCACCCGTCAAAGACATTGATGAAGTCGCTTATCGTGCTGGCGCGGTCAGTGCCCGGTTGTTCGGCTATCTGAAAGTGCCCGCGCATCCCTTGTTGCAGCAAAGCAAGGAAAGTGCGCGCGCGGTCGAGTCACAGGTAGTGGAAGACATTGCCGAGCAGATCGTTGATGAAATGCAGGATGACATCACCTATGTGCTCGGCTCGGGCACCACCTGTATGGCGATCAAGCAGCGGCTCGGGATCGATGCCAGCTTGCTCGGTGTGGACGTGGTGCGTGCCGGCCAGCAGCTGTTGAAAGATGGCACCGAGTCGGCGCTCTGGTCACTGCTCGAAACGGCTGACAAGGTGGCGCTGGTGGTGACTGTCATTGGCGGTCAGGGTCATGTCTTTGGCCGCGGCAATCAGCAACTCAGCCCGCGCATTCTGCGTCGCGTCGGCCGGCAGGCCATCACCGTGGTGGCGAGCCCTGGCAAATTGCAGAGCCTGCAAGGCCGGCCACTGCTCAGTGACTGCGGCGATCCCTCGCTTGATCTGGCGTTTGCCGGCCCGATCCGGGTGGTGACCGGCTACCGGGCCGAGGCCTTGTATCCGCTGCAGTGACCGTGGCAGCTGTTTCCAATTATTGCCAGCCGTGAAGAAATGCGCGTGACTCGCCGCGCTGATTCTGCAGAAAAGCCCGGATTTTCCGGGCTTTTCTGCATTTGGAACGGCATACGGCTTAAACAAATTGCCGTAATCCCTTCATTGTCTTGCAATGGCGATGCGCGAGCATGGCTTCACCGAAAACGTGATTCGGTGTCAGCAAAAGGGAGTTGCTCCATGAAGGTCATCACCAGCGTTACCATGGCAGCCGTGCTTTGGACGGTCTGCGATGTCAGTCTGGCGGCGCAGCCCGCCACCATTAAATCGATCCAGCCGCAACCGGTTGCACTGGCGCAGGAGCTGGGCGTCGACACCGCGCAAATTGAATTGGTTCGGTCGGCCGGACGCGACGCACAGCAGGCGATCATGCGCGAGGCGTTGTCGCAAAGCGCCGAGCAATGGCGCGTGCAAACGGCACCGGTGCTGTTGCCGTTTTCCGACGAGTTGGTGGCCAGCGTCAACGGCAGCGGTCGTCAGTTGGCCGGCAAGTGATGTCGAAAGCGCGCCGGTGACACGGCGCGCTGCAATGCTGGCGGCACGCTTGTCGGTTCCGCCAGCAATTGCGCGCACAACAACTCAGCGCCAATGCAGGCGGTCATCAAGGCGTGTGAGCCGTGACCGACATGCAGCCAGACCCGCGGTTGCAACGGATGTGTGCCAATCAGCGGTGAACGGTCCGGGCAAACCAGTCGATGGCCGACATCGCCACGTAGCGGTGCGTCCCGCCAGGCTGCCGCCAATTCGGGCGCGGCCCAAGCCAATGTATCCAGATTGCCAACCTGGCTGGTCTCGCGCAGAGTCGGATCATACTCGCCGCCGTCGTAACTGGCGCCAAGTGTGTGCCAGCCGTTTACCGCTGGCGCGAGATAACCACCAAAGCGCAATGGCAGTTGCAACGCATTGCTGCGCGGCGTGGCCGGCAATTCCGTGCTTTGCCCACGCACGGGGCGTAGTGGCAGCGGTGCCAGCAAGGTTCGGCAATCGGCGCCGCCAGCAATGATCAGGGCATCGGTCGTGTGCCGGCTGCCGTCGTGCAGCTGCAATTCACAGTGCTCGGCCGTGCCGGCAAATTGCGTTAGCTGGACACCGAATCGTTGACTGATGCGCGGATGAGCGAGCAGCGCCTGACATAGCGCCGCCGGATCGATGGCGAGCGCCAATCGATGCAGAACGCCAGTATGTGTCAAAGAGATGCCGGCGATGGCACTGGCTTCGGCAGCGTTCAGATAATCGGCATGTTCACCGAGCAGACCGAGTTCGGCCAGCACCTTTTTTTCGCGTGCCGATTCCTCATCCGCAAGCAGGGTCAGCACGTGCCGGTGCTGCACCAGCGCCGAGTTTTCAGAATTGTCACTCGTCGTGTGGTGTTTGCTGTTGCTCAACAAGCCACTGTCCAGCCAGCGCTGCAATTGCAGAAAACCGAGCAACTGAAATTGGCTGCGCAGATTGTGGTCGCGGCTCCAGCGCGGGCTGGCCAAGGCGACTGCATGGTGACGCAAGGTGCCGCCAGCGGAAGGCTGCGCATCCACTACCGAGACGTGCAATCCGCGCTCGGCCAGCACACGAGCGGTGGCGGCACCGGCGATTCCCGCACCGAGTACCGTGACATGGCGAATGGATGAACGCGTCGGTGAATGTGAAGATGGTGTCGTTGGTGTTTCCAGCCGGGCGACGGTCATGTCGCGTTTGCGGCCAAAGCCTGGCATTTTCTGCACCGAGAAACCGGCGCTTTGCAGGCCGCGCCGGACCGCTCCGGCGGCACTGAAGGTCGCGGCGGTCGCTCCAGCGCGTGACAGCGTGGCGATCGCGGGCCACAGCGTTTCTGCCCACATCGCTTCGTTGCGCGCCGGTGCAAATCCATCCAGATACCAGGCATCAAACTGCCAATCGGTTTGCCGCAGCGCCGGTAAGGTGTCGGCGATGTCGCCGAACTGCAGCAACAGCTCGATGCGACGATCGGCAAACTGCAGCGAATGCCAGCCGCGCAGCCCCGGCGGGTACTGGGCGAGCAGGGCATTGGCCTCGGTCGCGAGCGAAGGGAAATGGCCCAGCGCGCGCGCCAAATCCGATTTGCGCAGCGGAAAACGTTCGACTGCGACGTAACGCAAGCGCTTGTCGGCGTGGTTTACGTTTTCCAGAAAGGCTTGGCAGGTCAGCAGGAAGTTGAGGCCGGTACCAAAACCGGCTTCGAACAGATGAAAGGCGTTGTGGTGCTGGAAATGGCCGGCCCAGCGCGCCGGCAAGCCGTTCCCTTGCAGGTAAACGTAGCGGGATTCGGCGAGCCCGCCGTCACGGGAAAAATAGATGTCGTTGAATTGGCGCGAACGCGGGGTGCCGTCGGCTTCCCAATCCAGTTCGGCATAATCGACGGTGGCAAGTCCGGCCATGGCAACCGAGTGTATTGAAGATGAGAGTTCGGTCGGCGCCGCGTTGGCCGCGCCGACCTTGGGTGCTCAATCGCGGCCGATCAGTTTCAGGAACTCGGTGCGCGTTGCTTGCGACTTGCGGAAGTAGCCGAGCATGACCGACGTGGTCATGGTCGAGTTCTGCTTCTCGACGCCGCGCATCATCATGCACATGTGCTTGGCTTCGACCACCACGCCGACGCCTTTGGCGTGGGTGACTTCCATCACCGCTTCAGCGATCTGCTTGGTCAGGTTTTCCTGGATCTGCAGGCGGCGGGCGAACATGTCGACGATGCGGGCAATTTTCGACAAGCCGACTACTTTGCCGGACGGCAAATAGGCGACGTGGCAGCGACCGACAAAAGGCAGCAGATGGTGTTCGCACATCGAGTACAGCTCGATGTCCTTGACGATCACCATCTCATCGGTTTCCGATTCGAAAATCGCGTCGTTGACCACTTCGTCGAGCGTCTGGTTGTAACCACGGGTCAGGAACTGCATGGCTTTGGCGGCGCGCATCGGGGTGTCGCGCAGGCCTTCCCGGTTCACGTCTTCGCCGAGCTGGGTCAGGATCTGGCTGTACAGGGCGGCGATTTGCTCCGTCGCAGGGGACGGTGCGGGCTTCTCGGACATGAGGACCTCGGCAAGCATAAGGGGCGGGCAGGACGAAGGGGCGGTATGATAGCGCAGTCCGCCCCGTTAAGCCGGCTCTTACGCAGGGGCCGGCGGGTCGGATGCCTGTTTCCCCGCCAAATTTTCCCGGTGACCGTTGATGGACTGTCGTAGTGGCTGTGCCGCCTGTTGCATCGCGCCGTCGATCAGCAGTCCGATCCCCGGTATGCCGCAGGGCAAACCGGCCGGCGTGCCTTGCGTGCAGCTCGACGAGCAGTTGCGCTGCCGCTTGTTCGGCAAGCCGGAGCGGCCGGCAGTTTGTGTCAGCCTGCAGCCCTCTGCGGAAATGTGCCGCGCTTCCGCTGTGGAAGCGATGACCTGGCTGTTGCAGCTGGAGGCGGCGACAGCGCCCTAGTGCGATTCTTTCGTGGCAGCGGCTTTAGCCGTGATGACACGAAGGCAATCGCGGCTAAAGCCGCTCCCACAAGTGATGTGCCTGATCAGCCGATACCATCCGCCTTGAACATCGCCTTGATGCCGCGCAGTGCCTGCCGGGTCCGTGCTTCGTTTTCGATCAAGGCAAAGCGGATGTATTCATCGCCGTACTCACCAAAACCGATGCCGGGGCTGACCGCCACCTTGGCTTGCTCAAGCAACTTCTTGGCAAAACCGAGCGAACCGAGTTCGCGGTACTGTGCCGGGATTTTCGCCCAGACAAACATCGTCGCTTTCGGAATGTCGACCGGCCAGCCGAGCTGGTGTAAGCCCTGGCACAGCACATCGCGGCGCTTGCGGTAGGTTTCGCAGATTTCCTGCACGCATTCCTGCGGGCCTTCCAGCGCATGAATCGCCGCGACCTGAATCGGCGTGAACATGCCGTAATCGTGATAACTCTTGATGCGGGCGAGGGCGTTGACCAGCTTGGCATTGCCAGCCATGAACCCGACCCGCCAGCCCGGCATGTTGTAGCTTTTCGACAGCGTAAAAAACTCCACCGCAATATCGCGCGCACCCGGCACCTGCAGCAGCGACGGCGCTTGGTAGCCATCGAACACGATATCGGCGTAGGCGAGGTCATGTACCAGCCAGACACCGTATTCCTTGCACAGCGCGACGATTTTTTCAAAGAAGCCATCCGGCACCGTCACTGCAGTCGGGTTGGACGGGAAGTTCAGGATCAGCATCTTCGGTTTCGGGTAATGCGTGCGCAGCGCTTCTTCCAGTTTTTCCGGGAAGGACTGCGGATCGGTCATCGGCACGCTGCGGACATCGGCGCCGGCAATGACCGGACCATAGATATGAATCGGGTAAGACGGATTCGGTACCAGCACGGTGTCGCCGCGATCGAGCAGCGCCAAACAAAGGTGGGCGATGCCTTCTTTCGAGCCGATGGTGACGATGGTTTCCTTCTCGGCATCAAGCTCGACCGAGTAGCGTTTTTGGTACCAGTCGGCGATGGCCTTGCGCAGCCGCGGCAGGCCTTTGGACACGGAATAGCGGTGGGTATCCGGCCGCTGCGCCGCTTCGACCATTTTGGCGACAATGTGCGGCGGCGTCGCGCCGTCCGGGTTGCCCATGCTGAAGTCGATGATGTCGTCGCCCTGACGGCGGGCGGCCATTTTCAAATCGCCGATGACATTGAACACATAAGGCGGCAGGCGATTCAGACGGGGAAACTCGTTCATTACGGCGCATTCCATTACAGGGACCGCCCGATTCTAGGGATCGACGCTGCTCTGCAGCAAGCAAGAGATTTTCATAACTGAATGGTCCGGAATAGGCTTGCCGGCCGTCGCAGTTGGCTTGTCGCCGGCCGTGATTTTGCTGACCGGCCAAGCACTTGCCGACGCTTGTTTGGCGTACAGGTTCGAGGACGGCAGCAGCCGTTGCCGCAGCTGGTCAGGTTGCCGGCGGCACCGGCACTGCGCCAAGATGTGCGCCGCTCAACGGAAGGACCATGAGCGCTTGCGTCAGTGACTCGGGATGCGCAGAATCGAACCGACCCTGGTGGGACTTCGGCCCTGCAGCGTTCCTGTACCTGACCTCGACAGTAAAAAACCATAACGAACCAGCAAAAGGAATCGCCATGAAACATCCGCATTCAAACTGCCTTTCCCGTTTCGCCCTTGCTCCGCTTGCCCTTGCCCTGATGCCGTTCAGCCTGACCGCCACCGCGCAGGAGTCGGCACCGGATGAGGAGCGTGTACAGGTGGTTGGCTCGCGCGTAGCTGTCCGTTCCGAGAACGAGTCGGCGGTGCCGGTTGATCTGATTTCCGGTGATGACTTGCGCAAAGCCGGCGCGACTGATGTCGGTAATGCACTGGAGTTGATTGCGCCGTCGTTCAACTTTGTCGAAATGTCGGTGGCCGACGGTTCCGATCACGTCAAACCGGCCATGCTACGTGGCCTTGGGCCCGATCAGACTCTGGTGCTGGTCAATGGCAAGCGCCGCCACCAGAGCGCGCTGATCCACATTTACTCGGTTGGTCGCGGCACCGCCGGCACCGACCTGAATGCGATTCCGATGAGCGCCGTCGAGCGCATCGAAGTGCTGCGCGACGGCGCGTCGGCGCAGTACGGTTCTGATGCCATCGCTGGCGTCATCAATATTGTGTTGAAGAAAAACGTTGGCACCAGCATCAGCCAGACACTGTCGACGACCGAAGAAGGCGACGGCGATACCAGCTTGACCGCAGTCAACACGGGTTTTGGTGTAGGCGAGGGCGTGCTGAATCTCAGCGCTGAATATAAGAAAGCCGATCCGACCAATCGAGCAGAACCCGATCCATCCGGCAATGAGTGGCGTTTCGGTGAGCCGGACCTCGAGCAGAAATCCGCGTTCCTCAATTTTGAACTGCCGATCGGCAGTGCCGAGCTCTATGCGTTTGGTGGTTACTCCCAACGTGAGGCCGAGTCTGCAGGTTACGCGCGTTGCGACGAGAACGACGCAAATGCTGGCATTACCTACTGTCAACCCATCCCGACGGATTTGCTCGGTGTCCATCCGAATGGTTTCCTGCCACTGATCAATTCCGACGTCGAAGACAAATCGCTGGCGGTTGGCCTGCGTTTCGGCATTGGTGAATGGAACGCCGATCTGTCGGTGGTGGATGGCGAAAATAGCTTTGGCTTCTTCATCAGCAATTCGCAGAACTTCTCTTACGGCTACGGACCGACCGGTAATCCGGCGGACGTGCCGACCAGTGCGGATGCTGGCGAACTGATGTTCGGCCAGACCACGGTCAACTTTGACCTCAGCGGAAGCGTGATGGTTGGTGAAAAACTGCTTTCACTGGCCTTTGGTGCCGAAAAACGCAAAGAAGAATCGCAAATCACAGCAGGCGAAGAGTATTCCTGGCGTTATTACGGTGATCAGCCGTGGGGCTATGCTGACGGCCGACCGGGTATTCAGGTGTTTCCGGGTTGGACGCCGGAGCAGGCCAACGATCTGGAGCGCGACAGTCAGGCTGTTTATGCCGAAGCCTCAATGGAACTCACTGACAGTTTCCGGCTGGAAGCGGCGTTGCGGCATGAGGATTACGACGATTTTGGCACGGACCTGAGCCAGAAGCTGGCGGCCTATTTCAGCGTCAGTGAGCAATTGGCGCTGCGGGCATCGTACTCGGATGGTTTCCGGGCGCCGTCGTTGCAGCAGATCG
The DNA here is from genome assembly GCA_036275115.1 of Permianibacter sp. GTDB lineage: Bacteria > Pseudomonadota > Gammaproteobacteria > Enterobacterales > Permianibacteraceae > Permianibacter. The sequence continues at coordinate 2,118 of DASUEK010000116.1, read as the reverse complement.
GTTATAGCCAGCTGGCGTCGCAGATTGAGGCAGGCGGTACGCTGATCTCCGGCATTTACGCCATTGACAGCGATGTTGCCCAGCAACTTGGTATTCCGGAACTGGAAGCAGAAGATTCGCAAAGTTTGACGCTGGGCTTGGCGGCGGAGTTCGATAACGGCCTCGAATTGACCTTCGATATTTACAAGATCGACATCAGCGATCGCATCGCGATATCCGGGCTGTTCTACCCGGATGATCATCCGGACATTGACGCTGCCTTGCCGGATGATGTCGGCGCCGCTGCCTTCTTTACCAATGCGATTGACACCGAAACGCTAGGCGCCGACTTGGTACTGAATTTCCGGCACGATGTAGGCGCCGGACACATGGAATACACCTTTGCGTCGAGCTACAACAAGACCGAAGTCGACAGTGTGGATGAGCTGCCGGGCGTTCTGGCTGGTCTGGATAACCCGACCCGTGACCTGAGCGAAGTCTATTTTGATCGCCATGAACGGGCTCGTATCGAGCGCTATTCACCCAAGCATCGTCACACCTTGTCGGCGAAGCATGTCACCGATAGCTGGTCGTTCGGTGCCGCTGCCAACTATTTTGGCTCGGTCAAGACCGTTTATTTGGCAGATGACCCGACCTATGACTACACCGATGACGGCGCCTGGATCTTTGATTTGAACCTGAGCCATGATTTCGGCAATGGGTTGGCGCTGCGGGGCACGGTCAATAACCTGTTCGACAAATACCCGGAAAAGCAACATCAGGATTGGAACGGTGTGACCCTGCCATACTCGCTGGAAACGGCACAGTGGGGCTACAACGGCCGGACCTATTCCCTGGTGGCGTCCTATACCTTCTAAACCGTAACGCAGTCCGTGAAAAGCCGCCGCGAGGCGGCTTTTTCTTTCTGCAATCCGTGGCGCGATTCGTACGCGCTGCAATACTTGCTTACTGCCGGTAAGACGTCGTCGTGCCGATTTCGGGCAAAGTGTTTCCGGACAAGAAGTGGCAGGAGCCTACTCGCGATGCTGGAACTCCAGGCAGTCAGCAAGATTTACCAGAACAAGGTCAAAGCCGTCGATGCCGTCAGTCTGACGATGGCGACCGGTGTGCTCGGGCTGTTGGGCCACAACGGCGCGGGCAAAACCTCGTTGATGCAAATGGTCGCGACGTTGACCAAGCCGAGTGCGGGCAGCATCCGGTTTCGGGGTGAGGATATCGTCCGCCGACCCGATGCATTGCGTCCGACCTTGGGTTATCTGCCTCAGGATTTTGGTGTTTACGACAACCTGACCGGGCGGGAATTGTTGCAGTATGTGGCGGCCTTGAAGGGGGTTCGCGATCGCGATCGGGTTCAGCACATGCTGGAGTTAGTAAACCTTCATGAAGCGGCCGATCGCGCGGCGGTCAGTTATTCCGGTGGCATGCGTCAGCGTTTGGGAATTGCCCAGGCACTGATCAATGATCCGGCACTGGTCATCGTCGATGAACCGACGGCAGGGCTTGATCCGGAAGAGCGGCTGCGTTTTCGCAACCTGCTGTCGACCATCGGAGCCGGCAAGTTGGTGATCCTGTCGACCCATATTGTTTCCGACATCGCGTCCATCGCCACCCAGCTGGCGGTGATGAAACACGGCCAGCTGCTCCGGTTTGATCGGCCGGAAGCCTTGATTCACGAAGTGGTGGGCAAGGTGTGGCAGGTGTCGCTCAGCTCTGCCGAGTTGGAGCAGGCGCGTAGTCGCTACAAGCTGACGCAGGCCGTGCGTGACGGTGAGCATTGGCTAGTGCGAATCGTTCATCCCGAGCCGCCGTATCCGGCGGCGACCACCGTGACCCCGGATCTGGATGACGTATTTACCTGGTTGATGCAGTTCGCCAATCCGGTTGCCGGAGCGCGCGCATGAACCGCGCCTTTCTGCCGACGGCGCTGCAGGTGGCGCTGGACGTAGCGCGGGTTGAGTTGACCCTGCGTTTGCGCCGGTTCAGCACCGTGATCATGGTGCTGCTGGTGCTGATTGGTGGGTTCTACATGGTGCCGGATCCTACCTCCGGCATGACCGTGATCAGCTCGCAAGATCGCCGCGTCCAGTACAACGCCATTGCCGTTGCGCTCGGCGGTGC
>DASUEK010000115.1:0-7950 GCA_036275115.1 Permianibacter sp. | reverse complement strand
CACCGGCACCGGTGCGAGAGCGATTTGCCAATTTGCGGCCGTTTACCAGCGAACCGGGCATGGAGTTGCAACCGGCCTTTTCACCAGATGGGCGCTGGCTGGCCTATGTTCGTTTCCCGCCCGGAAGCGTGGCCGGTGAGATCCAGCTGCGGGCCGTGGATGCTGAGCAGCAAGTCGTTGTTGCCACCCCGACCGGCACGCCGGAAACGCCGGTCTGGTCACCGGACGGGCAGTACCTTGCATATGTCGTTCGCCGTGCCGGCAGTTGCGATGTCCATCTCGCGCGCTTGGCTGCTGACAGTAAACGGGTGCTGGAAGATCGCGCGGTGTCGCGCTGCTACGGTACCAGCCTTGGCGTTGGCAGCTTGCAGTGGTCGTCGGATGGCGAATCATTGCTGTTTCGCAAAACCCTTGATGGCGCCACGCCTTTGGTGCAATTCCGTTGGCGCGAAGGCCGCGAGCAAGCCTTGGCCGGCGTTTATCCGTATGTGTTTGCCGTGCATCCCAAGCGGCCGCAATTGGCTTATGCCGATGTCGACACCATGAGCACGACCTTGCATGTCCGCGATCTGCAGTCTGGTCAGCAGCATGCTTTGTTGACTCGCGCTGAAATCTTTTTTGGTCTGGCCTGGGATCCGTTGCATCACGGCCTGCTGACCACCCGCAGTCTGGTCGGTGGTCAGTTGGAGTACTGGCATCCGGATGGACGGCGTGAGTTGCTGCTGCCGAGTGCTGAAACCTTGATCGAGCCGGCGTTTTCACCGGACGGTCGGCAACTGGCGGTCGTGCAGGCGCGCATGACTTACGATCTCTGGCAAGTGAACTTGCCATATCGTGTTTCGAATGCTGGCGCTGAATCGCAGCGACCGGGGCGCCCCTTGATCCAATCCAATCGGTTTGATTACGCGCCGCGCTTCTCCCATTCCGGGCAGCGGCTGGCTTTTTTCTCGACACGCAGCGGTGTGCCAGCGGTGTGGCTCGCGGAAGCCGATGGCAGTGGTCAGCGTTTGCTGTTTGACTTGACCGAACCGGGCGGTGGCGTGGTGATGCCAACGCATTTGCGCTGGTCACCGGATGATCGGTATCTCTTGGTCGGCGCCACCGATCTTGCCAGCTACCTCTATGATTTTGTTTCCGGTCAGCTTCGCCGTTTGCACGAGCGCGACATCGCCACCTTGAACCCGACCTGGTCTTACGATGGCAACGTGATCTACGTCAGCCGCCGCGACGCCTCGCAGTGGACGATCTGGCAACTGGAGTTGGCAACCGGGCAATGGCGCGCGCTCGCTGGTGTTGTAGGGGCTATGGCCGAGGCGACAGCGGATGGTGGCTCACTGTATGTGCTGCGGTATGGCGATGCCGAGACGGCGGGTTTGTGGCGCTATGAATTGGCCAGTGGCAGGCAGCAGCGCTTGTTGCCGCAGCTGGAGCGGCGCAACTGGCAGAACTTTTCCGTTGTCGATGACGGATTCTATTTTCTGCAGGAGGCGCAAGGTCAGTTGACCGTGCACGAGTGGCGGGAAGGGCAGGGTGCGACGGCGCTTCTGCCACTGATGTCAGCGCAGGAAGCGGGGCCGTTGTTTGTCGATTTCGCCGTCAGCCCTGATCGGCGCACGCTGGTTTATACCCTGCTGGCCGATTTCGAGAGTGACATCTTGTTGCTGCACTGAGCTTGGGTTGCGGTGCGTGAGTTGACGTTTTAAGTCGATTCGTCAGCCGTGCTCGCCAGCCCTTGCTGCGGGCGAGCACGGAGCAGATTGGGCTATCGCTTCAGGTGCCGCTGCGAATGTTTTCGTGGATACCCTGACTACGCAGATAGTCTTCGTAGTTGCCGCCGAAGTCGATGATGCCTTGCGGCGTCATTTCGATGATGCGGGTCGCCAGTGACGAAACAAATTCGCGGTCATGGCTGACGAAGATCAGCGTGCCGGGGTAGTTTTCCAGCGCCAGGTTCAGTGCCTCGATCGATTCCATATCGAGGTGGTTGGTCGGTTCGTCCATGACCATGACGTTCGGCCGGGTCAGGATCAGTTTGCCGAACAGCATCCGGCCCTGTTCACCACCGGACAACACTTTTACCGATTTGCCGATTTCGTCGCCGGAGAACAGCATGCGGCCGAGCGTGCCGCGCACCAGCATTTCGCCGCCCTTGGTCCATTGCTGCATCCACTCGAACAGGGTCCAGTCTTGCGGAAAGTCGGCGGCGTGATCTTGCGAGTAGTAGCCGACTTCAGCGCTGTCGGTCCATTTGACTAGTCCGCTGGTTGGCGTCAGCTCACCCATCAGGCAGCGCAGCAGCGTGGTTTTGCCGATGCCGTTAGGGCCGATGATGGCGACGCGATCACCGGCATCAATCTGCAGACTGAAATTCTTGATCAGCGGCTCACTGCCCGGGTAGGCATAGGTCAGCTTGTCGAGCGTCACGGCTTGGCGATGCAGTTTCTTGTTCTGATCAAAACGAATGAACGGACTGACCCGGCTCGACGGTTTGACTTCTTCCAGTTCGATTTTCTTGATCTGGCGGGCGCGCGAGGTGGCCTGAGCCGATTTCGAGGCGTTCGCCGAGAAGCGGCTGACAAACTGTTGCAGTTCGGCGATCTGGGCTTTCTTCTTGGCGTTGTCGGCCAGCAGGCGTTCGCGCGCTGCGGTCGATGCGACCATGTAGTCGTCGTAGTTGCCGGGATAGACGCGCAACTCACCGTAATCCATGTCAGCCATATGGGTGCAGACGCTGTTCAGGAAGTGGCGATCGTGCGAGATGATGATCATCGTGCTGTTGCGTTCGTTCAACACGCTTTCCAACCAACGAATGGTGTTGATGTCGAGGTGGTTGGTCGGTTCGTCCAGCAGCAGCACATCCGGATCGGCAAACAAGGCTTGCGCCAGCAACACCCGCAGTTTCCAGCCCGGTGCCACGGCGCTCATTGGGCCGAAGTGTTGCTCTTCCGGAATGCCGAGACCGAGCAACAATTCACCGGCACGCGCTTCGGCGGTGTAACCGTCGTATTCGGCGAACTGCACTTCCAGTTCGGCGACTTTCATGCCGTCTTCTTCGCTCATTTCCGGCAGCGCGTAAATGCGATCACGCTCGGCACGGATGCGGGCCAGTTCGGTGTGGCCCATGATCACGGTGTCGATGACGGTGAAGTCTTCAAAGGCGAACTGATCCTGGCGCAGCTTGCCGAGCCGCACGTTCGGCTCCAGCATGACCTGGCCGGCTGATGGCTCCAGATCGCCACCGAGAATCTTCATGAAGGTCGATTTGCCACAGCCGTTGGCGCCGATGAGACCGTAACGGTTGCGGTTGTTGAAGTTGACGTTGACGTTTTCGAACAGGGGCTTGGCCCCGAATTGCATGGTGATGTTGGCGGTCGAGATCACAGCGGGTTCCGGCACGGCGAAAGCGGGCGTCCGGTGCTGGTATTGGATTACCAGTTGGTCGGCCGCCAGAAAAAGGGCGGCGATTGTCGCACGGCCTTAGGTTGAGCGTCACGGCTGATTTGGTGAATTTTTCGGCAACTTGGTACGGTTACCAGAGCCAATCGAGGTGCAGCCAGACTTCCCGGCCACGGCCCGGAAGCCGGCGCTCGATGTCGCCATCGTCATTGAGCCCGAAGCCGGCGAGGCTGCTGAGCGATTCGTATTCGGTATCGAACAGGTTGTTGACCGTCAGGCTGAGCGCCAGCGTCGGCTGCCAGCGCCAGTTGACCCGGCTGCGCCAGAGCCAGTAGGCATTCTGGTTCGGCAGACTGTCGATTTGCCCGGTGTACTGCGCGGCCAGATGCCAGCTCCAACGCTCGCTTACGTAGTTCAGCTCTGCGCCGCCCCAACGGTGTGGCGTGTTGTTCTCGCCGGAATCCTGACCCGTGCTGTCGCCCAGATCTTCGTTGATGTCGGCGACCCAACTGACGTAGAACCGGCTGCGCCATTGCATCGACCATGACCACAGCCAATCCAGTTCTGCACCGCGCACCTGCAACTCGCCCTTGTTGACGAACTGGCGCAGACCGGGGCCGATGAATTCCGACAGGATTTGGTCCCGTATGGTCTGATCAAACAACGAAGCATCGAGTCGCCAATTGCTGGCTTCGTGCAGCCACCCGAGCTCCAGCGTTTCGCTGCGCACGGCGTCCAGGTTTTCGTTGCCGAGCGAAACCGGATTGCCCATCGTGAACAACTCGTTGAAGGCGGGCGCACGATACGCCTGCCCCCACAAGAGTTTGATTGTGTCGTTGTCGCCATCGTAATAGCTGATCGCCAGTCGCGGGCTACTATCCGATCCGCTGTCTTCATAAGTGTCGTGGCGCAAGCCCAGCGTGGTTTGCCAGTGTGGCGACCATTGCCGCTCGTGCTGCAGATAGCCACCGGTCACCGTGCGCTCAACGGGTGGCACCAGATCGTTGAGATCCTGCACTTCACCGAGATAAGCAAAGTCGGTCAACCGATAATTGGAATGCAGCTTCGCCCGATGAATGCGTTCTTCCGACAGACGCATGCCGGCACTGATGGCATCTTCGGCGCTGAGTTGCCACACCCCATCCACGTCCAAGGCATCGCTGGCGGATTTCACAGAAAAGCCACCGAGCCAATCGGCGGCAAAAAACGGTGGTGTGCCGGCGGCGGCGCGGTTGGCATAACTGAGTTGATCAATGACGTGACGGCTCAATTGCGCTTTCAATTGCCAGCCGGCATCCGGATCTTGCCATTGGCCACGAAAACCGGTTTCGTAACCCTCTTGGTCGGTGCGGTTGTCAGGATGAACAAAGTTCACCTGATAAAAGCCATCAAGCTTTTGCTGATAGGACCAGCCATACCACTCCAGTGCCTGATAGCCGAGACGGGCACTGAAATTTTCGCTGCGATACGGATCACGGATTGTGTCGATACGGCCGGTGGTGTCATTGTCGATGGTGTAGTGCTGACCATCCGAGCGCTGCACGGCAACGTGCGCGTTGCCGGACCAATCACCGTTGCCAAAGCCGGACGTCGCGGCGAGCTCTGACAGGCCATCTGTTCCCACGCCAACGCGAAGCCGTTCGGTGTCGTCGCGGGTGATGATGTTGATGACGCCGAGCAAGGCGCTGGAACCGTAGAGTGCGGAGCCAGGGCCGCGAATGATTTCGACGCGGGCGGCATTACTGAGCATGTGTTGAAACATCTGCCCGGTGCCGCCGTTGTAAGGTGAGTTGATGCGACGGCCATCGATCATCAGCAGCAACATGCTGCTGAAGTCGTCGCGCACACCGCGTACTTCGTAGCTGTCCAGCCACGGGCTGGTGCCACTGTTGCGGTAGCTGCGCATGCCTGGCACGTAGCCCAACAACTCGCCGAGCGTGCGCACACCGAGCCGCTGCAAATCGTTATCGGTGAAGACGGTGACCAGACTGGCGGTGTCGCGCAGCAATTGTTCATTGCGGCTGGCGACACTGACCTTGATTTGACTGAGCTCTTCCAGCGACAAATCAAACAGGTCGTCCGGGGAGCGGGGCGGTTCGCTGTCTGCGCAGACGCCATTGGCCGCCATGATGGCCAGCACACCCCATGCCCACAACGGCGTCCTTGTCATGGCAGTCTCCCTGTCATCCCGTGCCAGCAAGTATAGATTCTGCCTGGCAAGGTAAAGCTGACCCATGACGCAAATTTGGCGCAGCGCAACAAAAGACAAGTCAGTGGTCAAAACTGCAGCCGGACTTTCACCAGAAACTGGTCGGAATCGCGCAGGCGCAGGGCGTCGTCGAACAGCTGGCCAGCCGAGTCGTCGCGGTTTTGCTCGGAAAAACCGCCGCGCGCGTAGACCACAAACAGATCCGACAACGAGCCGAGCTGGTAGCGGTAACGCAGTTGCAGGCCGAAGGTGTTGATTTGCAGATTGTCCTCGGCGGCGCCGGTTGCCTGCATCTGCTCACCGACCAGTTGGTAGCGCTCGCCGTGGTCGGCGCTGATGGCAACCCATTGGCTCTTCATCCGCAGTTCGTGACGTTCGGCCGGGAACCAGCTGAACGACAGACCGGCGTTGTATTGGTCGCGGCGATAGCGGGCAAATTGATTGGTCTCGAGCCAGAGCAGCCAGTCCGGGCTCATGCGCTGCTCAATGAAACCTTCGATGGTCAGGCTGTCGCCGAAAAAGTGGATATGGGTGAGCCAGAACTGATCAAACGGTTCGCTCAGACCTTCTTCCTGGCTGAAATAACCAATCTCCCACGCGCTGTTGCCGCGCCGTGCCGTGTTCAGATAAGCCTCGATGGTGGTCTTGCCCGGCGCATCCCAGTTGCCGTTGCCGCGCGAGATCAGATCGTCTTCGCCGGCTTGTTGATAAATCGCTTCGATCTCGGCGTAATCACCGGCCTTGCTGCGCAGCCGCGTGGTGAGCCGCGCCATGTCGCCGATATCATCGCCTTGCTGATTCCGGCGCGGTTTGACTTTGCCTTCCCATTCGATTTCGCGGATCAGGGCATCGTCAGCAAAACCGGTCTGGACGAAGCGGCTTTGCCACGCGATCTGACGCAGGTTGCCGCGTTGCAGATAGCCCATGTCACTCAGCACCAAATCCTGTTCGTAATTGACCGCTTCAAAGGTGTGCTGGGTGGCAACCGACGGATTGATGTCAACCGTCAGCCAGCCGCCGCTGCCGCGCAGCGTTTCATCGAGCAATGCCGTTTCCGTGTCGATGGTGCTTTGCAGGGCCTGCACCCGGAACCGGACACTGTCCGTGAAGGTGGTTTCGTAATCGAGACCTTGCACTTCTGCATGCCGATCCAGAAACGGATGTTCGGTGTCGAGCAACAGATATCCGAACTGGCTGTCGCCCAGCCGGTATTTGGGCCGCAGCACTTGAAAGCGACGGCCGATGTTGTCGTTGTAATCGGCTTCCTGGGCGCCGAGATAACTGATCGAGGCATTGCCGGTGGCGGCGCGCATTTTTACTGCCGCATCGATATCGGCGATGCCTTTGCCATCGTCACGGGTGCCGCCGATCCGGCGGGTGTAAATCAGCTGGCCGCTGTCCGGCAGTGCCAGAATGAAGTCGTCGTTGTTTTCGGTGAAGAACGGCCGCTTGTCGGAGAAGAACACTTCGATGGCAGAGAAATCGATCACCAGATCGTCGCTCTCCACCTGACCGAAATCCGGGTTCAGCGATCCGACCAGCTGAAATGACGGTGACGGTTTGTAAAACACATCCACGCCGGCACGGGTTTCGGTGTCGTTGTTGACGTTGTCATAGCGAACGCTGGCGTACGGATAAACGTGCGATTGCGAGGTCGAGTAGGCCGGGATCTCGACCTTGGCAAAGGTGCTGACAAAATCGCTTTGCGAGAAGCGCAGGGCTGGGAAGGCGTAACGCTCGCCGCGCGCTTTCAGCACGCGGTCGAGATAAATGCCGATGGTGCGAGTATCGCCATCGACCGGATCCATCGCGGTGATGGTCCACGGGATCAGCATTTCCACCGACCAACCGGCATCGGTTTCATGCACGGCGTATTGCCAGTCGCCATCCCAGTCATTGCGGAAACTGTTGCGCGATGCAATACCGTCTTCGATATCGCCGGCGAGGCTGACGGTGAAGTTGTAGGCGGTCTGGCCTTTGCCGTCGTAATCGACAATCAGGTTGACCCGATCCGCCGCGCCGATCTGATCGCGCTGGGCCTTGGGTTTGGTACGGACGACGTCGGCCGGATGCTCAATTTCGAACGCGACTGCCAAGCCTTCCGGCCGCGACAGCAGACGCACCTGTTGTTGCAGCTGCGGCTTGTCCTGGGTGTACGGTTCGACTGTGACGAACTGGTCAAACGTCTTGGCTTCGCGCCAGAGTGCTTCGTCGGCGCGGCCGTCGATGGTCAGTGCCGAACTCATGGCCAGCGGACTGAACAGCAGGGCGGGCAGGCAATGCAGGCGTTTCATGGTCACAGTCTTGTGATCGGTAACGGAGATGGCCCGGCATGCTACCCAAGC
>DASUEK010000114.1:0-22792 GCA_036275115.1 Permianibacter sp. | reverse complement strand
GAATACATTCTTGCTGGCGGCAACCAGCAGGTGATTCTGTGTGAACGCGGCATCCGCACGTTTGAAACCGCCACCCGCAGCACGCTCGATTTGAGCGCCGTGCCGGTGCTGCGCGAGCTGACCCACCTGCCGATCATCGTGGACCCGTCGCATGCCGCCGGCCGCCGTGATCTGGTGCCGGCGCTGGCGCAGGCGGCCAAGGCGGTTGGCGCGCACGGCATCATTGTCGAGTTCCATCCGGAACCGGAGAAAGCGCTGTCAGACGGGCCGCAGGCGCTGTACTTCGAGCAGTTTGCGCACATGATGCAGCGCCTGTACCAGTAAAAATTCCGCGAGGATTCAATCGCTTGGCGCAAGTGAGAACCGAAAACCCGGTTCCCGCTTGACGCCGGCCGAGCGGTATTCGCAGCCCTGTGAGCTTTGGCTTACAAGGAATCGGCCAAAAAGTAGACAGAAAGCCCGGCTTCGGCCGGCAGCGCCATCACCGGCCGCCAACCATAATGCCTCCCATCACGGCGACACTGTCAGCAAGACATCCCGAGCGCCGTATTACCGAGGAATACGGTTCCGCGCGAACCCGAGGAGGCAGCAAATGGACGATCGCAAATCACATCAGTGGGTCACGTTTTCGAAGGGCCGGGTACGCCTGTTGGGCTGCTCCTGCTGCGGCCAAATCCAGCTGCCGAGCAACCGTGATGCCGCCTGCCCGCAGACCCAGCTGGGTGCCGGCGTGCTGATGCGTAACGGCTACCGTTGCGAAGGCCTGAGCGCCGGGATCAGCGCTTCCCTGTGAAGACGATGTCCATCGGTCGGGCCTCAGGCCTGACCGGTGGGCGACGGACGTGTGTGATGACGGCTGGTGCTGGTGTCCAGCTGGTACCTTTGAGCAAGTTCTCTGCGTGTTGTGTCTCTGCTGCCGGCCCCTCCCCAGGCCGGCATTTTTTTGATCCCGTTTTGCTGCGGCGACGTAAAGCCGAGCAATATGGTCGGAATTGACGGCACGTGGACGGAATCAGTACACTGGCCGCCGCATCCCAAAGGGGAGTAGCTGAACTGCCGACGGTCGTCATCACGGGAACCACCTGTTCCCCGGCCCGGCAGGCGCAGAAGGCAAGCGATGTCGCCTTCCGTGCAAGCGAGACCTTTGCCATCCGGCAAAGGTCGTCTTTGTAGTGACAGCATTTTGCCGATGGTTCGTTCGTTGTCGTTACCAGAGGAAAACACTGTCATGTCTGTTGTGCGCTCGTCTTGGTTCCCTTTGTCACTCTGCCAGTTGACCGGATAAGGGGCCGTCATGGAAAGCATTGGTAATGTCTGGCTGTGGTCCGGCTTTGCACTGTTTGTGCTGATCGCCGTTGCGCTCGATCTACGCGGCGTCAAAAAGCATGAAGACGAGGTCGTCAGCTTCAAGCAAGCCCTGTGGTGGTCGGTGCTCTGGATCGCCCTGGCGCTGCTCTTCTGCGTGGGGCTCTGGTTCTGGCTCGATCAAACGGCCGGACGCGAGTTCGCCAATCTCAAGGCCGGTGAGTTCCTGACCGGTTATGTCATCGAAAAATCGCTGTCGGTCGACAACCTGTTTGTCTTCCTGATGATTTTCACGGCGTTCCGGGTGCCGCCGGTGCTGCAGCGGGAAGCCATTGTCATTGGCATCATCGGTGCCATCGTTCTGCGTGTGATCATGATCCTGATCGGTGCCTGGCTCATCGCCAAGTTCCACTGGATCCTGTACGTGTTCGGTGCGTTCCTGCTGATCACCGGTATCAAGATGTTGGTGTTCGCTGATGCCGCGCCAGATCTCGAAACCAACCCGGTGCTGAAGTGGATGCGTGGTCATTTGCGTATCACCAATGATTACCGTGGCATGCGGCTGTGGGTGCAAGAAGGCGGTTACCGCTTCTACACCCCGCTGTTCCTGGTGATTGTGCTGATCGGCGTGACCGACATCATCTTTGCGGTTGATTCGATTCCGGCCATTTTCGCCATCACCACCGACCCGTTCATCGTGATGACCTCGAACATCTTCGCTATCCTCGGTCTGCGGGCGTTGTACTTCCTGCTCGCTGGCATGGCGAACAAGTTCAAGCTGCTGAAATACGGTCTCGCCTTGGTGCTGGCGTTTATCGGCGTCAAGATGCTGCTCATCGATGTCTACAAGATCCCGGTCGCCGTTTCGCTGACGGTGGTGCTGGTCTTGCTGGCCACCAGCATGATCGCATCGGTGTGGGCATCGGCTGAACGCGCCGAATCGCGTGCGCGCAAGAAAGCGCTGCGCGAGCACGGCTGATCCTGAAGCGGTAGACCCTGCGTGGCAGACCCGGCGGTCGGCAGCGGCGAGTTGGCGTGGAGTATTGCGTCACCGCCGCTGTTGACTGCTGCGGTTGCACCGCATCGTGTTTTCTCGGCGGCAGAATGTGCGGCGCTCTGGCAGGCGTGGCAACCGCCATCACCTGAGCCAGGTTTGCTCCCCCATCGACTCGGCCGCCGGTTCGAAGCGCTCTGGCAGCATTGGCTGCACGCCCATCCGCGTTGGCAGTTGCTTGCCAACGGTCTGCAGGTCACACAGCAACACCAAACTATCGGTGAATTCGATCTATTGGTGCGTGACCGGCAGAACGCTGACGTCGAACACTGGGAACTGGCGGTCAAATTCTATTTCGGCGACGGCCTGCTCGATGACCCGGCCTGTTGGTGGGGTGTGTCGCGGCAAGATCGGCTCGACCGCAAACTTCTCAAGCTCCAGCAGCAGCAGCTTTGCCTGGCGGCGACCGATGCCGGACAGTCTGCGCTGCAGACGGCGGGCATTCACGTCACGGCAACACGCGCGGTGGTCAAAGGTCGTTTGTTTTATCCTTTGGCCTCGTCGCGCCATCACGCCCGATTCGCAGCACCCGGACACTTGCGTGGTACCTGGGCGAGCGCTGTAGCGTGGCTGGCGTGGTGCCACGAGCATGGTGACGTCCCGGTTTCGCCTTATCCGCGCGAGCAGTGGCTGCAGTCGCCACCGGTTGTTGCTGACCGGCAGGCGTTTACGGCGTGTCTGCAAGCACTCGGTAACGACGCATTTGCCTGCTTCCAGTGCGCAGCAGGGCGTGTCATGGCGGTGCTGCCGGCAACATGGGCCGCAGTGCCGTCCCGCGAATTGTGAACGCCCTCATGTTGCGCATCCACTCGCGTGTTCAACGGTGCCACCGTGGTTGATGGGCAAGGTGTGTTTCAGCGGATGGCATCGGTGAGTTCGCCGAGCAGGCTGTGCAGTACCGTGACGGCATCGTCAAACGCTTCCTGTTGCAGCAGGCGATACGCGGTGTCGGCCGTTGCGCTGATCCCTGGATAGCCAAAGGTACCGGCGGCGCCTTTCAATTTGTGCAGCCGTGCGCGCAACGCCAGCCAGTCTTTCTGATCCAGTTCGCGGGTCAGCTCGCGCTTCTCGGTCTTCAATCGGTCGGCAAACTGCTCTTTGAGCTGTGCCAGTACCTGCTGCACATGGGCCGGTACCGTATCGGTCTTTTTTTCTTGTCGAGGTTCGAGCGTTGCCTCGGGTTTTCCGCCGGATTGTTGGTCGCGCGCGCGATCATGCGCCATGCTGGGCTCTTCCGGCTGCCGTTCCGGTGGCAGTTGCTCTGCTCGGGGCAGAACCTGCTGCAATGCCTGCATCAGTGCACTTTGTTGAATCGGCTTGCCGAGTACATCATCACAACCGGCGGCTCGAAAATGCGCGACGTCGGATGGCATGACATCGGCTGTCAGCGCGATGATCGGTCGCTTGTAGCCGTTCTGACGCAGTCGCTGCACGGCCGTGACGCCATCCATGACCGGCATGTGCATGTCCATCAGGATGAGATCAAACGGCGTCGCCAGTGCCGCCGCAACCGCCTGCTCGCCGTTCTCCACCGTGCTGACGTTGGCACCGGTGCTGCGCACCAACATGGCCACCAGGACGCGCAGGTCGTCAACATCATCGGCAATCAATACGCGCCCATGCAACGCGGGTACGGCAGTTGTCGGGTGAGCCGGCGGCGGTTCGGCAGCAGCAGGTGCGCTGTTGAGCCACTCTACGTTTGCCTGCTGGGTCGGCAAGGTGATGACAACGTGGCTGCCCTGACCGGGCGCGCTTTGCAGCAAAAACGTGCCGCCCATGCGCAGGATCAGTTGCCGGCTGATGTACAGACCAAGGCCGGTGCCGCCGAATTTCCGGGTGGTGGACGGATCCGCTTGGATGAACGGTTGAAACAATCGCTGTTGCTGGGCGGCGCTGAGGCCGATGCCGGTGTCGCGCACTTCCAGTTGCCACTCCTGACCACTGGCCTCGGCGCTCATCGTCACCGTGATGTGGCCGCGTTCGGTGAATTTGATGGCATTGCCAATGATGTTGAACAGCACTTGTTTGATGCGGGTGCTGTCGCCACTGACTTGTGCCGGCAACGGCCAGTGCGGTTGCCAGTCCAGCAGCAAGCCTTTTGCGCTTGCCTGGGGGCGCAGGCTGATGAGTACATCGTGCATCATCTGCAGCGGGGAGAACGGCAGCTGCTCCAGTTCCAGTTTGTCGAATTCCAGTTTGCTGGCATCGAGAATGTCGTTGACCAAGGTCAGCAGGTGCTGGGCATTGCGAGCAATGATGGGCAGGGCGGATGCGGTTTCGTCCGGTCGATCGCGCTGGCGCAGCGCTTGTTCGGTGAAGCCGATAATGGCGGTCAACGGCGTGCGCAACTCATGACTCATATTGGCGAGAAAGGCCGATTTGGCGTTGGCCATTTGTTGGGCCTCGTCACGGGCGCTGACGAGTTCGAACGTCCGCTCCTGAACGCGTTGCTCAAGCTCCCGATTGGCGGCATCCAACAGGGCCACCGATGCGCGCAGTTCACCATAGGTGGTCGTCAGCCGCGCCACCAGCTGGTTGAAATCCAGGGTCAGTTCCTGCAGTTCGGTAATGGCGGTGCTGACACTGACCGGATGCAAGGTTTCCGGCGCATCGAGATGGAGCTCCCGGATGCGGACCAGCAGATCATCGAGCGGCGCCGCCACCAGTCGGGCAAAGCGGCCGGCAAAGCGTTGGCTGGCCCACATGATCAGCAAGCTGCCGGCGATCGTCAGCAAGGTCAGCAAGGAATAGAGCTGCGCCAACGGCGCGTATGGCTGCAGTATCGTCAACTGCCAGGTCGTGAACGGTACGCTGCTTCGGCTGAGCAGGTGCTCGCCCGATGCGCTCAGTGTCGCGCTACTGTCGGAGACTGCATTGCCGCTGTTTTGTAATAGCGATGTATGCCGCGTCGTGGTGGTCAGCACCGGCAACTCCGCCATGGTGCTGGCGATGACATTGCGCCGACTGTCCAGCAGCACGAATCGGATATCGTCTTGCCGCCCGTCCTGACCAATCAGCTCTTCCAGTCGGCCGAGGTCCAGCGATCCTTCCAGCACGCCATGGAACTCCGCCTGGTCGCCGAGAATCGGTGCGCTGATCGCAATGATGGGATCGGTGCCGAAGCCGCGGCCGCGAAATACGTCACTGACAAACGGTTGCAAGGTCCTGCGCGGTACCAGAAAGTACCCACGGTCGGCCACGTCGGTGGCGGCGGCGACAGGATGGTCGGGATACGTTTCGAGAATTTTGCCGTCGGCGTCGGTGATCAGCAGGGTCAGGAAATTGGGGTAGCTTGCACTGATTACCGCCAATGAGCGCCGGTAACGCTCGCGATTATTCGGTGTCACCGCTGCGGCGTGGGCAGCGATGGCGAGCCGGTGTTGCTGCAGATGACTGGCGACAGCGTTCGCTTGATTGGCGCTGAGTCGGTTCAGCGTTTGCTGATGCTCGGCCATGTCATGATCGATAAAGCGATTCAAGGTCAGCACGGCTGCCACAGCGAGCGGGGCGGAGGCGGCAACGGCCAGACGATAGGCCAAGAGTTCACGAAATGGCTGTGCTTTGCCGCGCGCGGCGTCAACCACTCGGTTGATCAACTCGGCACCGAGCTCGGTGTGCAGCAGGCCAAGCCACAGAATGGCGAGTGAAAACCCGTACTGGCGGCTGTCGTTTTCATGTTGTGTGATGGTCAGCACCATGACCGGCAGCAGCACGGCGCTGATGGTCATAAGATAACGTCGAAACGGCAGTTGCATGCGTCGACGCAGTACGCCGACGGCAAGCGCATGCGCGGCCGAGAATAGCCACAGCGAGGCCGTGCCGATCGGCAGCAGGGTCAACACCAGACAGGCGGCACCCCACAGCAACCCCAGACGTTGGACAACCACCGACACGGCCATGGCGCCGAGCAGAAACGACATCACCGCTACCGGCTCCGGCGTCAGGGCATTCGCCAAGACCCCGACGGCGGTAATGTAGGAAAAAAACAGCAGGCGCCGACGCAGACGAGCCTGTGTGGCTTCTTTGGGTGCAGCGGTGGGCGAGGCGCTCGTCATGGTCACTCAGATGCGGGTGACCGCACCGCCGCTGGCGCGAACGATGGCGCCAGCGATGGCGGGCAGCGGCAGTTGTTCGCAGACGGCGCCGCGCTCGAATGCTTCCCGTGGCATGCCGTAAACAATCGAGCTGGCTTCGTCCTGACCGATGGTGTGGGCACCGGCGGTGCGCATGGCCAGCATGCCGTCAGCGCCGTCCTTGCCCATGCCGGTCAGCAACACGGCAACAGCATTGCGGCCGGCCGCACTGGCGGCCGAGTGAAACAGCACATCCACTGCCGGCCGATGCCGGTGCACCGGCGCTTCATCGGACAACGCGGTCATGTAGTTGGCGCCGCTGCGGATCAATTTGAGGTGATGATTGCCAGGGGCGATGAAGACGTGACCCGGCAATACTCGCTCGTTGCCTTCCGCCTCCTTGACGGTCAGACCGGTGACCCGATTCAGTCGCTCGGCAAACGAGCGTGTGAAGCCGGCCGGCATGTGTTGGGTGACCAGAATGCCGGGGCAATTGGCGGGCAATTGCTCGAGCACGGTCTTGATCGCTTCGGTGCCGCCAGTTGACGCGCCGATCAGGACCACCCGCTCACTGCTGTTGAACTGCGCCTGCAACCGCGTTGATGACGGCGATGTCTGCCGGATGCGCCGGTGCACTTTGGCCTTGGCAACTGTACGGATTTTGTCGGCAATCTGTGCCGCATAATCATTCAGGCTTTGCTGGACATTGAGCTTGGGTTTGGCAAAGAAGTCGACGGCGCCGAGTTCGAGTGCGCGCAGTGTGACCTCGGCGCCGGCCTCGGTCAGTGACGACAGCATCAGCACCGGCATCGGATGGCCGTGCATCAGCCGTTCAAGGAATTCGAGACCGTCCATGCGAGGCATCTCGACATCGAGCGTCAGCACATCCGGTTGGGTGCGGGTGATCAGATCGCGTGCGGCGTAAGGATCGGCGGCCGCACCGACCAGCTCCATGTCGGGTTGTTGCTTGATGATTTCGCCAAGCACCGCCCGGATCAGGGCAGAGTCATCGACGATGAGCACTTTGATGGCCACGCGAGCGCTCCCGGCAACATCGGTCAGGTAAACAAGTCGACATCGCCGGCGACATTGGCCTGCTTCAATCGGCTGCTGTACTCGGCTTCGCGGTCGAGGATGGTGTGATTATGCAGCTGCCGCAGTTTGCGCACCAAGACCCGGCCTTCCTGACTGAAAAAATAAATCTTGCGCGGCAAGTCTCCCATGATGTCATGAGCGATGATGGGAATGCGCTCGGTGCGCAGATAGTCTTCGGCGAACTCGGCATTCCGGCTACCAACGTTACTGGCCGTCAGGCCTCGCAGCACGTTGCCACCGCCGAACACCTTGGCTTCGAAACGGTGTCGCTTGCCGCCCAGCTTGATCAAGTGGTTGATCAGCAACTCCATGGCGAACACGCCATAGCGTGCTGACGCGCCAATGGGGTCGTTGCTGTCCATGGTGTTCGGCAACATGAAATGATTCATGCCAGCAATGCCGGATTCGCGATCACGCAGGCAGACCGAAATGCAGGACCCGAGTACGGTGACGATCAACATGTCCCGCGTCGTCGCATAGTACTCACCCGGCAGAATTTTCACCGCCTCGCAATCGAAATGGCGATCGAAGTAACGGTTGGGCGCGAGCATGGCGTCGGTATCGCTCACGCGGCACTCCTTGGCTGCAGACAATAAACGGTGCGGCCCATTGGCTTGAACAGATCGCTGACATGGCTCAGCGACTCGGAGTGGCCAACGAACAGCAAACCATCCGGCTCCAGCAACTGTGCGCACCGGCCCAGCACTTCCGCTTGCGTGGGTTTGTCGAAATAGATCATGACATTGCGCAGAAAGATGGCGTCAAAGCGCTGTTTCATCGGCCACGGGCTCGACAGCAAATTGAGTTGCCGGAAATGCAGCAACGACTGCAATGCCGGATGCACTTTGACCATGCCGGCGTTGTGACCTTTTCCTCTCAAGAAAAAGCGGTGCAGGCGTTCGGCAGAAAGTCGCTCGACCCGCTCGATGGGATAAATGCCGCGCTGGCCGACTGCAAGCACCTGGGTATCCAGGTCGGTGGCCAAAATCGTGACCGGTGGCGTCAGCGAGTCAAAGGCTTCGACGGCGGTGATTGCCAGCGAATACGGTTCCTCACCAGTCGACGCGGCGCCACACCAGACCCGGATCGGCGTCCGACGCTGGCTCATAAACTCCGCGAGTTGATCGAAGTGATGGCCCTCGCGAAAAAACGAGGTCAAGTTGGTGGTCAGCGCGTTGGTGAACTCGCGCTGTTCATCGGCGTCATGATCGAGCGCAGCAAGATACGCGTCAAAGCGTTGATGGCCGGTCTGGCGCAGCCGTCGCGCCAGCCGGCTGTAGACCAAATCGGCCTTGCTGTCGCTCAGGGAAATGCCGGCGGTTTGATAAATGCGCTGCCGCACCCGTTCGAAATCCGAACGGGTGTAGTGAAACTCGCGGTCGCCATCAAATACGCTCGCCACCGATTTGGCCCGGACTCAGAACTGTTCCCACTCATCATCGAGATTGGTCGGCGGCGGTGGCGTACGCGCACCGGATCGACGCGCCGGTGTTTTGTTACTGCTACTGCCCAGCCGAGCCGCTTCCGGCTTGGCACGGCTGCGGGTCACCTCGGCAGGCAACGCATGGCTTGCGCCGGTGTTGAAGTACTGCACCGCTGCGACCAGTTGACGTGCCTGCTCTTCGAGTGACTCGGCTGCGGCCGCGGCTTGTTCCACCAAAGCGGCGTTCTGCTGGGTGACTTCATCCATCTGGGTAATGGCAGAACCGACCTGTTCGATACCACGGCTTTGTTCCTGTGAGGCGGCGGCGATTTCCGACATCAAATCGGTGACGCGTCGAATTGAGGTGACGACCTCTTGCATGGTATTCCCGGCTTGCGACACGAGCTTGTTGCCGTTCTCCACCTTTTCAACCGAATCGGATATCAGCGACTTGATTTCTTTTGCGGCGGCGGCCGAGCGTTGCGCAAGGTTGCGAACTTCCCCAGCGACCACCGCAAAACCCCGACCCTGCTCTCCCGCACGCGCGGCCTCTACCGCGGCGTTCAAGGCGAGGATGTTGGTTTGGAATGCAATGCTGTCGATTACCGTAATGATATCGACAATTTTTCTCGCACTGTCATGAATCGCGCTCATGGTGGTTACCACGTCACTCACCACGGCCCCGCCGCGCTGTGCGATATCTGACGCGCTCACGGCAAGCTGATTGGCCTGTTTGGCGTTGTCGGCGTTCTGTTTGACGGTGGAGGTGAGCTCCTCCATGCTCGACGCCGTTTCTTCAAGGCTGGATGCCTGTTCTTCTGTTCGGCTTGACAAATCAGAGTTGCCAGAGGCAATTTCATTAGCCGCTGTGTTGATCGTCTCTGTCGACTCCCTGATTTGTTGCACGACATCCTTCAGTTGTTGGGTCGTTTCATTGGCGGCAATTTTCAGTTCGCCAAACAATCCGCGGTACTCTTTATCAATACGTTTGGTGAGGTCACCTGTTGCCATTGCCTGCAGCACGGCCCGGACATCCAGCATGCCGGCCTCCGTTGTTTCCAGCAGCATGTTGATGCCTTCCGCCAGTTGCCGGAAAAAGCCGTCCTTGCCGGCGATGGAGACTCGCGGGGACAGATCGCCGCTTGCCGCTGCACTGACAATGTCCGCAATCTCGCGCTCCACTGCGACCTCATTGGTGCGGTCGCGCCACTCAACCACGGTACCCAGCCGCTCTCCGGAGGTGCTGAAGACCGGGTTGGCTATGAGGGAAAAGGTGCGGCCACTAAAGGTGATCTCGGCCTTGTACGTCCCTTTCAATGCTGCCAGTACGTTTCGTTGATGGCTGGGATTCTTGTGGAAAACATCGAAGCTCTGCCCCGTGATTTTGCGCGCGTCAAAAGCCGGGAACGTCTTTTTGATGTCGGCCTCGGCGTTAATCATCATGTCAACAACCGCTTTGTTGACATACATGATGTTGGTTTCTGCATCAGCAATCATTACATTTGAAGACACATAATCGAGTGCCTGCCGAATGCGTTCGTTACGTGCCGCTTCCACTCGCTCTTGCTCAAGCTTGCGCAGCTCTTCAGTTCGATCCACCCACTCCGTGACTGTGCCGATTCGCTCACCCTTAAAATAAACGGGGTTGGCAGAGAGGTCGACTGTCCGATCGCCAAGCTTGATCTGTTGACGATAAGAGCCCTTGAGGCTTTCGATGGTTCGTGTCTGAGAGCCTTCGTGGTGGTGAAATCTGTCAATGCAGACGCCGCTCATGTCATTGGCGTCAAAGTCTGGCATGAACTCTTTTGCCCGTTTCTCAACGGCTTTGAACAGTTTGCGGGCGGCAGGGTTGGCATAAACCACTTTTCTGTCATTGTCGATAATCACGACATTCGTTTCGACCGCGTCTACAGCGGCCAGTATGCGGGCGTTGTCGCGTGCCGACTTGCCAGCTTCGCGCAGCGCATCTTGCATCTCTTTCAGGGAGGCCATGATGCTGCTGGTATCGCCCGCCTTCAGGTTAATGTCGCTAGAGAGGTCGCCACCAGCTATCGATTTGGCAATCCTCTTCACGGCATTGGGCTCGGCGCCGAGTTCGCCAAAAATATTTCTTCCGATCAGTGCGCCAAACACGACTGTGAAGGCGATTGCAATAATGCCGACAATATTGGCGAGCAGCTGTGCGGAGTCCGCGCTCGATGTGGCAATTTCCTCCACCATTTTGTCATGCGCATTCAGCTCTACCACAAGGTTGTTGATGTCTTCCAGGTGTCGATCAAATGCCTCATCGATGGCGCTGTCTATTTGCTCTGCCTGGGCGGTGTCAAGGTTGCTTGGTAGCGTAGGAAGCAATGCGAGCATTTTGTCGATGAACGCAATGCCGCTGTCAATTACCTTCTCGTTCAGTTGCCGAGAAATGGCTGGCGTGAGTTCGACCTCTTTCCAGTACCGGCTCCTTTCTTCAATGATGGCGCGAAGCTCTTTCAGCTTGTTGATGTGCTTGCCTCGCTCCTCCGCACTCGCCGTGCTCAAGAATTCTTGCACCTCCAGATGTGCCTCGATGGCGAAAAGCGGCGGCGGCAAGATGTCAGCCAGCAACTCCTTGTTTTGCTTGATGGCGTCGTAGCTTTGGCTGCCAATGGCGAATGCTTCGACTCGCATCAGCATCAGCATCAAGGCGACAACGGACGCCACGATGCAGCCAATCAAGATAAACAGTCGCTGTTTGAGTGTTATGTTGCTGAGCATGATTTGCTCCCTTAGCTTTCGCCGACGGCTTCTGGCGGAATGTTTTTAACTGCCTCGCGCATTCGTTCGGATGCGGGCGGTTGTCGAAAGTGTGATACGGTGAAGTTGGCTGTGGTCTGTGTCTTGTTTAGTTCACGGTGTCAATCAATGCCATGTCTGCGCTCGCCATCAGCCCTTCAATGTCAATCAGGATAATCATTCGCTTTTCAAGCGTTCCCAGCCCCCGAATGAAAGCAATGTTGATGGTTGAGCTGAGTTGCGGCGGGGGTTTGATGTTGTCTTCCGCAAGCGCCAGTACGTCCGAAACGCCATCAACGACCATGCCGACCACCCGATTGCCAACATTGAGAATGATGACGACGGTAAACTCGTCGTAGGTTGCCTCGCCAACATTGAAGCGGATGCGAAGATCAACGATGGGGACGATGGTTCCACGAAGGTTTATCACGCCCTTTATAAAGGGCGGGGCATTCGCGATATGGGTGGTGGTCTCGTAGCCGCGTATCTCCTGAACCTTCAGGATGTCTATGCCGTACTCTTCGTTGCCCAAGGTGAAAGTCAGGATTTCCATTGCATTATCCGATGTGGCAGCTGCAGGGGAGGATGTCATGCTGCACCTCGCTTTGCCTGGTGTTGATTCGTTGATACGAGGTTGTCGCTCTGCCGGGCCATCAGTTGCTCAATGTTCAGGATGAGCGCAACGCGACCATCACCCATGATGGTGGCACCCGAAACACCCTCCACACGACGGTAGTTGCCTTCCAGGCTTTTGATGACGACTTGCTGTTGGCCAAGCAGTTCGTCCACCAGCAATGCCATTTTCTTTTCTTCATTTTCCAATACAACCAACAGGCCCTCCGTTGCGTCCACAATCCTTGGCTTCACGCCCATATGTTCGTGCAATGCGCACAACGGAATATAGTCGTCGCGTACTTTGACCACCTTTTCGGTGCCGGTTACGGTGCGTATGTCTTCAGGTGCGGGTTGCAAGGACTCGCTGATGAATACGAGAGGAATGATGTACCGCTCTGTGCCAACCGCTACGACCATGCCGTCGAGGATGGCGAGTGTGAGTGGCAGTCGGATTGTCATGGTGCTGCCTTGGCCGGCTTCGGAGGCGATTTCGATGCGTCCGCCAATTTCCTGAATGTTGCGCTTGACGACATCCATGCCAACACCACGACCGCTCACGTCTGTCACCTGCTCGGCAGTAGAGAAGCCGGGGGCAAAGATGAGCTGCCAAACGTCGGCATCCGTCATGTCGGCCGAAACGGGTAGCCCCCGCTCTTCGGCCTTGGCCAGAATTTTGTCCCGCCGCAGACCGCCGCCATCATCGCTGACTTCAATGATGATGTTGCCACTGCGCTGAAATGCGGACAGCCGTATGGTGCCTTTCTCAGGCTTGCCCGCGGCGGCGCGCTGCGCGGGAGACTCAATGCCATGGTCAATGCTGTTGCGAACCAGATGGGTCAACGGGTCCGCCAGCTTCTCAATGAGTCCCTTGTCGAGCTCGGTATGCTCGCCTTCTATCACCAACTCGACTTGCTTGTTCAGTTTCTGCGCGAGATCCCGGACAACACGTGGGAACCGGTTGAAGATGAATGACACGGGCATCATTCGTATCGACATGACCGCTTCCTGCAGATCGCGCGTATTGCGCTCCAGGGTCTTCATCCGATCATTCAGTCGTTCGTGACTCCCTTGGGTAAGCTCGCTCGCGGTTTGCGCAAGCATGGATTGGGTGATTACCAGCTCCCCGACCAAGTTGATGATTTGGTCGATTTTTTCGGTACTGACGCGAATGGTTGTGGATTCCGCCACGACCGGTTCTGCTTTCCGGGGGGGAGTGGTGGTTGCGGACGGTGTTGACTGCTGTCGCACCGACGGGGCTTCGAGCGTTGGTGCCGCCATGGCTGGTGGCGGTGTCAGTGAAACGGGGGCCGGTGCCGTCACCGGCTCCGTGGCGTTGGCCGTGCTGCCACCAAACACGCCGTTGACGTAGTCTTCAATCAGGGCTTCGCCCGCACGGTGCGATGCATTCTCGACTCGTTCGGCTTGTTGGTTCGGCTTGCCGGAACGCTTGCTCGCCGGCTTCGATGTCGCGGGCTTCGATGTTGCCGCCACCGCGTTGCTGTGCTCCGCTGTTGAGGCGCTATGTTCCGGTCTTGCGTGCGGCTCGGTCAGTGGCTCAGTGAAAAAACCGTAACCATCGTCGTTTTCCGGGCGCGTTGATGTGGCCGACGCTTGGAAGAGCCCTTCGCCTGCAGTGGCGCTTGGTTCGGTGAAAAAACCGTAAGTCTCGACTGATCGCCGATCCGGTTCTGCAAACAGACCGTATGCCGTCTCTTCAACCGCTGTGGCCGATGGCGCGTTGATGAATCGCTCAAGCCGCTCACACATTACATTGGCGGCCGCCATGTCTGGCTGGCCGCCAGCTTTGTATGTCTGCGCAATGTCCTTCAGGCAATCGGTTGCAGCCAAAAACGTATCAACCATTCCGGGCTGCAGGCTCATGACGCCGGTGCGCAACTTGTCGAGCAGGTTTTCCAATACGTGGGTAACACTGGAGAGCGCCTGAAAACCGAAGACGCCGGCGCTTCCTTTGATGGAGTGGGCCGCCCGAAAGATGCTGTTCAGTTGGTCGGCGTCTGGTGTGTGGCTGTCGAGCCCGAGCAACAAATGCTCCATCTCGGCCAGATGTTCTGCCGTTTCTTCGAAAAAGACGCCAGTGAACTGTGACAGATCGATATTCACGACACATCCTTGCCGTGTCAGGGCAGCACTTTTTTGACCACTTCAAGTAGCTTGTTCGGATCAAACGGCTTGACCATCCAGCCCGTGGCGCCGGCGGCACGGCCGGCCATCTTCATTTGATCGCTTGCTTCGGTGGTCAACACAAGAATAGGGGTCGCGCTGTATGCCGGTAGCGCCCGCAGCGACTTGATCAATGTCAAACCGTCCATGTTGGGCATGTTCTGATCGGTAAACACACAATCAAAGCGACCACTCTTGGCCTTGTTCAAGCCATCGGCACCATCGACAGCTTCTGTGACTTGGTAGCCGGCGCTCTTCAGGGTAAATGCCACCATTTGCCGAATGGAGGCCGAGTCATCAACTATCAGGATATTTTTCATGGCATGAAACATCCACAATGCAGGGACTTCGTAGGTCTTGCGGCAGGTATCCGAGCCAGGATCGGAGCTGTCGTTGCTGAAGCGTAGTTGGGATTTCGCAATGATCAAATGAGGGTGGAGCGTGAAGGCGGCTCTACAAACGCAGTACCGCGCGGACCCGGTTACCGTTGCCGAGGAATTCAAGCGACTCGGTCAGGTTGCGCAGCAGATGCAGGCCGCGGCCGGACTGCTGAGCGCCCGTGCTCTGGGACAGCTCGACCGTGTTGCTATCAAAGCCAGGGCCGCTGTCAGTGACCGTGATGACGGCTGCGGCGCCCGTTGGGTCATTTTGCAAGGCAATGTGCACATCCAGCGTTGCCTGCTGCAACGCCTGCAAGCGGGTTGCGCGTTCTTCGAGATAACGGAAAAAGCCATTGCTCTCGGCTTTTATGCCGCTGTCCAGCAGGAGGATGCCATGATCGACTGCATTATTCACAAGCTCCATCAGGATGGTATGCAGTCTGGCAATGGCCTTTTCGCCCACGCCGGCGCGACGACACCAGTCGACCACCGTTGGGATCAGTTCGAACTCGCCGATTAACCGATCGTGAAGTGTCAGGGTCATGGCGCACTCA
Source organism: Permianibacter sp. (assembly GCA_036275115.1). Taxonomy (GTDB): domain Bacteria; phylum Pseudomonadota; class Gammaproteobacteria; order Enterobacterales; family Permianibacteraceae; genus Permianibacter. The sequence continues at coordinate 7,346 of DASUEK010000114.1, read as the reverse complement.
GCGGGAAGCTGCAGTGCCGCGCCATTGCTTTGTTCGGCCTCGGTGATCTCGCCCGGCAAATGGCAGAGCACCACAGCGACATCATCGTGTGCATTGTTCCCGGCAAGATGTTGCTGAAGCAGGCGCTGTACGCAATCGAGTTGCAGGTGCTGGCGCTCCGACAACAGGACCTGTTCAATGGTGTGCGTTCCGAGACGGTCGCCTGTCGGACTTTCGGCGTCGCAAATTCCGTCAGAAAAGAGCAGCAGCGGGTCACCCAACTGATAGGGCGCGCTATCGACATCCGGGTGAAAATCGGCGTCATTACTGAGCCCCAGCGCGACGTGTCGTGATGGAAAGGTGTGCAGGCGGCAATGGGTCTGTTGATAAGTCAGTGCGGTCGGCATTCCGCCATTCCAGACGTCAATGCTGCGACCCAGCGGATCAATCTCCACGGCAATTGCCGCGACGAAACGATAGATCGGCGTAAATCGACGAATCTGATGATTCATTTCCCGAACAATGCGACTGATCTGATGGCCTTTCCTGCTCATCGAGTAAAAGACCTGGGTGACCGGAATCAGGCCGATCGCCGCAGATAGTCCATGACCCGTGGCATCAGCCAGCAGTACATAGTGGTGGCCATTGCTGCCAGTTGCCGTACAGATGATGTCGCCGCTGAATTTGCTTGCAGGTTGCAACCAGTGTTTGCAGCCCGGTATGGGAAGCTCTTCGGCCGATGTGAGCCGGCTGTATAAGTAATGTGCTGCTTCGGCCTCGGCCTCTTCTGCTTGTATGTGCCGTTGCAGCTGAGCGGCTTGTTCACGAATTTGTCGCTGCAACGTCGCCAACCGTGCCAACGACTGGATTTTGGCTTCCAATATGGTGAAGTCGTAGGGCTTGATGATGTAGTCGTCGCCGCCTGATAGCAGGCATTCGCGCTGAACGTCCACGCTGGTGTGGGCGCTCAGGAACAGAATGGGCAACCAGTCTCGCTGGATCTCTCGAAGCTTTTTGATCAATTGCCTGCCAGATATGTCGGGCAGCTCATAATCCAGCAGCACGACATCCGGTTGTTCGGACTGAAAATGGGTCAGTGCCTGCGCGCCGTTATCGGCAGTCAGTACCTGGTAACCGGCCGACTCAACCAGCGAGCGCAGCAACATCTGCTGAAGTGAGTCGTCTTCAATAACGAGGATACGCAGGGCGGGCGATGCTGCCATGGGTTATTCCATGGTGAACTTGCTTTGAAAGTTCGCCACTGTGAGCAGCTCTTTGGCGTAGCCTTGACATTGCACCAGTCGAACCCGCTTTCCTGCAGCGTCGGCTCGTTCTTTCAACAGCATCAACATGCCAAGCGCCGAACTGTCGATGTAATTGACGTCAGCAAAATTAACCGCAATTTCACGGACGGCGCTGTCCGCGAGCAAAGGCTCATAGAGTTCCTTGAAACGCGAGAACCAGGAAAAATCAAATTTGCTTTGCAAGCGAATGACGGCCGTGCTGTCTGCCATGGTGGGTATTCCTTATCAGAAGAGGTCGACATCACCGCTGCTGAGGCTGCGCTGGGTAACCGGATTGTGCGACGCGGCTGGCAGGGCTACCCGTTCCAGCGTGGCAAGCAGGTCCAGGTTTCGGTCGCGGCAGGCCTTTTCAGTTGTTTCGTTTGCCGTTTTCATTTGCTGTAGCTGCCGTTGCAGACTCTGAATCAGTTGCCGTGCGAGGTCTTGAAATTGCAGACCGATCACGGCTTGGCTAATCGCCTGATTGACCTCGTCCGTGATTCTCTGTAACTGCGCGGCTGTCTTGCGGTCGTTCGTGTCGACTTCGCCGAGCCGTTGCATCATGGTCTGAACTTTCTGCTTGGATGTGATGGCAAACGACATGTCGCGTGACGCGAGTGAACTGATGCTGGCTTCTACCTCTTCGACCGCTTTTCCTATGTCCCCAATGACGCGGCGGATTTCCTGGCTGAAACCCGTGGAGCGGTTGGACAGTGCACGTACCTCATCCGCGACAACCGCGAACCCTCGGCCAGCGTCGCCGGCGCGGGCCGCCTCGATGGCCGCATTGAGGGCCAGCAGGTTGGTTTGGCTGGCTATGGAATCAATGTCCTGGACCGCGCGCAGAATGGCCTCCATCAGCTTGCTGATATTGCCAACCCGGTCAACCAGCTGCACCGATGCATGACTGATTTCCACGGTGGCTTCGACAAAAACGGCCAGCGTCTGGGAGGTCTCGGCAATGAATTCATGAAAGTCGATATGGCCGGTGGCGCCAGCATCAAGCGGCTGGTGATGGCCAAGTTGCATTGCCAGTCCATGTTGTTGTCGCGCCATTTGCTCCAAATGCAGGAAGCTCTGCGTCAAGCGCTTGATGGCGTCTTCCAGCAGCACATTCAATTGTTGAGACGTGGCGTTGGCATCATCGCATTGGTGGGCGGCTTGTTGGGTCACTGCAACGAGTGGGGCAAGGTTGACGGCTGTCGACTCGGTTTCGGCTGGGTGCGTGTCCGGATCGGCTGCTGGCGGGGACGACCATTGGCAGGCAACCAATGCCGCCGTCACGGCGGCTAACGCGATGCTCAATCCGCTCATGCCCAGCAACCACTGGCTCAGCGATGCCAGACACAAGGCAATTGCAATGGCGAGCGTTATTCGGATAGAGGGCGACAATGCGATGGCTCAGACAAGGCGGAGGTCCTTGACCAACCATAGCAGCCGCTTGCTGCTTTGCAATGTTGGGCGGCTGGGTCCCGCCAACCGATCAAGCGGGTAGAGCGTCGGTGCGCGTGATCCGGTTGGCGTGGCGATTCCGCCGCTTGTTTGGCGTGATTTCCCGAGGCTGCTGCCGCTGCGCTGGCAAGGCACGGACTGACAAGTGCTTGAGCATGTCTAACCGGTTGCGCGCCAGCATGGGGCCAACCGATGTTGCGGACTGGCGAAGCGCTGGCAGGCGCCGGAAAAGGACGCCCTGATGTCGCGGGGACGCCTGCATTTGTGCCAAGCGTCCCGGAGTGGCTTCAGCCTTTGTCGGCCGGTTCGCCCGGTTCCGGCTCGGGGTTCTTGCGGGCCGGTTCGGCGCTGAAGAAGTTGCGCTGCATGGTCTTGAGCATGTTGAGGTTTTGCTCGGCGATGTTCTGCATGAACTGCATCGGGTTGGCGGTCCACATCGCCTTGACCGGGTCGGTGGCATCGCGGCGCTGGCTTTCGAACAGCTTCATGCTTTGTTCGAGGAAGCGGCCGGCCATGCCCTGCATTGAGTCGCCATACATGCGGATGCAGTGGCAGAGAATGTCGGTGCTGAAAATCGGGCTGCCTTTTTCTTCTTCTTCGGCAATGATTTGCAGCAGGGTGGCACGGGTCAGATCCTCGTCGGTCTTGGCGTCGACCACCCGGAACGGGGTGTAGGTCATCACCAGTTCCTTGATGTCATTCAGCGTGATGTAGCTGCTGATGGCCGTGTCATAGAGCCGGCGGTTCGGGTACTTCTTGATTGTGCGGATGTCGGACATTTCCACGTAACACTCCAGCTCCATGTTGTGCGAGCCCCGTTCGCTCGGGGACGGATCGTTGCCGCTCGGGAAAGCGCTAATCGTCTGCGCCATCTCCACGGCGCAGCACCCGAGGATATTCAGGGCCGCTGCCCGGCACAAGTATTTCTGACGTGCCAGTTCTTTGGCGAATTGCGTCCGTGCAAGAAAGTCCGCGCTAACTTGGTGATTGGGTGACGAAAGTTTGACGGTTTCGCCCGGGTTTGTCGCCCAGCGCGGCCGCCAATCCCTTGGCGACTGCGGCGTGAGCGTGATGCAGCGGTCAGCGCACCAGCCGGTTGTCGATCAGCTGTTGCACCACCGACGGGTCGGCCAGTGTGCTGATGTCGCCCAGGTTGCTGAACTCGTTCTCGGCGATCTTGCGCAGGATGCGGCGCATGATTTTGCCGGAGCGGGTTTTTGGCAGGCCCGGCGCCCATTGGATGTAGTCCGGCTTGGCAATCGCGCCAATCTCGCGTGCCACCGTCTGGCGCAGCGCCTCGACCAGCTCTGGCGTGCCCTCGGTGCCCTGCTTCAGCGTCACGTAGGCATAAATGCCCTGACCCTTGATGTCGTGCGGGCAGCCCACCACTGCCGCTTCCGCGACCAAGTGGTGCGCGACCAGCGCGCTTTCCACTTCGGCGGTGCCGATGCGGTGGCCGGAGACGTTCAGCACGTCATCGACCCGGCCGGTGATCCAGTAATAACCATCGGCATCGCGGCGGGCGCCGTCGCCGGTGAAGTACATGCCGGGGTAGGTCTTGAAATAGGTATCGATGAAGCGCTGGTGATCGCCATAGACCGTGCGCATCTGCCCCGGCCAGGAATCGAGCAGCACCAGATTGCCGCTGACGGCACCGTCCTGCAGCACGCCGTTGGCATCGACAATGGCTGGCAACACGCCCGGCAGCGGCTTGGTCGCCGAACCGGGTTTGAGTGCCGTGGCGCCCGGCAGCGGGCTAATCAAAATGCCGCCGGTTTCGGTTTGCCACCAGGTATCGACAATGGCGAGTTTGCTGTTGCCCACCACCCGGTGATACCACTCCCAGGCTTCCGGGTTGATCGGCTCGCCCACGGTGCCGAGCAGTTTCAAGGACGCGCGCGATGACGATTGCACCGGCGCTTCGCCTTCGCGCATCAGGGCGCGGATGGCAGTCGGCGCGGTGTAGAAAATATTGACCTTGTGCTTGTCCACCACCTGCCAGAACCGCGAGAAATCCGGGTACTGCGGCACGCCCTCAAACATCAGCGAAATCGCGCCGTTGGCGAGCGGGCCGTACACCACATAACTGTGGCCGGTGATCCAGCCGACATCGGCGGTGCACCAGTGCACATCGCCGTCGTGGTAATCGAACACCACCTCGTGGGTGAACGACGCCCAGACCAGATAACCACCGCTGGTGTGCAGCACGCCTTTCGGTTTGCCGGTTGAGCCGGAGGTGTACAAGATGAACAGCGGATCTTCTGCGTTCATCGTTTCCGGCGGGCAGTGCGCGCTTTCTTTTTCCACCAGCGTTTCGTAATTCAGATCGCGGCCGTTGTGTTCCAGCCAGTGGGCGCCGGTGCGCTGCACCACCAGCACGTTCTGCACGCACTCGGTGCCTTTCTTGGTCAGTGCGGTATCGACCCAGGCTTTCAGCGGAATGGTTTTGCCGCCGCGCAGGCCTTCGTCCGCGGTGATGACGATTTTGGATTGGCAATCTTCAATGCGGCCGGCCAGCGACTCCGGCGAGAAGCCGGCAAACACCACCGAATGCACCGCGCCAATGCGCGCGCAGGCCAGCATCGCCACCGCCGCTTCCGGAATCATCGGCAAATAAATGGTGACCCGATCGCCCTTCTTCACGCCGAGTTTTTTCAGCGCGTTGGCGAGCTTGCAGACGCGTGCATGCAGATCGGTGTAGGTGATGTACTCAGCCGCTTCGTTCGGATTGTCCGGCTCCCAGATCAATGCGGTCTGGTTGCCGCGCTTGGCCAGATGCCGATCGAGACAGTTCACCGAAACATTCAACTCGCCGTCGTGATACCAGCGGATATGCAAGTCATCAGCGGCATAGCTGACATCCTTTACCTGCGTGTACGGCTTGGCCCAATCCAGCCGGCGGCCCAGCTCGGCCCAGAAACGTTCCGGCTCGTCACCGTGCTGCTTGCACAGGCCCTCGTACAGCGCGGCGGTGACCTTGGCGTGCGCTGCCATACTCGCCGGGACCGGATACACGTGTTCGGACATCTCCCTCTCCTCCATGGTGCTGGCTTACCGTTAATGCCCGGCCAGCTCGGGACTGAAATCGGTTGTTGTGTTTGCCGCCGGTTTTCTATTTATTGCGTCGTCGCACCGAGAAATCGGTGAGCATGCGGCACATCGCCTTTCCCCGTCTCCCTTGACGGGGGAGGGCCGGGGAGAGGGTGAACCAGCCGCCCACGCGGATGCACTGGACACGCACTACAGCAGTCTCCAGCACCCGCGTACCGGACCTGCGAGCATGGCGCCAGCCACCGGTCCGGTCAACCGGCGGGCCGGTATTTCCCGCCGGCGTCATATGACCGATTACCTTGGCCGGCCGGACCTGCTCCGCTATCCTTGCCGACCCGCCCGGCGCGGGCAATCACACGCGCTGGCCTTTCCCACAACCCGCACGGTTCATCATGTTTGAGTGGATTTACAGCCCCGAGGCCTGGATAGCGCTCGCCACGCTCACCGCCTTGGAAATCGTCCTTGGCATCGACAACATCATTTTCATCTCGATTCTGGTCGGCCGGCTGCCGCCGGAGCAGCGCCAGTCGGCGCGTGTGCTCGGCCTTGGCCTCGCCATGTTCACCCGCATCCTGCTGTTGCTGTCGCTGGCCTGGGTCGCGCGGCTGGTGACGCCGCTGTTCGATATTTTCGATCACGCCATCTCGGGTCGCGATCTGGTGCTCATCGGTGGTGGCCTGTTCCTGCTGGTCAAAGCCACCAAGGAAATCCACGCCGCCGTCGAAGGCGATGAAGACGACAGCCCGCAACTGCGCAAAGCCAAGTACTTCGGCACCCTGATTCAAATCGCCATCATCGACATCGTGTTCTCGCTCGACTCCGTCATCACCGCGGTCGGCATGGCCAATGACATTCCGGTCATGGTCATCGCCATCATGGTTGCGGTCGGCGTCATGATGTTCGCCGCCAAAGCCATCGGCGAATTCGTCGATCAACACCCCACCATCAAAGTGCTGGCACTGTCCTTCCTCATCATGATCGGCATCGCCCTGATCGCCGAAGGCCTCGCGTTCCATATTCCGAAGCCCTACATCTACTTCGCCATGGCCTTCTCGGTCACGGTTGAAATGATCAACATCCGGATGCGCAAGAAGATCGACGCGAAAGTGAAGATGTAAGCTGCCCAGCTACGGAAAAGGCGAGTCCATGACTCGCCTTTTCTTTTTGGAGTTGATCGAACGCCATTGCCGGCTCAGGTTCGGCTGGACTAGGCTGGTTCCAATTTTTCTTGCGTGGGGCATAGGCAATGCTGTGGTTGATTCTCGGTATCGTGGTGTTTTTCGGCATTCATTTGCTGCCGACGGCGCCGTCGCTGCGTGGTGCGTTGCTGGCGCGGTTGGGTGAGGGTGGTTACAAGGGCGTGTTCTCGCTGGTGTCAGCGGTGGGGCTGGGCTTGCTGGTGTACGGCAAGATGCAGGCGCCGTACGAAGATCTGTACGCGCCCATCGCGCTGGCAAAACCGGTTGCCGGGGTGTTGATGCTGTTGGCGTTTTATTTGCTGGTCGGGCGCAAATTGGGTTCCATTGCCAACCGCTTCACCGCGCACCCGATGCTGTGGGGCATTTCGCTGTGGGCGCTGGC
>DASUEK010000113.1:0-3133 GCA_036275115.1 Permianibacter sp. | reverse complement strand
GCTGCGACCTTCACCACCACCCATCGGGTGGTCGATCGGGTTCATCGCGACGCCGCGAACGGTCGGGCGAATACCCAGCCAGCGCTTGGCACCGGCCTTACCGAAGCTCTCGAGCATGTGCTCGGAGTTGCCGACTTCACCGATGGTGGCGCGGCATTCGGTATGAATCTTGCGCATTTCGCCCGAACGCAGACGAATGGTGCAGTACTCGCCTTCGCGAGCGACCAGCTGCACGGCAGCGCCAGCCGAACGCGCCAACTGCGCGCCCTTGCCCGGCTTCAGCTCGATGCAGTGGATGGTCAAACCGACCGGAATGTTGCGCAGTGGCAGGGTGTTGCCGGCCTTGATCGGCGCAGCGTCACCGTTCTGCAACACGTCACCCACTTGCAGACCTTTCGGCGCAATGATGTAACGGCGCTCGCCATCGGCGTAGCACAGCAGCGCGATGTGCGCGGTGCGGTTCGGGTCGTATTCCAGACGTTCCACTTTCGCCGGGATACCGTCCTTGTTGCGCTTGAAGTCAACCAGGCGGTAGTGCTGACGATGACCACCACCGATGTGACGGGTGGTGATGTGACCGTTGTTGTTACGGCCACCGGTTTTGTTTTTGCGTTCGACGAGAGCTTCAACCGGACCGCCTTTGTACAGGCCGTCGGTCTTCACTTTCACTACGAAACGGCGACCCGGGGAGGTCGGCTTCATCTTGATAAGTGCCATTGTCGCTACCCCTTAGGCCTGCTCGCCAAACACGCTGATGGCATAGCCTTCAGCCAGTTTGATGTAGGCTTTTTTCCAGTCCGAACGGCGGCCTTTACGCAGACCGGCGCCCTTGACCTTGCCTTTGACGTTGACGGTCGTCACGCGCTCAACCTTGACGTCGAACAACTTCTCGACGGCGGTCTTGATCTCGTGCTTCTCGGCATCGCGCAGGACCTTGAACACCACGGTGTTGTTGGCTTCGCTGCACAGGTTGGCCTTTTCGGAGACGTGCGGTGCCAGCAGCACCCGCATCAGACGTTCCTGGTTCATGCCAGCATCTCCTCGAACTGCTTGACCGCACCAACAGTCATGATCACTTTGTCGAAAGCGATCAGGCTGACCGGGTCAACCGCATTCGGGTCAACCACGTCGACGGTGTGCAGGTTGCGCGCCGCCAGGTACAGGTTTTCATCAACGTTATCGGTGACGATCAGCGCATCGGCCACGCCCATGCCAGCCAGTTTGGCAACCAGCTGCTTGGTTTTCGGGGCGTCAACAGCGAAGCTGTCAACCACGATCAGACGGCCCTGGCGAACCAGTTCCGACAGAATCGCGCAGATCGCGCCGCGGTACATTTTCTTGTTCACTTTCTGCGACCAGTCCTGCGGACGGGCAGCGAAAGTCTTGCCACCACCACGCCACAGCGGCGAGCGAATGGAGCCAGCGCGAGCACGACCGGTGCCCTTCTGCTTCCACGGCTTCTTGCCACCGCCGGATACTTCGGCGCGGGTTTTCTGTTGCACGGTGCCGGCACGGCCGCCTGCCAAGTAGGCAGTCACAACCTGGTGCACCAGCGCTTCATTGAATTCACGGCCGAACGCAACTTCCGACACGTTGATCGTGCCGCCGTTGCCGCCTGTCAGAGTCAATTGCATCGTTAACGCTCCTACGCTCAGGCCTTGGCCGCCGGCTTGACGATTACGTCAGCGCCGTCGAAACCCGGGACCGCGCCCTTGACCAGCAGCAGGTTGCGTTCAGCATCAACGCGGACGATTTTCAGGCGTTCGATCGTGACTTGCTCGACACCGTAATGACCGTACATTTTCATGCCTTTGAACACGCGACCCGGGGTCTGACGCTGACCGATCGAGCCCGGTACCCGGTGCGAAACCGAGTTACCGTGCGTATTGTCCTGACCGCGGAAGTTCCAGCGGCGGATGGTGCCGGAGAAACCACGGCCCTTGGTCACGCCCGTTACGTCGACCAGCTGGTCGGCCTGGAACAGATCCACTTTCAGCTCGCCACCAACAGCCAAGCCGTGATCGGCGTTGGCGCGGAATTCCCACAGACCACGGCCAGCGGCAACACCGCTCTTGGCAAAGTGGCCGGCTTCCGGCTTGTTCAGGCGGCTCGCCTTTTTGCTGCCGGTCGTAACCTGGACAGCGACATAACCGTCGGTTTCAACGGTTTTGACTTGGGTGATGCGGTTCGGCTCGACCTCGATGACGGTCACCGGAACCGACACGCCGTCGTCATTGAAGACGCGGGTCATACCGACTTTGCGACCCACTAGTCCGATTGCCATGACGTTTTCCTCTACAAGGATGATTCGCGGGACTCAGATCAGCTGAGGCTGATCTGAACATCCACGCCAGCGGCCAGGTCCAGCTTCATCAGCGCGTCGACGGTCTTGTCGGTCGGCTCGATGATGTCTACCAGACGCTTGTGCGTGCGAATTTCGTACTGGTCGCGTGCATCCTTGTTCGCGTGCGGCGAGGTCAGGATGGTGTAGCGCTCATTCTTCGTCGGCAGCGGGATCGGGCCACGCACTTGCGCGCCGGTCCGTTTGGCCGTGTTCACAATCTCCATCGTCGACTGGTCGATCAAGCGGTGATCGAAAGCCTTCAGACGAATACGGATACGTTGCTTTGCCATCGCAATGGCACTCCAGTGTAAAGAGCGAAAAAACGAAGAACGCCGCACTCCCTTCCGCGTTCGTCTGGGGGCGGCATTCCTTAAGTTCGTCGAGCTGCAATTGAGCTCGTTGTCAGGGACGGCGATGCCAAGGTACTGGTCTACCGTCACCAACTCCGGCAAGCGACTACGGCTCACCGGGGAACTACCTAAAGAGCACTTCTCAAAGGCCGCGAGATTCTAGCGGCGCTTTCCCGGCTTGTCACGCAAAAAATGAGCAACTGGCCAGATTTCGATCGTACCGGCTCCGCCGCAGCAGTGCCGGTACTCTCGTTTCACAGATTACTCGATGACCTTGGCGACAACGCCGGCGCCAACGGTACGGCCACCTTCGCGAATCGCGAAGCGCAGACCGTCGTCCATCGCGATCGGGGCGATCAGGGTCACGACCATCTTGATGTTGTCGCCCGGCATGACCATTTCAACGCCGGCCGGCAGTTCGATGGCGCCAGTCACGTCA
>DASUEK010000112.1:0-8427 GCA_036275115.1 Permianibacter sp. | reverse complement strand
GCAAACCCGCGCCGGCGAAGCGCTGAAACCGGCACCACACAAAATTCAGGGCATCGGCGCCAACTTCGTGCCGAAGAATCTCGATCTGGAAATGGTCGATCAGGTCGAAACCGTCAGCAACGAAGAAGCGATCGAAACCGCCCGTCAGCTGATGCTGAAAGAAGGCATTCTGGCCGGCATTTCCTGCGGGGCCGCACTGGCCGCCGCACTGCGGGTCGCCGGCCAGCCACAGCACAAGGACAAGACCATTGTCGTCGTACTGCCGGATTCGGGTGAGCGTTATCTGTCGAGCGCGCTGTTCGAAGGCGTGTTCAGCGAGCAGGAACTGGTGCAGTAATACAGATGCGGTAATGCGCAAACAAAACGCCGGCAGTTGCCGGCGTTTTGTTTTTGACAAGTGACTCAGCGAATGCGGGTCACGGTATAACCCTGTTGCCGCAACAGCGCGACGATCGAGGTCGGGCCGGTCAGGTGAGCCGCGCCCACTGCGACAAAATGGCGCGTGCTTGGCTGCGCTTTCAATTTGGCGATGATCCGGGTGGTCATGGTCCGGTTGCGATCCTCAATCAGCGCTTTGGTCAGGCGCTGATTGAGCGCAGTGTTCTCGCCTTGAAATTCTTTCAGCAGTGCTTCCACTTTCGCTTCTTCACCGCTGAGATAGGCCTCGGTCAGCAACTCGACGATATTCTTACCGGTGCGCCGGGCTTTGGCGAGGCCGTCGAGGGTTTCTTGCATCAACGCCAGCTGTTCGGCTTGGTTCAAGCCATCAAATATGCCCAGCTGTTCCTGCACCTGTTCCAGGCCTTCGTTGCGTTTGCCAGCGACCTCGGCCCGTTGTGCCAACTGCAAGTCCAGCGCCGGCACACCCGGATGCTTCATCTGCATCGGCAACAACGCCAACTGGGTGGCCAGTGCCCAGGGTTTCAGCCGCTCGAATAGCGCCAGTTTCAATTGCGGGCTGATCGCTTTCAGTTCGCTTTCCAGCTGCGCGCGCTGGCCAGCATCCAGCATGGTCGACAATTTTTGCGGTGCCGGCAGCAACATGGCCTGCGCCGCGGTGGTCATCGTGCTCATGTCCATCTTGAGCTCGGTGATCACAACCTCGGCACCGGTGAAAGCCTGCTCGACTTCCGGGTGCAGCGTGGTCACCCGCGGGTCCGGAATGTGGATCGTGCCGAACAGGTAGGCCGGTGTGTCACCTTCAATGCGCCATAGCAGCGGTGATTGCACCGCGCTGTTGCCGGCTGCCTGGCTCACTGCCGGCAGCGTCTGGCCCACCAATAACAGTGCCAACAAATGTCGCAACAACTTCATGGATCATCCTTTCGCTTGGCGCTCAACCGGGTGCACCGCCAAATGCCAGAGAAAACAAAGCCCGCCGAAGCGGGCCTGGTTCGTGCCGCACTCAGCGTAACGGCAGCTGATTGAGCAGACTGATCAACATTTCTGGGCTTTTTGCCAGTCCACCATCGGTGTAAAACTTGTCGTTGATGATGAACACCGGCACGCTGCGCAGGCGGAACTTTTCCATCGCCTGCTTGGCCTGACCCATCTTCATGTTCACCGCGAACGATTTCATCGTGCTCAGTACGGTTTCTTCCTTGACGCCAAACTTGGCGATGAAGCTGGCAATTTCCTGCTCATCGCGCGGCGGTTTGCGCTCCAGATGAATCTGGTTGAAGAACGGCACGTGTGCCTTGTCGGCCAAACCCAGCGCCTCAATGGTGTAGTAGGCCTTGGCGTACAGATCGCCCTGGGCTCCGAACATGCCGACCACGTGCATGCGCTTGAACTGGACATCAGCAGGCTTTTGCTGCTTCCAGTCGGCGAGGAAGCTTTCCATTTTGAAACAGGCTGGGCAGGTGTAGGAGAAAAATTCCAGCACTTCCGGTTGCGCGGTTTTGCCGGCCGGGTTGGCGATTTTGTAGTGCTCGCCTTCTTTCATCGGCACGGCACTGGTGGCCGCAGGCGCGGCCAGGCTTGCGCCAGCAAAGAACAACGCGGCCAGCGCCAGTACAGTTTTCAGTTGCATGTCAGGTCCTCAGTTCTAGCAGGCAAAAGGGTTCGGCTTATTCGACCGTGACCGACTTGGCCAGGTTCCGCGGCTTGTCGACATCGGTGCCACGCGCCAGCGCTGCGTGGTAGGCCAGCAACTGCACCGGAATCGAGTGCACAATCGGGCTCAGCAATCCGGCGTGACGCGGCGTACGGATCACGTGTACGCCTTCGGATTCGCTGAAGTGGCTGTCGAGATCGGCAAACACGAACAGCTCGCCACCACGGGCGCGCACTTCCTGCATGTTCGACTTTACCTTTTCCAGCAAGCTGTCGTTGGGGGCAATCACGACGACCGGCATGTTTTCGTCGACCAGTGCCAGCGGTCCGTGTTTCAGCTCACCGGCGGCATAAGCTTCGGCGTGGATGTAGGTGATCTCTTTCAGCTTCAGCGCGCCTTCCATCGCAATCGGATAGTGCAGGCCGCGGCCGAGGAACAGCGCGTGGTGCTTCGGCGCGAATTTTTCCGACCAGATTGCGATCTGCGGTTCCAGGTTCAGTGCGTGCTGGACGCTGCCCGGCAGGTGACGCAGGGCATCGAGATGCGCCGCCACCTGCTCGTCGTTGATGCGGCCGCGCAGTTTCGCCAGCGTCACGGTCAGTGCGAACAGCGCCACCAGCTGGGTCGTAAAGGCCTTGGTCGACGCCACGCCGATTTCGGCACCGGCGCGGGTGTAGAACACCAGCGCGGAATTGCGTGGCAAGGCCGATTCACGGACGTTGCAGATCGACAGGGTCTTGGTGCAGCCAAGCGATTTGGCGAATTTCAGCGCTTCCATCGTGTCCAGCGTTTCGCCAGACTGCGAAATGGTGACCACCAGATGCTTCGGGTTGGCGGCAACATCGCGGTAGCGGTATTCGCTGGCGATTTCGACCTGGCAGGGCAGGCCAGCAATCGATTCGATCCAGTAGCGCGCTACCGAACCGGCATAGAAACTGGTGCCACAGGCGATGATCTGGATGCCTTCGACATCGCTGAACACGCTCGCGGCCTCGGCACCGAACAATTCCGGGACAAAGCCTTGGTCCAGCACCTGCTCAATCGTGTCGGACAACGCTTTCGGCTGTTCGTGAATTTCTTTCTGCATGAAGTGGCTGTACGGGCCGAGTTCCAGCGAGGCCAACGACACGTCAGACAGATGCACCTTGCGATCCACTTTGGCGCCGGTCTTGTCGAAAATCGTGACACTGCTGCGGGTCAGATCGGCAACATCGCCTTCTTCGAGATAAATCACCTTGCGGGTCGCCGACAGCACCGCCGACACGTCGGAGGCGACAAAATTCTCGCCTTCGCCGAGGCCGATCAGCAGCGGGCAACCCATGCGGGCGACGACCAGCTGTTCCGGTTTGTCCATCGCGATCACAGCAATCGCATAGGCACCAACCAGCTCTTTGGCGGCGGTCTTGACCGCCGCGAGCAAATCGCGGTCCTTGTGGTAGTGATGATGGACGAGGTGGGCAATGACTTCGGTATCGGTTTGCGAGGTGAACAAGTAGCCAAGCTTTTTCAGTTCGTCACGCTTCTCGTCGTGGTTCTCGATGATGCCGTTGTGCACCACGGCGATAAGACCAGCCGAAACGTGCGGATGCGCGTTCGGCTCGGTGACGCCGCCATGGGTTGCCCAGCGGGTGTGGCCAATGCCGAGCAGGCCGCTCAGGTTGATTTCCTTGGCGGCGTTTTCCATTTCGGCAACCCGGCCGACCCGGCGCACGCGCTTGATCTCTTTGTCCAGCACCGCGATACCGGCCGAATCATAGCCGCGGTATTCCAGCCGCTTCAGGCCGTCAACCAGCATCGGCACCACGTTACGCTGCGCGATCGCGCCAACAATTCCGCACATCTTGATGTTCCTCGGTTACCGGGCCGCGCTCCTTGCAACCCGTCTTGCTTACCAGTGTCCGGCGGGGGAGCTAAACGCCGGCTGAATCCGTTTGGAAAATTATGCCCATGCTGTCGGTTACCTGCCGGCAACAGTCGGTTTCCCGAATCGGCTGAAACTATTTTTTCTTGCGCGGCCGTTGCCAACCGCTGATTTCGGTCTGCTTGGTCCGCGAAATCACCAGCGCATCGGGGCTGACATCTTTGGTGACCGTGGTTCCAGCACCGATGGTGGCGCCTTTGCCGATCCGCACCGGTGCAACCAACTGGGTGTCAGAGCCGACGAAGACGTCGTCTTCCAGCACGGTCAGGTGCTTGTTGGCGCCATCATAATTGCAGGTGATGGTGCCTGCGCCGACGTTGCAGTCACGGCCGATCTCGGCATCGCCGATATAAGCGAGGTGATTGGCTTTTGAGCCAACCCCGATCTTGGCTTTCTTCACTTCGACGAAGTTGCCGATATGAACCTGTTCCGCCAACTCGGCGCCCGGCCGCAACCGGGCAAACGGGCCAATGATGGCGCCATCGCCAACCACCGCACCTTCGAGCACGGAATTCGGCTGCACGATCACGTTGCGGCCGAGCACGCAATCTTTCAGCACGCAGTTTGCGCCGATCTCGCTGCCGCTGCCAATGCTGACCTTGCCTTCGAGCACGACGTTGATGTCGATGATCACGTCCTGGGCAATGTTGACCACACCGCGCACATCGAGCCGGGCCGGATCGCGCAGCGTGACGCCGGCTGTCATCAGTTCCTCGGCGACGCGGCGCTGATAGCGACGCTCGAGATCAGCGAGTTGCAAACGGTTGTTGACGCCTTCGACTTCGTCGCGCGATGCCGGCTGATGGGTCGCCACCACACCGCCTTCGCTGACGCACATCGCGATGATGTCAGTCAGGTAATACTCTTTCTGGGCGTTGTCGTTTTTCAAGGCGCCGAGCCAGCGGCGCAAATCTTTCGCGCCACAGCACAAAATGCCGGTGTTCACTTCGGTGATTTTTTTCTGGGCGTCGTTGGCATCTTTCTGCTCAACGATCGAGGTTACCTTGCCCGCCTCATCGCGCACGATGCGACCATAGCCGGTCGGATCGGGCAGATTCACGGTCAGCAAACCGATGCCGTTCTGCGGCTGCTTGGCGAGCAGCGCCTGCAGCGTCTCGGTGCGGGTCAATGGCACGTCGCCGTAGAGGATCAGCACGCGCTGATCGTCGGCAATATTCGGAATGGCTTGCTGCACCGCGTGACCGGTGCCGAGCTGTTGCGCCTGCAACACCCACTGCACCTTGTCGTCGCTGATGCGCGCGCGCACCTGGTCACCACCATGACCGTAGATCAGGTGGATCGCTTGCGCCTGCAGGCCATGGGCGTTGTCGATGACGTGCTGAACCAGCGGTTTGCCAGCCAGTGCGTGCAGCACTTTCGGCATGGCGGATTTCATCCGGGTGCCTTGACCGGCAGCGAGGATGACAACGGACAGTTCCATTTCCGGGGCAACTCGTAAGATACGCCTGGGTAGCGGCGCGAGGCTGCTATTGTACGGGCTTGGCCGTTCCTAGGGCAGGGGGCATTTTGACCCGGACCGATGCGGCTCTTCGGTTTTCCGGGGCAAACAAAAAGGCAGCCGAAGCTGCCTTTCCTGCTTTTGCTGCAACCGGCTGCGCTTAGCGCTTGGCCTGCTTGCGCAGCTTCTGGATGGCGGCGATCTGGGCGGCCGCTTCGGCCAGCTCGGAAGCGGCCTTGCCGTACTCGATTTCGCCGGTACGGTTTTCCAGCGCAACGCGGGCACGTTCTTGGGCCTGTACCGCCGAGGCTTCGTCCAGGTCATGGGCGCGCACCGCGGTGTCAGCGAAGATCGTGACCAGGCTCGGCTGCACTTCCAGCATGCCGCCGGAGACGTAGAAGAAATCTTCCTCGCCACCCTGACGGACAATCTTGACCGTGCCCGGCTTGAGCGCGGTCAGCAACGGTGCGTGATTGTAGAGAATACCGAGTTCGCCCTGCGAACCGTTCGCCACAATCAGCTCGACCAGCCCGGAAAAGAGCTGGCCTTCCGCGCTGACGATGTCCAGATGAATACTCACAGCTGACATCACCTTACCCCTTGCTGGGTGTCATTCATTCTGACCGGATGGCACACCGCGAACGATGCGCGCATCCGGCTTGGTCACGGCCGCTTACTTGGCCAGGGTCTTGGCTTTTTCGACGGCTTCGTCGATCGAACCGACCATGTAGAACGCCTGCTCCGGCAGGTGATCGTATTCGCCGCTCAGGATGCCCTTGAAACCACGAATGGTTTCTTTCAGCGCGACGTACTTACCCGGCGAGCCGGTGAACACTTCGGCGACGTGGAACGGTTGTGACAGGAAGCGCTGGATTTTACGAGCGCGCTGCACGACCAATTTATCTTCGGCCGACAGTTCGTCCATACCCAGAATCGCGATGATGTCTTTCAGTTCCTTGTAACGCTGCAACACGGCCTGCACGCCGCGGGCGGTGTTGTAGTGCTCTTCGCCAATGACCAGCGGATCGAGCTGACGCGAGGTCGAGTCGAGCGGGTCCACAGCCGGGTAGATACCCAGTGCAGCAATCTGACGGCTCAGAACGACAGTGGCGTCCAAGTGCGAGAAGGTGGTCGCCGGGCTCGGATCGGTCAAGTCGTCCGCCGGCACGTACACGGCCTGGATCGAGGTGATCGAACCCCACTTGGTCGAAGTGATGCGCTCTTGCAGCACGCCCATTTCTTCTGCCAGCGTCGGCTGGTAACCCACCGCTGACGGCATACGACCCAGCAGCGCCGAGACTTCGGTACCGGCCAGGGTGTAGCGGTAGATGTTGTCGACGAACAGCAGCACGTCTTTACCTTTTCCCGAGGCGTCTTTCTCGTCGCGGAAATGCTCGGCCATGGTCAGGCCGGTCAGGGCGACGCGCAGACGGTTACCCGGCGGCTCGTTCATCTGGCCGTAAACCAGGGCGACTTTGTCGAGAACGCCCGAGTCCTTCATTTCGTGGTAGAAGTCGTTACCTTCGCGGGTACGCTCACCGACACCGGCGAACACCGACAGACCCGAGTGTTCTTTCGCGATGTTGTTGATCAATTCCATCATGTTGACGGTCTTGCCGACGCCGGCACCGCCGAACAGACCAACTTTACCGCCCTTGGCGAACGGGCACAGCAGGTCGATAACCTTGATGCCGGTTTCGAGCAGTTCGTTGGCGTTCGATTGCTCGGCGTAGGTCGGGGCCTTGCGGTGAATCGGCAGGCGGCTCTTTTCGCCAATCGGACCGGCTTCGTCGATCGGATTGCCGAGCACGTCCATGATCCGGCCCAGCGTTTCTTTGCCGACCGGCACCGACACCGGCTTGCCGCTGTTGCTGACCTTGATGCCGCGCTTCAGACCGTCGGACGAGCCCATCGCAATGGTACGGACCACGCCGTCACCCATCTGCTGTTGCACTTCCAGGGTCAGACCCGACTCTTCCACCAGCAACGCGTCATACACTTGCGGAACGGCGTCGCGCGGGAATTCGACGTCGATAACGGCGCCGATGATTTGAACGATGATACCGTGGCTCATCACATTTTCCTCTGAATGCAAACTGGGTGTTCCGCGAGTGTTCTTTTGAAAAAAATCATACCGCGGCCGCGCCGCTGACGATCTCGGAAATTTCCTGAGTAATCGCCGCCTGGCGGGCTTTGTTGTAAATCAACTGCAATTCGCTGATCAGGTTGCCGGCGTTGTCGGTTGCGGCCTTCATTGCCACCATCCGCGCTGCCATTTCGCAGGCGATGTTCTCGACCACGCCCTGATAGACCTGCGATTCAATGTATCGTTTGAACAGCATGTCCAGCAGCGGCTTGGCTTCCGGCTCGTAAATGTAGTCCCAGCTGTGATCCGGCTTGGCGTCGTCGGCGTTCGCCTGCACCGGCACCAGTTGCTCGATGGTCGGCGACTGGGTCATGGTGTTGACGAAGGTGTTGTTGACCAGGAACACCCGGTCCAGACGACCTGCATCAAACGCATCCAGCATCACTTTGACGGTGCCGATCAGATCGGTCAGCGCCGGCTTGTCGCCGAGCTGCGCCACCTGCGACACGACGTTACCGCCGATGCGACGGAACAGCTGGGTCGCCTTGCTGCCGATCAGGCACAGTTCAACTTCCACGCCCTTGTCGGTCCACGCCTTGATATCGTTCAGGGCGCGCTTGAACAGGTTGACGTTCAAACCGCCGCACAGACCGCGATCGGTGGAGACAATGATGTAGCCCACGCGCTTGGCGTCGCGCGGCACCACATACGGATGCTGGTATTCCAGATTCGCATGCACCAAGTGCCCAATCACCTTGCGGATCTTGCGCGCGTAGGGGCGGGTTGCGGCCATTCGATCCTGCGCTTTGCGCATTTTCGAGGCTGCGACCATTTCCATCGCTTTGGTGATCTTCTGCGTGTTTTTCACGCTGGCGATCTTGGTGCGAATTTCTCTTGCGCCGGCC
>DASUEK010000111.1:0-2493 GCA_036275115.1 Permianibacter sp. | reverse complement strand
AAGCAGCTGCGCATGGTGCAGTCGTTCGACCCCTCGGTATTTATCAATCGCGCTGTTGATCTGGTGACCGGGGATCTGATCTACGGCGTGCTGCTGGCGCTGTTCATCCTGTGGGTGTTTGTCCGCAACTGGCGGGCCACGCTGCTGACCGCTTTGGCCATTCCGGCTTCGCTGTTGGCCACCTTTATCGTGCTGCAATTCACCGGCCGTTCGTTGAACGTCATTTCGCTGGCGGCGCTCGCATTTGCGGTAGGGATGGTGCTCGATGCGGCCGTTGTGGTCATGGAAAACATCATCCGGCTGCGTGAACGTGGCGAGAACGCCGAGAACGCCGCCGAGCAAGGTGCGAACCAGGTCTGGGGCGCGTTGATGGCATCGACCTTGACGGCGGTCGCGGTGTTCATGCCCGTGTTTTTCTTGAAAGACATCGAAGGTCAGCTGTTTGGTGATTTGGCGCTGACCATCGCCATTGCGGTCTGCATGTCCATGCTGGTGGCGGTTACGGTGCTGCCGATTGCTGCGCGCTACGGCCTGAAGGTGTTCAACACGGAAGACAAGTTCGGCAAGCACTGGGACCGGATGACCGCACTGGTCATGCGGCTGACCAGTACCGGCCGCAAACGTGCGACCGTGATTGCGACGCTGCTGCTGGTGCCGACCACGATCACTTGGCTGGCGCTGCCGAGTCTGGATTATTTGCCACCGATCAAGCGCGATGCCGTCGACGCTTTTTTCCAGTTTCCGCCCGGCGCCAACATCAACGCCCTCGAAAAAGATGTGGTGAACCCGATTGTTGAACGCTTGGCGCCGTACATGGCAGGCGAAAAACAGCCGGCGCTGAAAAATTACTACATCCTGATCGGCAATTGGGGCGGCACCATCGGTGTCCGGGTCAAGGACGAAGAACGGTTGCAGGACATGGTGCAGATCGTTCGCAACGAAATCCTGATCGATTTGCCGGATACGCGAGCCTTTGCCAATCAGGGCGAGTTGTTCGGTGGTTTTGGCGGTGCCCGCAATGTCGAGCTGCATCTGCAGTCACGCGACAACGACGCCTTGCTGGCGGCTGCGCGCCGTGGCATGGAGAAAATCCAGCAAGTGATCCCGGGCGCGAATGTGCAGCCGCAACCGGGGCTTGACGTGGCTGAGCCGCAGTTGCGGCTGACCCCAGATGATCGCCGCATCAACGAAGAGGGCTGGACCCGACGCGAACTCGGCACCATTGTCCGCGCGCTCGGTGACGGCATGTTCGTCGGCGAGTATTTTGATGGCGACAAGCGCAAAGACGTGATCGTCCGCAGCGAACAGGCGTTCGATCCGGAAACGCTGGCTGATGCACCCTTGTTTACGCCGGCCGGCAATGTCGTGCCTCTGCGTGATCTGGTCGGTATTGAACAAACGGTCGGTCCGACCCGGTTGCTGCGCGTCGATCGCAGCCGCACCGTCAGCCTCAATGTCAGTCCGCCAGAAGGCTGGTCGCTGGAGCAAACCATTGCGACGCTGAAAGCGGACATCGAACCGGAGCTGCGCGGCCTGTTACCGGCGGGTGCCAATATTCAATATGGTGGTAACGCCGACCAGCTCGAAAAAGCCATTCGGACCATGGGCGGCAATTTCCTGTTGGCGCTGCTGGTGCTGTTTCTGGTGCTGTGCGCGCTGTTCCGCTCGGTCAAGGATGGTGCTCTCGTGATGCTGACCTTGCCGCTGGCTACGGTCGGCGGCGTCATCGCGCTACGGCTGCTGAACCTGTTTACGTTCCAGCCGCTTGATGTGCTGACGATGATTGGTTTCATCATCTTGATTGGCTTGGTGATCAACAACGCCATTCTGTTGGTGGACCAAACCCGCACTGCCGAGCGCAATGGCTTGTCGCGGCACCACGCAGTTGAGCAGGCCGTGCGCTGGCGGCTGCGGCCGATCTTCATCAGCAGTTTGACCGGACTGGTTGGCACCTTGCCGCTGGTCGTCACGCCCGGTGAAGGCAGTGTGATTTACCGCGGGCTTGCCACCGTGATCACCGGCGGTATGGCGGTCAGCACGGTGTTCACTCTGCTGTTGCTGCCGTGTCTGCTGCGGCTCGGCGAAACCAAACTGATTCTGCTGGAACTGAAGAAACAGCGCACTGAACAGCCGCTCGATAACGCGGCGTGACCGAGGAGCTTCATCATGTTGCAACTGACCCGTCACTGGCGCAAACCGATTGCCACCGGCGTGCTGGCGCTACTGAGTTGGCTGTACGCCGAGGCAATACCGGCGGCGGAGCCGGTGCCGAATCTGGTCACGGTGGCGCCCGTTGAGACGCAGCAGCTGGCGCCGGTGTTGTGGTTGCCGGGCAATGTCATCAGCCGGCACGATGCGGCCATTGCAAGCGAGCAGGATGGCCAGATTACTTGGGTCGCTGAACTCGGCAGCAAGCTGAAACGTGGCGAGCCGCTGGCCCGCATTGACAGCGAGAGTCTGAAGCTGCGCTTGGCCGAGCAAGAAGCGGTTTTG
>DASUEK010000110.1:0-5580 GCA_036275115.1 Permianibacter sp. | reverse complement strand
GCCACAGCGCAAGCGGTGATTGGCGGGTGGCGATACGGACGGTCGGGAGGCTCATGCCGGGTTCCAGGAAAGCGCAAAGGCGTGGCCCCGGATCGTAGGGCCGGTCAGGACCGGCCAGCAAGCCGGAAGATCAACCGATGGGGCAATCCGGGTTCGATCACGATGATGCGGCAGCGGCCAGCCATTGCTTGCGCCGCCACCAGAACAGGATGGCACCGAGCGGCAAGGAAAAGGAAATCAGCCATGGCCCGTACAACGGCGCGACTGCACCGGCACTGAACAACTGCACCGACAGCAGGGACACGCTGATCACGCCGCTGGTCCATTGAATGGCGATCTGACCGACGCCGCAGGCAACAAACAACAGCCACAGCCATTTGCGTTTCGGGATCGGCGTGCGCGCGGCCCGGTACAGCGTGTAGACGGTGAACAAGAACGCGACGACAGCAGCAAGCAGAATCAGGTAATGACTGGCACTTTTGTTGACCAGCGTGAAACGATGCAGCGCGCGCAGCGACTGGTCGCTCGGTTGCAGGTTCAGTCCGACGATGGTGCGCCGGCCCGCTTCCGTTTTCACCGCAACCGTCGCCAACAGCCACTGCTCGGGGTATTCGCGTTCAAAGGTGACGTTGACGAATTCGGTGCCGTTCTGGCTGAGCGCGTGATAGCCCACCACCGTCTCGGATAACGGCGCCTCATCCGGCAACGTCGAGGCCAGCACCAACAACACCGCCGCCGGGTTTTCGCTTTGGATCGACGGATCGAGCTCGGCCAACAGCGTCGTCCGGTCGTTGCCGTTGAGCCGGTCGAGGATCTGGCGAGCCTGATCGACCTTGCTCTGATCGACTATCTGTTTCATCAATGTGTCGGGCGAGCAGGCGCTGCACAGTAGCGCGAGCATGGCCAACACGGCAGATCGGACGATTGGCATCATCGGGGAGATCCGGGCATGGAGCAGTCGGTGGTCAGAGCTGCTTCAGGGTCGCGCGCAAGCCGGGCAAGTGCCGCCGCGAGACTTCCAGTGTTTCATTGAGTCCTTTCAGCTTGACTACCGTGCGACCAAGCGCATCGCGCTCCAGCGCGACAATGCCGTCGAGCGAGACCAGTGCATTGCGATGGATGCGGACAAAGCGATCACCAAATTCTTCTTCCAGATCTTTCAGTGCTTCTTCGATCAGCACTTCACCGCCGTGGTGGCGGACGGTGATGTACTTCTGATCGGCCTGGAAGTACAGAATGTCGTCCACCTTGACCAGAACGAGATTGCCCCGCACACGTGCACTGATATGGCTGCGCGCCCGCGCCTTGTTGCTGTCATCACCGCGCAGGGCGGCCAACTGCACCGCGTTCGGTTTGGCGGCGGCCTTGAGCGCGTCTTCCAGTTTGTCGCGCCGCACTGGCTTGAGCAGATAGCCCACCGCATGGACGGCAAAGGCCTCGAGTGCGTAATCATCGTAGGCCGTGGTGAAAATGATCGCAGGGGCCGGCTCCAGATCGGCCAGATGGCGGGCCGCCTCAATACCGTCCATGCCCGGCATCCGAACATCAAGCAGTACCACATCGGGGTGATGTTGCTGTGCCTCGCTGATCGCGGCGGCGCCGTCGCTGGCTTCGGCAACAACCTGATACCCGCTCAGGTCTTCTTCGCAGAACCGACGCAACCGCTCGCGCGCCAGCGGTTCGTCATCCACGATCAATACTTTCACAGTGGCCTCTCCGTTGCCGAACCGCCGCGCAGCGGAATGCGCAAGCGGGCAATAAACGTTTTGTCCGTGCTGCTGCCGGTCTCGATGCCGGCCTGTGTTTCCGTGTGCAGCGATGCGCCGTCCGGATACAGCACAGCGAGCCGCTCGCGAATGTTGTCGAGCGCCACGCCATGACCGGCCCGGCTTGGTTGCTGCGGCAGCGGATTGCTGACCACGATCTCGGCGACATCACCGACCGTCTGCGCCTGCAGCCGCACCCAACCGCCTTCCGGCAATGGCTGCACGCCATGGTAAACCGCATTCTCTACCAACGGCTGAATCAGCAGCAATGGCACGGGCACGGTTTTGAGCACCGGGTCCAACTCGACGCTGACTTTCAGCCGGGCGCCCAGCCGCAACTGTTCAATGTCGAGGTAGCGTTGGCACAACTCGAATTCTTCGGCCAGCGTGGTTTTGCTGCCGGCCAGCGCCAGCGATGCCCGGAACAGTTCCGACAGGTTTTCGACCACCGTTTCGGCCAGACGCGGATTGCTGCGGGTCAGGCTGGCAATGGTGTTCATGCTGTTGAACAGGAAATGCGGATGGATGCGGGCCTGCAGCGCTTGCACCCGCGCTTCGGCTTCCAGCCGCAAACGGCGGCGATATTGTTGCTGCAGATAGAAATAGCGCAGGGCAACGGCACCGATGATGCCGGCCATCGCGAGATTGCGTGCCAACACCGCCTCCGGTTGCCGCAGCGCTTGCATGTCCATGCCGATCCCGGCACGCAGCGCGAGCCAGCTGAACAAGGCGGTCATTGCCAGGATCAGGCCGTAACTGAACAGCGCCGCCAACACCAGCGGTCGTTTGGCGAGAAACCGGCGCAGCGTGCAGAGCAGGGCCGTGCAGGTGAGCGCGACCCATTGCATGAACAAACTGATCAAGCCAAGCGCCTGCCACAGATCGCCGCGCGGTGCCTGCGCCAAGGCCAGCACCAGCGCCATCAGCTCGACCACCAACACCACCAGAAACACCAGCTGTACGTTGCAGAAATCGGGCAGGAAATCGGCACTCGGTGCCAGCGCTTGCTCGCGCCACCAACGGCGCAGGCGTTGACCGGCAGGGATCGGAACAGGAGCAGTCGAGGAGCGGCGGGACATGCGATCATGGCGACCGGTAGCACGGGAGCAGCCAGTGTCCGGATTGTCCGATGGCTTGGCAAGTGGCCGGCGGCCCTGCGGCGGCGGCAGCCGGATGTGTGGGCGCTGCTACACTGGTCGACATGAATCGCACCTCACCACCCGCAACGCTTGCCGCCGGCACCGACGCCGAGCTGGACCGCAAGCAACTGCTGCTGATCCGCAAGCGCTTCTTGCAGCTGAACCGCGACCGGCTTGACCGGCTGCGCAGTTCGGCACGCGAACGCGAACGCGAGCTGATCGATTTGCTGCCGCTGCTGTTTCACGTCAACCATCCACTGTTGCCAGGCTGGGTCGACAACGAGGTGCCGTGCAGCCTGTCCGACTACACGCCCGGTCAAGCGGCACTGCTGGCAGCGCGCCGACTGGCGCGGGGCTTTCACTACGAAAAACGTGCCAGCCTGAAACGCGATCTGCAAGCGCTGTACTTGATGGGCTCGACCGGCACCATTGGCCACAGCGGCGAAAGTGATCTTGATGTCTGGTTGATTTACCGCGACGAGTTGCCGGCCGATGGCATCAGCCGTTTGCAGGACAAGGCAGCGCGGATCACCGCCTACGCCGCGCGCGAAGGTGTCTCACTGCACGTGTATCCGATGACAGC
This sequence comes from Permianibacter sp., assembly GCA_036275115.1. Classification (GTDB taxonomy): domain Bacteria; phylum Pseudomonadota; class Gammaproteobacteria; order Enterobacterales; family Permianibacteraceae; genus Permianibacter. Next base: position 2,092 of record DASUEK010000110.1, on the reverse strand, counting down.
AGCAGCGGTACGCGCCGGCGAATTCGGCCCGCTGTCGACCGAGCACAGCGGCAGCACCCAACATGCCCTGCTGCTGGATGAGTTTTACCGCAGCGCCCTGCTGCTCGGCGGTCGCTTGCCGCTGTGGTGGCTGGTGCCACCGGAGCAGCATGACCGTTATCAGGAGCATGCCGACCGGCTGCTGACCCAGCGCTACATCAAAGCCAGTGACGTGGTCGATTTCGGCAATGTCGCGCAGATTCCCGCCGCCGAATTTTTTACCGCCGCGCTGTGGCAGCTGAACAAGGCCATCGACTCGCCGTACAAATCCGTGTTGAAACTGGCCTTGATGGAAAGTTACGCGCAACAGCCCGCGCCGCCGCCACTGTCCTTGCAGTTCAAGCAGCGCGTTTACCAGAACCGGCTCAGCCACGACGACATCGACCCCTACCTGCTGGTGTATCAGGCGGTCGAGGACCATCTGCTACGTCAGGGCCGGCTCGATCGGCTCGATCTGATCCGTCGTAGTTTCTACCTGAAAACCGGCGAGCGGTTGTCACAACCGGTGACGCATCCGGATTGGCGTCGGCCGTTGCTGCAACAACGGGTGCAAAGCTGGGGCTGGCCACGGCAAAAGCTGCAGGAACTCGATCAGCGTCGGCAGTGGAAACTGGAGCGGGTGCAAGCCGAGCGCAAACAATTGGTGCAAGAGCTGGTCGCAAGTTTTCGCGCGCTGTCGGCGTTCGCGCGGCAGGAAAGTGATCTCGCGCGCAGTCGTCAGGATGAGCTCACTGTGCTTGGTCGCAAGCTGTTCGCGATGCTGGAGAAGCGTTCCGGTAAAATTGAGCGGCTCGATATCGGCATCGCGCCCGACCTGCAGGAAGCCGCGCTGACCTTGCGCGCCGAAAGCCCGTATCAATTTGCGCTGCTGCGCGGTCGCCACGACAGCAACAGCGCGGATGGCGCGACGGTGCTCAAGCGCAGCCATCAGCCGCTGGAGTTGCTGGCATGGGCCGAGGTCAATGGCTTGTTGACCCGGCGCACGCGACTGGCACTGCTGCCGGGCGACACCGGTTTGCGTCTCGTCGAGATTGAAGCAGCCGCGCGCGCGCTGCTTGAGTTACTACCGCAACCGCTGCCACCGCCGGATGACGATGACCTGCGCCAGAATGCCGAACTGCGACGCGCCGCATTGATCATCAACCTTGGCATCGATCCGATGGCCGACCGCACCCGACAAGGTCTGCAACTGGTCAGCAGCCAGACCGATGCGCTGGCGTATGGCGCGCTGCGCGAGCAGTTGGTGCAGCAGGTCGATTTGGTCTGGCTGAACAGCTGGGGCGAGGTACAGTTCGTGTCCTTCGGCGACAACGAAGCCTTGCCGCAGGCACTGCTTGCCCTGCACCAGCATATCGGCACTCAGCAGCTGACGCCGTTGTTGAATGTGCATTGCTTCAGCCCGCACCGGGCCGAGTCGATCAGCCGACGCGTTACCGAAGTGGTCGACGAATTTTGCGGCCCGGTGCGTCGGGCGGCCCAGAGCAGTCCGGTACGGTACGTGCTGCGGCTCGGCCAGGGTTACCGTCAGTTCCGCCTCGATGAACAGCACGCCGACGTGATCGCCTGTGACGATTTCTCGGCGTTGTTGCGGGAGCTGGCGACACCGCTGCCGCCCGCCTGTGAACTGCGTTTCGAATCACAGGCCATCAGCGACGTGCCCTTGCATCTGATTTACGGGCAACGCCGACAAGGCGCGGTGCAAATCTTTTTCCGCGCCGAAACCGATCGCATTGATGTCTATCTGCTGGATGAAGCCGATGCGCTGGCGGTCGCGCAGCAACCATTGAGTTCAGTCGAACTGCTGTTGAAACCGTGGTATCTGTTCCTGACCGCGGTCGCCGAACGTCAGCAAGCGCTGAAAGGCTTGCCGCCCCTGCCGGAACCGGAATTGTTTGAAATGATGCCGGCACGCGCCGGCGAACCGGCCTGGCTGCGTCGCCACGCCTTGCCGGATTCGTTGCACCAGCACGCCTTCTTTGCAATCAGCGCCAGCGCCCGTATCGAGCAACAGGAATTACAGGACCTGGAATTGCAGTGTGCCGGCAAGGACTAC